>CAYFPT010000132.1:0-4312 GCA_964345065.1 uncultured Bordetella sp.
GTGCTGCACGGGGCGCTGTTGGATGCCCGATTGCTTGCCGAGGTCTATCTTGCGATGACCCGTGGCCAAGAGGCCTTGTTAATTTCGTCGGAAGATGATGCGGATGCACGGGGGGCAGGAATCGCTCTCGATACCACAGGACTGATCGTGCGGCGCGCTACCGACGATGAGCTTCAGGCCCACGAGGCCATCATGCAGGAGATTGACCGCGACAGCGGCGGCAAGCGCATCTGGCCGCGTCAGGCATAATGCCGGGCATGCAGCGTCGAGTCATTAGACGCCGCTACAGTGCCTGTTTCAGTGTCTTGATGTTATGTCGATACCGCAACTGATCCGCGAAGCCCGACTTGCCCAGCAGCTGGATATTGATGGCCTGTGCCGCAAGACTGGGGTTGCCAAAAACCACCTGCTGGATATCGAAGCGGGCAAGGGCTCTTCTTTTCATACAGTCGCCTACTGCAAGAGAGCGGTCATGACAGTGGCGGAGGCCCTTGGCATTCAGCAGCAGGCCGAGGCCCTCTGGCGCGATGAAGACTGGCAGGCACTTTCGATGCCGACCCGTCTCGCGCGCTTAAGTGAGCCCTCCAATACGATGCTGCCCGCGGCAAAGGCCGATGGTGAGCCAGGCCGGCGCTGGCTGCCGATTGCTGGAATTCTCCTGCTGCTGACTGCCGTCGGAATCGGACTGCATCGTATGGACGAGGCCGATGTCGAGCGGCCGGTCGCGAAGTCGGTGCGCTCCACATCGCCTGCGGCGAAGGAAGCAGCGCCAGCCACCGAGGCGGTTGGCCCGGGCTCGGGAGTCGCATCGGCGCCGCAGGCCCCAGACCCCTCTCAGCTGCTGCGGGCCGATGTCGAGCGCGCGATGCAGGATTGGGCCCGGCTCTGGAGCGCCCGCAGAGCGCAGGACTATTCAGGCCTTTATTCGCGGGAATTTGTCGGGGTTGAGGACCATCTCCGGGTCCGCTCCCAACGTATGGAGCAGGCAAAATTCATCCAGGTCGAACTTACAGAGCTGGCGTTCCGTGAGACCGGCCCCGGCGAGATCACGGTGCGATTTCGCCAGCGGTATCGGTCGGATAGCCACCAAAGCGAAGACCTTAAGGAGCTGGTCTGGCGCAAGACCCCAGCGGGAATTCGAATCTGGTCCGAACGCCGAGTAAACTAGCGGCCATGAAAACGAAGATGTGGGCTGTAGGCCTTGTGGTTAGTATCGGGTGTTGCAGTCTTCTCCCGGCGCTGGCCTCTGAAAATCCCGAACTGCTCCGTGATCGTCAGCGCGCTGCCACAGCGTTGAAAGAGAAAAACCCACAGCGTGCCATCAAGGTCCTTGAGCCTTGGATGAAAAAACGGCCCGATGACATTGAGCTGGCCAATGATTACGCCCTGGCGCTGGCGCAAATGGGCAAACTTGATCAGGCCCGCGAGGTGCTGGAAGAAGCCTTAAACAAAAATCCCCAGACCGTTGCAGCGTTTAATAATCTGCGTGAGATTCTCAGTCAGCAGGCTGCGGTCTCGTATGCAAAGGCGATGGGCAAAAAGCCGCCCAATACCCAATTGACACTGCGTGGCTCACTGCCTGCAGGCGGCGAGCCGCCGGTTGTTTTGGCCCAGGCCGAGCCACGGCCGGGTGCGTCGGTCGAGCCGCCGCCGAAGGCGATTGCAAAATCATCGGCGGGTGATGCCAAGGCAGATGCAAAAGCGGAAGCGAAATCAGAAGCCAGGTCCGCAGCAACTCAGGAGCGCCCACAAGACGCAAAAAGTGAACGCCCTGCCGCGAAAGCCGAATCTGCCGCGCGCGGGGCAGGTGATGCCAAGCCTGATGAGGCCGCAATCGTCGCAGCAATCCAGCAGTGGGCGGCCGCCTGGTCGAGCAAAGACTTTAAGCGCTATCTTGCGGCCTACTCAGATCGATTCGAGCCGCAACAGTTTCCCTCGCGGACGGCCTGGGAGGCCCATCGTCGGCCTCGTGTGACACGGCCCGATCTGGAAGAGGTCAAAGTGAGCGATATTCGGGTCAAGGTCTTGCCAGGCGGAGATGCTGAAGTTAAATTTCGGCAACGCTATGAGGCGGGGAATCTGAAATTGAACTCAGTAAAAACGGCGGTCATGACCCGCGAGGCGGGCGCATGGAAGATCCTTCGGGAGGAAGGTCGCTGATGCGGCTTTTTCTTGTCAGTCTTCTCGCCACCCTACTTAGCCTACCCTCACTGTCCCCATCGCCAGCCTTGGCCGCCGATGCAGAGCTGCGTAAGGCCGCTGAGGCCTTGGTGGCCGGACGCCTGGATTCGAGCTCCGGCCTTGCCGGCGATGCACTGAAATCGGAGCCCAAATCCCGACTTGCCCACTGGCTGCAGGCCCAGTCGATGATTGCGCTGGCGGGCAGGCCCGTGCAGTTAAACGGCGCCGACCGCGACCTTCTCGATGAAGCCCGCGTGCGGCTTGAGGTGACCCCCGAGGGCATGCTGCCAAAAAACCTGGTGGTGATGCCCCGGTCTGCAGATAAGAATGTTCCGATTCTTTTGGCGGATGCGAGCCGATCGCGAATTTATGTTTTTGTAAGTAAGCAAGGCCGGCCTGTACTGAAAGAAGAGTTCTACACCACCATTGGCTTATGGGGTGCGGACAAATCCCGAGAAGGGGATCAGAAGACGCCCCTGGGCGTTTATCGCATCCAGTTTGAGATTCGTGATCCGCGTAAAGACGGCTTTCTGGGCAAATACGCGATGACACTGGATTATCCGAATGCATTTGATAACCACTCGGGCAGAACGGGCAGCGGCATCTGGATTCACGGCGTGCCAGATAGCTTGCATGTCCGTGCACCACAGGCTTCTGATGGATGCCTGGCCATCGCCAATCGGGATTTGAATCGGCTGCGTAAGCTTGTGCGCTATAACGAAAGCCAAATCGTGGTGGTGCCCCGAATCGAATGGGTCACACCCGAGGTCTGGTCTGCCAATGCAGCGCAGGCGATGAAAGATTTCTCCGGATCGGTGGGCCAGTCGCGGCCGGGTGGAATTTTCTGGATCCAGGAGAACTGGCCTTGGATCGTGTCCCACTTGCGTGGCAATGAGGTTACGCGCCGTGAGTATTTCCAGCGTTCGCCAGGAAGTCTGCGTCGGCTCATTGAGGAGAAGCTCTCATAGCCGTGTCCGAGCAATCCATCCGAATCGTGCGGGGCGAGGGCGCATTGCAGCTGCCAAAGTCCGGCGTTCATCGGATTCTTGCCACCGCGCAACTCATGAGGCCAGCCTCGGGCGATGTCTATTTCGGATTGCTGGAGGGCCAGCCCACTCTGATTGCCGAGCCCTGGTGTCTATTTGAGTCATCGCAGCAGTCAGCCCTTGCGGAGCCCAGGCTTGCGGTGGTGATCGGGACTGCCGGAAATTATTGGCTTGCCGCGGCTGCCGATTCGGTGGAGTGGCTCGATACGCCGACTGCTGAATCGGCCCGGCTGCGTCCGATGCCATCACTGGAGGCCAGTCTGTGAAACGTATCCGCATCGTGCTCTTGTTGGCCGGCCTGTGCTGGCTTATTGGGCTGAGTCCGCTGGGCGACGAGTGGCAGGTCATGGTGATGCCGCAGCTGGAGTGGACCAAGACCGACGGGGCCAGCCCGTCTTTGACACCGTCTGAGATGGTGATGGAGTTCTTTGTTAACGGCTGGCACCTCTGGGTTGGTTTTTTACAGGACCTTTCCTGGATCACCGAGGGCCGAGCACTGCTTTTGATCCAAAATGGTGTCGCACTCGGCACCGTATTAAACGCGCTCGCAATTCTTTGTGTGGTCGTCGCTTTATTTTTTAGCCTGCGCAGCGAGCGGCCCGTCGTTCGGCCCTCCTCGGCAAGCGCCTTACGCGAGTTGGGCGTTGGTTTATCGCAGGCCCAGTTTTCAGTCACCAACATGCTGCTTGAATCTCGATCACAGCCGGTCGCTGAGTCCCTTCGAAACTTACAGCGGCAGCTGCAATTGATTTCTGAATCTGTGCAGTCGATGAACGAAAAGCGCTAGGAAATTTCTAACGATGTCCGATGACATTGAGCGCGCACTCGATGAAATTCTCACCGGGGTCAATGCCCTGCTGGCGGAGGCACCTGCTGCCACTGCCGGTCTGATCGCAGGCCCACAAGACCGCGCAACCTCCGAGACTTTTCAATGGCACCCGTCGGTGCCTGCCCTATTGGCGATGGTCGAGGCCCAGCATGAGCATCCGGCGGCTGCGCTTGCCCGGCGGATGGCCGCCCGCTGGGTCCAAGATCGGGCGGTGCCGCTGGGCAGTCTTTTGCCGAATCAGCCCAATCTGCGGGTG
>CAYFPT010000133.1:0-4277 GCA_964345065.1 uncultured Bordetella sp.
ATGGCGCCGATCACCATGTGGCTGGGAATTAAGCGTGAAGATCTGGTCAAGCCCGTCAAGAAAAAAGACGACGGTCCCGAGGTCTACACGCCTTAGGTCACAGGGTTTTCAATGGCGCCGATGCCATCGATCTCGACCCGCACGCGATCCCCTTGCTTGAGATATTTTGGCGGCTTAAAGCCAATGCCAACGCCAACGGGCGTGCCGGTAGCGATGATGTCGCCGGGATAAAGCGTAATCCCCGCGGATACGGTTGCGATCAGCCTGGGGATTTTAAAAATCAGGTCGGTGGTGTTGGCGTTTTGTCGGCGCTCACCATTGACAAAACAGCGGACCTGGGTGTTTTCGCCATTGCATGAGTCTTGCGTAACCGCCCAAGGCCCCATGGGGCAGAAGGTATCGAAGCTCTTGCCCATAAACCACTGCTTGTGGCGATTCTGCCAATCCCGCGCCGTGACATCGTTCACGATGGTGTAGCCCCAGACATAAGCCATCGCCTCAGATTCGGCGATGCCCTTGCCCTGCTTGCCAATAATTACCGCCAATTCAGCCTCGTAGTCGATGGCCTCCGACACACCCTTGGGGATCACGATTGCATCGCCATTCGCAATGACGCTCTCGGGCACCTTGGTAAAGAAAATCGGGTCGGCAGGGATGTCATCGCCGGGCTTGGCACTGCTGTCAAAGCCGCTTTGCGCAAACTCCTTGGCGTGGTCGAAATAATTTTTCCCCACGCAGAGAATATTTCTTGCTGGCCTGGGAAACGGTGCTAAGAGCTTGATGCTGGAAAGGGCATACTGCTTGCCAAGCGGGGGGAGCGCCTGGCCGGCGGCCTGGGCCTGCACCACCGCTGCGACACCGGAAGTTGCCTGGGCCGGACTAAACCCCAGGGCCTGAATGCTTCGTTCGTCATCAGAGACAATGCCGACTAAAATCTCGGATGAAGCGCTGCTGGCATTAAATGCGGCAAATTTCATTGCGGGTTCTCGCTGTCAGATTGAGTCGCGATTTTAAGCCAACCACGCATTTGCTTTGGTTATCCCAATCAGGAGATCACTTATGTTGCTGCCATCCCCGATAAAACAATTCACTCGTTTGTTCTTTGCTGCAGCCCTTGCCGCGCTGGGGTTCACGGGGGCTTCTGCGCAAGAGGCGTTTCCCTCGCGGCCGATCACGATGGTGGTGCCGTTTCCGCCGGGTGGAGTGGCAGACACCGTGGGCCGGCCCATGGCGGATGCGATGGGCCGCATCCTCAAGCAAAGCGTTGTAGTTGAAAATCGCGCCGGCGCCGGTGGCGGAATCGGTTTTGCGCATGTCGCCAAGGCACGGCCGGATGGCTACACCATCCTGATGGCGCTGTCCTCGGTTTCGGTGATTCCCGAGGCTGACCGGATTCTTGGCAAAGCACCGAGCTATGAATTAAATCAACTCAAGCCCATTGCGCGCATTACCGCAGACCCCACTGTGCTGGTGGTGCGGGCCGAGACACCCTGGAAGACTTACAAGGATTTCGTTGCCGATATGCGCAAGAATCCCGCGAAATTTAATTACGGATCGTCTGGTAACTACGGCACCATGCATGTTCCGATGGAGCAACTCAAGGCCGCGGAGAAATTTTCAATTACGCACATCCCCTACACCGGCGCTGGCCCTGCAGTCATTGGCCTTTTAGGCGGCCAGGTGGATGCCTTGGCCACCGGGCCTGCCTCGATCGTGAGTCACATCAAATCGGGCAAGGTTCGGGCACTGGCCCACTGGGGCGAGGGCCGGCTTGCATCACTGCCGGATGTGCCGAGCTTTAAAGAACTGGGCGTTCCCGCGGAATTTGCCCAGTGGTCGGGCATCTTTGTGCCCGCCAATACGCCCGATGATGTCGTGGCCAAATTGCGCGATGCCGCCCGGCAGGCCGCCAATGATGAAAAGGTGCGCCAGATCATCAGCAATAGCGGCAGCCCCATTCAGTTTCTGGATGCCACGGATTTTGGCCGCTACGTTGATACCGATGCCAAGAAGCTGGCGGAAGTTGTAAAGCGCATTGGCAAGGTCCAGTAGGGCTAACCGGCCCTTGCTCGAGGCCTCACGAACCCTGTAATGACTTGTCCCTATTTATGGGCCAGCTCTTCCCGAGCGAGCTGCTCAGCTAGGCCCGTGTAAGTCGCGGGGGTCAGCGCTAAAAGCCGGTCCTTATCTGGCCCTGGAAGCGCCAGCGTGCCGATAAATTGCCTCATAGAGGCCTCGGTCAACCCCTGACCCCTCGTCAGGGCCTTGAGCTGCTCATAGGGCTGCTCAAGGCCATGGCGGCGCATGACCGTCTGAATGGGCTCAGCCAAGACTTCCCAGGCGGAATCCAGGTCAGCGGCAAGCCGGGCCCGGTTGATCTCCAGCTTGCCCAGGCCCTTTAAGGCTGAATCAAAGGCAAGCAGGCTGTGGCCTAAGGCAACCCCAAGGTTTCTCAGCACGGTGGAGTCGGTCAGGTCCCGCTGAAAACGGGATACGGGAAGCTTCTGGCTCAGATGGCCAAGCAGGGCATTTGCAAGTCCAAGATTGCCCTCCGCATTTTCAAAGTCAATCGGGTTGACCTTGTGCGGCATGGTGGATGAGCCGACTTCGCCGGCCTTGAGCCGTTGGCTGAAGTAACCCAGTGCGATGTAGCCCCAGAGGTCACGCGAGAGGTCCAGCACGATGGTGTTAAAGCGCGCGATCGAATCCAGATATTGGGCGATCCAATCGTGGGGCTCAATCTGAATGGTGTGGCTTGCAAACTCCAGGCCCAGGCCCTGTACAACCTGCTGCGAAAAAGCGGGCCAGTCGACTTCTGGGGCGGCGACGATATGGGCGTTGTAATTGCCCACCGCCCCATTCATTTTTGCTCGGGGTTTGATTTGGGAGAACGCATCGCGCGCCAGGCGCAGCCGCTGGCGGACATTGGCAAGCTCTTTGCCCAGGGTCGTGGGCGATGCCGTCTGGCCATGGGTCCGCGACAGCATTGCAATGCCGGCGCTTTCTTGGATCAATGCGGCGAGTCGATCGATTAAGGCCTGCATGGCGGGCATCAAACACGCACTGCGCGCATCACGCAGCATCAGCGCATGGGAGGTGTTGTTGATGTCTTCTGAAGTGCAGGCAAAGTGAATGAATTCGGAGGCCTTTGCAAGCTCTGGCAAATCGGCCTGCGCAGCCGCCTTTTCCTTTAGCCAATATTCCACCGCCTTGACATCATGGTTGGTGGTGGCCTCGATTGCCTTGATGCGCTCGGCATCGGCTTCAGAAAAATCATCCGCCCAGCGCTGAATCACAGTCCGGGCCGTTGCACTGAATTTGGGCAGCTCGGAAATCCCCAATCCCGATAGGCCTAACCACCAGGTGAGCTCAACGCGGACCCGATGCCGCATAAAGCCATACTCGGAAAGCAGGGGCCGCAGGGCATCGACCTTGCTGCAGTAGCGGCCATCTAGCGGGGAAAGTGCCGTTAGAGCTTTCACGCCAGTCATTCTATACTTCGAGCCCGATTCTGGACGAGACCTGAACAATGAAACTCATCGGCAACCCTACCAGCCCCTATGTCCGCAAGGTGCGCATTGTCCTTTCCGAAAAGAAGACGGAATGCGAATTTGTGATCAATGATGTCTGGTCGGCCACAACCGATATTGAGCACTCCAATCCCCTGGGCAAGATCCCGGTGCTGGTGCTTGATGACAACACCTGCATTTACGACTCTCGCGTCATTGTGGAGTTTCTGGATTCTCGGGCACCGATCCAGCGGCTCATCCCAGAGGGTGGCCGTGAGCGCATCGAAGTCAAAGTCTGGGAGGCTCTCGCCGATGGCCTGCAAGATGCGGCAATCACCATGCTGCTGGAGGGCCGCCGGCCCGAGGGTGAAAAATCACCCAGCTGGATTAATCGCCAGGCCCGCAAGGTCGATGCCGCGCTTGCCTCGATGTCGCGCAGCCTTGGAAAAAATGCGTGGTGCTATGGCCGGAATTTCTCCTTAGCTGATATCGCCGTCGGCACAGCCCTTGGCTATCTCGCGTTTCGTTTTCCCGAAAATCATTGGCAAAAGACATATCCCAACCTGCGAAGCCTGTACGAAAAGCTCATGCAACGGGATTCTTTTAAGTCGACTTTGCCGCAATAATCCCGCCGCCCAGACAAATCGGTCCGTCGTAAATCACGGCCGACTGGCCCGGCGTTACCGCCCACTGCGGCGACTCAAATTCAAGGTCAAATTCGGTGCCCTGCGGCTGGATCCGGCAGGCCCCGTCGCGTTGGCGATAGCG
>CAYFPT010000134.1:0-4269 GCA_964345065.1 uncultured Bordetella sp.
CAATCAGCATCAGCTTTAAATCACCCACAATCTGCACCGGTGAGCGCTTGGCCTCGTCGCCCAGGGATTTCTCGAACGTGACATCGCTAAGCCTTGCCAATGCTTTTAGGCTTGCCGCGATCTGCTGTCGCTCTAAGCCATCAATGCGCAGATCAAGCTTGGTCTGCGGGTTCATGCCTTGCAGATTTTCAAGGCTGATTCGTAGCGGTACTTTCTCAGCGGGCGATAGGCCCATCTCGGCCCGCAGCACACGGATTGCGCCCACCATCTCTTTGAGTTGTGCCACGCGGGCATCGGATAAAGCATCGATCTTGCCCAGCTCGGCCTTGGGGTAGGCGGCGGTGACAATCGAGTCGGGCCCACCTGCCTCCAGCCTGGCGGAACGCTTGGCGGTCTTCGCAACGGTCTGCCAGAGCTCTTCGGTAATAAACGGGATGATCGGGTGGGCAAGCCGCAGTGTGGCTTCGAGTGTGCGCAGTAGTGTGCGCCGGGCTGCTTTTTGGGCATTGGGTTTGCCGACGGCCATCTGCACCTTGGCAAGCTCTAGGTACCAGTCACAAAACTCATTCCACACAAACTCATAGAGTTCACGGGCCGCCAAATCAAAGCGGTAGTCGTTTAAGTGCTGCTCAACGGCAGCCTCGGTTCTTTGCAGCTGCGACACGATCCAGCGGTCTACAAAGGTGAAGTTCAGCAGGCCCTCGGGCCCGCAGTCGCCCGCGCAGACATCTAAGCCGTTGTCTTGGCCTTCGCAATTCATCAGCACAAAACGGGTTGCATTCCAGAGCTTATTGCAGAAGTTACGATAGCCCTCGCATCGATTCAAATCGAAATTGATGTTGCGGCCAGGGGTTGCCAGGCTTGCAAATGTAAAGCGCAGGGCATCAGTGCCAAAGGCGGCAATACCTTTTGGGTACTCTGCACGGGTCTTTTTCTCAATCTGGGCAGCCTGCTTAGGATTCATGAGTCCGCTGGTGCGCTTTGTAATTAGCGCATCTAAATCAATGCCATCAATGAGATCAATCGGATCCAGGGTGTTGCCCTTGGATTTACTCATCTTCTGGCCCTCGGCATCACGCACCAGGGCATGGACATAGACATGATGAAAGGGCACCTTGCCTGTGAAATGGCAGGTCATCATTACCATGCGCGCCACCCAGAAAAAGATGATGTCAAAGCCGGTGACTAAAACAGTGGAGGGTAAAAACTGCTCAAGCGCTTTTCGGATTTTGGGGGTGTGCGTTGCTGGATCCCAGACCTGATCGGGCTCAGCCAGGGTTGAAAAGGGCACGAGTGCAGATGAAAACCAGGTATCCAGGACATCGGCATCACGCACCAGGCCGCCACTCCAGCCTGCGGCCTGCGCCTTCGCTTGGGCCTCGGCATCGCTGCGGGCAACAAAGACCGTGCCATCGTGAATGGGCTGGCCCGCGCTATCGGCTTTGTACCAGGCGGGAATCTGATGGCCCCACCAGAGCTGCCGCGAAATGCACCAGTCTTGAATGTTATCCAGCCAATGCCGATAGGTTGAAGTCCAGTTTTCAGGAACAAACTTCACTTCTCCGGAATCCACGACCTCAAGGGCCCGCTGGGCGATGCTTTTACCGGGTGTGAAGGTGCCTTTGGGCGCGGGCTTACTCATTGCGACAAACCACTGGTCGGTCAGCATGGGCTCGATGATGGCGTTGGTGCGATCACCACGCGGCACCATCAGCTTATGTTTTTTGGTTTCAACCAGCAGGCCCTGTGCCTCGAGATCCGCGAGAATCTTTTTGCGAGCGTCAAAGCGGTCTAGGCCCTGATAGGCCGCAGGCGCATGCTCATTGATGCGGGCATCCAGGGTCATGATGCTGATTTTTTCTAAGTCATGCCGCTCGCCTAAGGCGTAGTCATTGAAATCATGCGCGGGCGTAATCTTCACGCAGCCCGTGCCAAAGGCTGGATCAACATAGTCATCGGCAATAATCGGCAGTGATCTGCCAACAAGCGGCAGCTTCAGAGTTTTTCCAATGAGATGCCGATAGCGGTCATCCTCGGGATTAACCGCAACAGCGACATCGCCTAGCATGGTCTCAGGCCGCGTTGTGGCAACAATTAAGCCCTTACTGCCATCGGAAAGTGGATAGTGAATCGACCATAAAAATCCATCTTCCTCTTCACTGATCACCTCTAGATCAGAGACCGCGGTCAGCAGTTTGGGATCCCAGTTGACGAGCCGCTTGCCGCGATAGATCAGGCCCTGCTCAAAAAGTGTCACAAAGACTTCTTTGACGACATCAGAGCACTGGGCATTCATGGTGAAGTATTCGAGATCCCAGTCACAGCTTGCCGCCAGCCTGCGCATCTGGCCAGTGATGGTAGAGCCTGAGTGCTCCTTCCATTCCCAGACCTTTTTAATGAAGTCTTCGCGGCCTAAGTCATGCCGTGAAATACCTTGGGCATCCAGCTGGCGCTCCACCACAATTTGAGTGGCAATGCCGGCATGATCGGTGCCAGGAAGCCAAAGCGTGTTGTCTCCCTTCATCCGATGCCAGCGGGTGAGCGTATCCATGAGCGTCTGGTTAAAGGCATGGCCCATATGCAGGGTGCCCGTGACATTGGGCGGGGGCAGCTGAATCGAGAAGGCTGCACGCTGTGCTTCGTTACCCGCGCGGTAAAGCCCGCGGGATTCCCATTCTGGGCCCCAGCGCTTCTCAATTTCTGCAGGTTCAAACGATTTGGCCAGCTCGGTCATGATGATTTTTTTGCAAGGTCATAGTTATTGATGGCATAGCCGCGGTCGCGATAAAAACTGAACCGCTCACGGGCCTTGGTGCGGTCAGCATCTTCGGTCGAGACCACTTCAAATAGCCGGGTATAGCGGGCGAAAAAGGGTGGCGGCGCGTCGTCGAGATTCAGCAGCAGGCTATGGACATCGAGTTTGATGTCTTCATCGGTGAGCAGAATCGGCGAGTCTTGGGCCTCGGGCAGGGCCACATGGGCATGCGGAATAAATTCTTCGGGCCAAAGGCTCCAGAGCAGATCATCAAAATGATCCAGGCGCGGCCGTTCGCTACAAAAGACCACCAGGGGCGATTGCACTTTCGCCTGGCCGGAGTTCAGAATCTTTCGCGTCAGCCGGCAGGCGTATTCGAGGCGGTCAGGCGTATTGAAGTGAAAATCAATCGAGGTCATGGCCCGGCCGCATTGCGCCTTACTCCAGGCCGTTCTTTAAATATTCCACCAGCAGAGAAACGGGCCGGCCCGTGGCACCCTTGGCCGCGCCGGATTTCCAAGCGGTGCCAGCGATATCCAGGTGGGCCCAGCGATAGGCCTTGGTAAAGCGCCATAAAAAGCAGGCGGCGGTAACGCTTCCTGCGGCCCGGCCGCCGACGTTGGCCATATCGGCAAAGGGCGACTTTAAGAGCTCTTGGTACTCCTCCTGCAAGGGCATGCGCCAGGCAGGATCCTGGGCATCCTGGCCGGCCTTGATCAATGCATCAGCGAGTTGATCATCGGCAGTGAAAAGCCCTGTGTTGACCGCGCCAAGCGCAATCACGCATGCGCCGGTCAGGGTGGCGATATCGACCACCGAAGCGGGCTTGAATTTCTCGACATAAGTTAAGGCATCGCACAGGATTAAGCGGCCCTCGGCATCGGTATTCAGAATCTCGACCGTCTGGCCCGACATCGAATTCACGATATCACCCGGCCGGGTTGCGGTGCCGCTTGGCATATTTTCACAGGTGGGAACCACGCCAATGACATTACGCTTTAAGCCCATCTCGGCGATTGCGCGCATCACACCGAGCACCGTGGCGGCACCCGACATGTCGTACTTCATCTCATCCATGTCGGCGGCAGGCTTTAACGAGATGCCACCGGTATCAAAGGTGATGCCTTTACCAACGAGTACATGGGGCGCATCCTTGGTGGTGGCGCCGTGATGCTGAAGCACAATGAATTGTGGCGGCTGGGCCGAGCCCTGGGCGACGGCAAGCAAGGCACCCATGCCGAGTTTTTCCATCGCGGCCCGATCCAGGACTTCAATTTTCAGCCTGAATTCGCGGGCCAGTGTGCGGGCCTGATTGGCTAAAAACGTGGGCGTGCAGATATTAGGCGGCAGGTTGGCAAGATCCTTGGTGAGCTGAAGCCCGTTGGCCAGGGCCTGGGCATCTTCAATGACCTTGGGCGCCTCGGTGGGCCGCATATCGCCCGGCAGCAGCATCTCGACATGGCTGATGCCTTCGACGGCGGGCTTGGCGGATTTCGCCTTTGCGGAGCCCTCGG
>CAYFPT010000135.1:0-4222 GCA_964345065.1 uncultured Bordetella sp.
ACGTCGAACCACTGCCAATGCTGCAGGTGGATGAGCCGACGCTGACCATGAACTTTATGGTCAATGCCTCTCCGCTTGCTGGCCGTGAGGGCAAGTTTGTCACCAGCCGTCAGATACGTGAGCGGCTCGAGCGCGAGCTGAAATCCAATGTCGCGCTGCGGGTTGAGTTTGGTGAGGATTCCGATACGTTTGTGGTCTCAGGCCGCGGCGAGCTGCACCTCACGATTCTTTTAGAAAATATGCGACGCGAAGGCTATGAGCTTGCCGTGTCTCGTCCGCGGGTGGTGTTTAAGACTGCGGCAGATGGTGAGCGGCTTGAGCCCTATGAGACCCTGACCCTGGATGTGGAGCAAGACCATCAGGGTCCGGTGATGGAGGATTTGGGCCTTCGCAAGGGCGAGCTCTTGGATATGGTGCCCGATAGCCGCGGCCGGGTTCGGCTGGACTACCGTATTCCGGCCCGTGGGTTGATCGGCTTTCAGGGCGAGTTTTTGACCATGACCCGGGGCACCGGACTGATGAGCCATGTCTTTGATGACTACGGCCCCTTTAAGGGCACCATGATTGATCGGCGCAATGGCGTTTTGGTCTCCCAGGATGATGGCAATGCGGTGGCCTACGCCTTGTGGAAATTGCAGGAGCGTGGCCGGATGTTTGTCAGCCCGGGTGATGCGCTTTACGAGGGCATGATTATCGGCATTCATTCCCGAGATAATGATCTGGTGGTCAATCCGGTCAAGGAAAAAAAGCTCACCAATGTGCGGGCCTCCGGCAAGGATGAGCACATCGATTTAACACCCCCGATTGAGCTTACGCTCGAGAAGGCGGTGGAATTCATTGCCGATGATGAGCTGGTCGAAATTACGCCCAAGAGCATTCGGCTGCGCAAACGGTATCTTAAAGAGCATGAGCGTAAGCGCGCCCTGCGCGAAGAGGCGGCCTAAGCCACCAAGGCCTCAGATTTTTTTGCAGAAGGAATGACGATGCAAGATGAAATCCGAATCTCCCTGATGGCCACCCGCCAGGTCGTGGAAGATATGCTTGCCGACAGCGGGCTGCAGCAGCAGCTGGTCAAAGCCGTTGATTGCTGTGTGAATGCGCTGAAGTCCGGCGGCAAACTCATGTTTGTTGGCAATGGCGGCAGCGCCGCCGAGGCCCAGCATTTCTCGGCCGAGATGGTGGGCCGCTTTTTGCAAGAGCGAAAGCCCCTGCCATCGATTGCACTGACCACGGATACCTCTGCAGTCACCGCCATTGGCAACGACTATGGCTATGAGCATGTATTTTCCCGACAGGTCCAGGCCCTTGGCCGTAAAGGCGATGTTTTAATTGCCATGTCGACTTCTGGCCGCAGTAAAAATATCGTGATGGCCATGCAGGCTGCCCGCAGTGCGGGAATTTCCACCATTGGCCTCACCGGAATTCATCCGCGCGATATGGGCGAGTTGGCCGATGTCAGCCTAAAGGTGCCCTCATCGCACACCCCCCAGATCCAGGAAGGCCATCTGGTCCTAGGACACTTGCTGTGCGGAATGGTGGAGAAGCAGCTCCTGTCGTAGAACGCGCGCTGCAGCTGCTGCAGGCCCTCGGGGTGGATGAAGCCACCGAGACTGCGACGCGGCTGTCGGCCAGTTTTGACGGCAGTCCCAAGGCGGCGGAGGCCTGCCGAAAGCAGTGGGGCAATGAAGTCACCATGCTCTTGGTGGCCCTGCATCGGATGGCGGGACTTGGCCATCGGGTAAGCGCAGATGGCGCAGAAGATACTCCCGGCCAGATTGAGACCCTGCGGCGGATGCTGCTCGCGCTTGCCGATGATATTCGTGTTGTGGTGATTCAGCTGGCCTTGCACATCGCGACTTTAGAGTCTGTCGCTGAGCAGATGAAGGCCCAGGATGCCGCCGCCCTTGAGCGTGGCCGCCGGCTTGGTCAGGAGACCTTAAAGGTTCAGGCACCGCTGGCCAATCGCCTGGGCATCTGGCAGCTGAAGTGGGCGATGGAGGATCTCGCATTTCGCATGACCGAGCCCCAGGCGTACCGTGCGGTTGCACAGCGCTTGGATGAGACCCGGCAGGAGCGCGAGGCCTTTGTCAGCACAACGATTGCAAGGCTTCGCGATTTTCTGAGCCAGGCCGGCATCACGGGCCAGGTCGCGGGCCGGCCCAAGCATCTGTACAGCATCCACCGAAAAATGCAGGCCAAGGGACTTGAGTTTGATGGCCTGATGGATATCCGGGCCTTTCGTATTCTTGTGGATACCGAGGCCCAGTGTTACGCGGTGCTTGGCTTTTTACATGATCACTGGCAGCCACTGGATTCCGAGTTTGATGACTACATTACGCGGCCCAAAGCCAATGGCTATCAGTCGCTGCATACGGTGCTCTTGGATACGCAGGGACGGCCGTTTGAGGTTCAGATTCGGACTCATGAAATGCATCAGCGGGCCGAGTTGGGCGTTGCGGCCCACTGGAAATACAAAGAGTCCGGTGCAAGCCACGCTTCAGAGGGAAGCTATGCGGATCGCATCTCGTGGATTCGTCAGATGCTGGACTGGGGCCGGGCCTCGGGCGGCCAGGTGCGTCTGGCCGATGACCGCGTTTATGCGCTCACACCAAAGGCCCGCATTATCGAGCTGCCCAAAGGCGCCACGCCTTTGGATTTTGCTTATCACCTGCACACCGAGATCGGCCACCGGTGCCGCGGCGCCAAGGTCAATGGCCAGATTGTGGCGCTGACCACCGAGCTTCAGACCGGGCAGACGGTGGAGCTGATGACCGTCAAGCAGGGCGGCCCGAGCCGTGATTGGATGGGCCCTGAGTCGGGATTTCTGAAAAGTGCCCGCGCTCGGCAGAAAGTCCGCACCTGGTTTCATGCGCTCGATCTTGCAGAAGGCCGAATCGATGAGCGCTTCGCCGACAAGACGGGCGATCGAATCGCGGAATCGGGCAGCTCCGAGGCAGAGCGGTTAAAGCGTGCCGAGATCTCAGCCGAAGAGGTCATCCTGTCGAAGATTGCCAAACCCAGGACCGCGGCCAAGGGCCAGGTGCTGGTGGTCGGCGTGGACCGAATGCTGACGGCCTTGGCCCGCTGTTGTAAGCCCGCGCCGCCGGATGCGATTCGCGGCTTTGTGACACGGGGCCGTGGCGTGAGTGTGCATCGCGCGGAGTGCACGACATTTCTCAGAATGTCAGCGGATGCGCCCGAGCGGGTGATTGAGACCGAGTGGGGCCGGCCGTCTGCCTCAGAAGACGCGCGTTACTTGGTGGATGCGGTGTTGATCGCTCGGCCACGCCAGGACCTGATTCGCGACATCGCCGAAGTACTGGCCCGCGAGCGCATTCCGCTTGCAAAGATGGATTCCTTTCCGAAGTCTGATCAGGTCACGATGGTGTTAAGTCTGCAGGTCACGGATGGGGATCAACTCAAGCGGGCCTTAGCCATGTTGGAGGAACTGCCCGCGGTTCAGTCTGCGGTGCGCGCCGGCACTACAAGTCGGGCCTACTGAGCTGTTCCCGACCCAGCTCCGGGGCGTGGGTTAGTTCAAAGCCCGGAATTTGGTGGGCATGGTGGCGAGCATTGAGTTTTACTACAATTGTGGTAAACTTACCTTCCCGCAACTTTTCTGCGCTGAAAAAACATCATGACCGCCTCAACCTCCATCAGAATTGATCAAAACCTGTACGAGCAGGCCCGAAGCCAGGCATTAGCCGAGCATCGAACCATTGCTGGCCAGGTGGAGTACTGGGCGAAAGTCGGTCGTGCGGCTTTAGATAACCCCGATCTGCCAGTGAGCTTTATCGCTGAATCCTTGGCCTCAATGGCAGAACCGCGCGAGGAATCTATACCTTTTGTGCCAAAACATCGTGGCTGATGAGCTACGCGCTAAGGCAGACTCGGCGCTTTGCGCGCGCATATAAAAAATTGCAAGACAAGGTGGCGGCGGATGTTGATCGGGCCGCACAGGTTGTGGCGGCCAATCCGCTTGTCGGACAGCGCAAAAAAGGTGACTTGGCGGACTTATTGGTCTACAAGTTTCGCAGCCAAAACCAGCTTTATTTGTTGGGCTACACCATCGACGATGTTGTGCGCCTTGTTTACCTCGAGGCGATTGGCCCCCATGAAAACTTTTATCGGGATCCGAAGAAATCGCCATAAAAATTTACGTCGAAGATTGAGACAGTATTGAAAAGGGTGGGTGAGTAGCCTCACTAAGCAAAAACCGACT
>CAYFPT010000136.1:0-4176 GCA_964345065.1 uncultured Bordetella sp.
TCTGGGCTGTTGCTTCAAAGCGACACAGGCATCAGGAAAACCACGGTCTTAGCGGCTTCCAGGGTCATGCGGCTTGAGGGCTAGGCCGGCTGGCCGGAAAATGGCCCCTGACAGCTGATTCCAGCAGTCGCTTGGGCGCCGCAAGGGGCCTGGGGATTTGTTACCTAATTAGGAGAACATTTAATGAAGAAGCATTTAATTGCCGCTGCCGTGGCGGTTGCTGTCGCAGCACCCGCGATGGCACAAAACGTGACGCTGTACGGCACGCTTGATGCCGGTGTGGCCTCACTGTCGAACGTCGGTGCAGGAAACACCACCGGCAAGAGCGCCCAGGTGTTTACCGACGGTGCGATGTCATCCTCTGTCTGGGGCCTGCGTGGCTCTGAGGATCTGGGCGGCGGTCTGCGCGCAACCTTTAACGCTGAGAGCGATCTGTCGATCAATAACGGCACAACCTCGGCTGCTGGCTACTGGCGCCGTGCTGCCAACATCGGCCTGGCCGGTGGATTTGGCGCCGTTGAGCTTGGCGTGAAGATGAACCCCGTTATCGCTACCAACGCTGCTCTGATGACGACTCCTGGTAACAACGTCTCCACGATGCAGTCTGCAGCACTGGGCTTCAGCGACTTCTTTACCCGCAACGCAATCACCTACACCTCGCCCAACATGTCCGGTCTGACCCTTCAGGTTCAGCACGGCATGAGCAACGCTTCGGCAGCCGGTGGCGACATGACCGCATTTAGCGCTCTGTATGCATCTGGCCCGATCGAAGTCCGTGTTGCCGGACAAGAGCGTAACGGTCCCCGTAACGACAGCGGCGCGCACTATGGCAGCGTTCAGCCTGCCGCAGCCACCGGTTCTACTTTCGACAAGTCCACCTATGTCGCTGGCGTGAAAGCAACGCTGGGCGCATGGCAAGTGGCTGCCGCGATGTACCAAAACGAGTACAACACCGCAGCTGGTGGAGCAAAGACAAAGCGTGAGTCGACTGGCCTGAGCGCAAGCTACCAGCTCAGCAGCGCGACCCGTCTTGGCGTTGCACGTATGGAATCCGAAGGCAGCACCCTGACCCATGCCCAGGCACGTTATGTACTGAGCAAGCGGACCCAGTTGTACGCTGCTTACGGCCAGGCTGATAACAAGGGCACAACCGCATACTGGCCCTACGCTTCGAACACCAACGGCTTTACTGGTGGCACCGCCGCTCCAGTCTTTGCTGATGGCGTCCCCGGCGCAGGTGGTGCTCTGAATGCCAAGCAGCGCGGTTACGGCGTTGGCTTGATCACCTCTTTCTAAAGAACTTCTGGCGACTGCCAGAGCGTTCTACTGAAAGTAAAACCCACCGTGAAATTTCACGGTGGGTTTTTTTATCGACGACGAGAATGCAATAAATTCTGCCCGGCAATTAAGCGATACTTTTCATCATTCATGTAAAAAGTCGCCGCTTTGCGAGTTCCTCAGAAATTTCCAGAAGCTTCCCCCCAGGACTTAGCCCAATATCCGGCCTGCTGGCCCGCAAGGCTAGCGCTCGACTTTCGATCGGATTCAATCGAGCTGCAGGGCAGCAGGCGCACGCTACTTACCAATCGGCACCAGGGCCCGCTGCGCATCCAAAAAGCACTCTACCCGGAGGGCCCTGACTGCTGCCATGCCATCGTGGTCCATCCGCCCGGCGGGATCGCCGGCGGGGATTTGCTTGCGATCGACTTAAACGTGCATGCCCAGGCGCATGCGGTCATCACAACCCCGGGAGCTGCGAAGTGGTACGGATCAGTCGAAGGTCGGGGCGCCCAGCAGCAGATCGAGATGAATCTTAGCGGTGATCTTGAGTGGCTTCCTCAAGAGTCGATTGTTTTTAATCATGCCCGTGGAGATTCCCAGATTCGGATCACGATTGCACCAGAATCGCGCATGATTGGCTGGGATGGAATTGTCTTTGGAAGGACCGCATCCGGCGAAAGATTTTCTTTTGGTCGATTTGCTCAGTCGATTTGTCTCGCATTTAATGGCCAGCCAGAATGGGAGGAGCGTCTGAATATGTCTGGCGCCGATCCGGTTCAGGATTCGATCGTCGGCCTTGCCGGACATCCTGCGGTGAGTACCCTTTGGGCGGTGCTCCGAGAGGGTGACCACTGGGCCGAAGAGGAGCAAAATGATATTCGACAGCAATGTCCTGAGCTGGCCTGGACAGTGCTTTCTCCGAGGCTTTTGGTGGGCCGGCAGCGGGGGCCGAATCGCGTGTTGCAGCAGGCGCGCTTAAAGGCCTGGACACTTCTGCGGCCGCGCGTGATGGGCAGGCCGGCGCTGTCACTGCGCATATGGGCCACTTAAGATCAAAAAAGGATTGCCGTAATGGATTTGACCCCCAGAGAAAAAGACAAGCTGCTAATTTTTACTGCGGCTTTACTTGCCGAGCGACGCAAGGCCAGGGGATTAAAACTCAACGTGCCCGAGGCGATCGCTTTGATCACCGCAGCCATTATGGAGGGCGCCCGCGACGGCAAGACAGTGGCCCAATTAATGCATGAGGGAAAAACAATTCTGAGTCGGTCGGAAGTCATGGAGGGAGTTACAGAAATGATTCCCGAACTCCAGGTCGAGGCCACTTTTCCCGATGGAACTAAATTGGTCACCGTGCATCAGCCCATCCAATAGGAGCCCTTGATGAGACTTCTTTTAACTGCAGGCATCGGCCAGCGCCTTGATCGCCGGAGCCAGAAAAAATGATCCCTGGCGAGTTTCTGATTCAAAACAATGAGATTGAATTAAATGTCGGCCGCGCCACTCGGAAATTGGTGGTGTCCAACACCGGGGATCGGCCGATTCAGGTGGGATCCCATTACCACTTTTTCGAAACCAATGCCTCACTGAAGTTTGATCGGGCCGCTGCATTGGGATTTCGGCTCAATATTGCCGCGGGAACAGCAGTCCGTTTCGAGCCAGGCCAAGAACGTGAAATTGAACTGGTCGCTCTTGATGGCGATCGCATGGTCTATGGCTTTCAGGGAAAAATTATGGGGAAGCTGCCATCGTGAAAATATCGCGCCAGGCGTATGTTGAGATGTTTGGCCCGACGTTGGGTGACCGGATTCGACTCGCGGATACCGAGCTTTTTGCCAGCATCGAAAAAGATTTCACGATCTACGGCGAGGAAGTGAAATTCGGCGGCGGCAAAGTGATTCGTGATGGCATGGGCCAGTCACAACGCATGAGCAAAGACTGTGCGGATACTGTCATTACCAATGCGGTCATTATTGATTGGTGGGGCATTGTCAAAGCCGATATCGGCATCAAGGCGGGCCGAATCAGTGGCATCGGAAAGGCCGGCAATCCCGATATTCAGCCTGGGATCACAATTGTTATTGGCCCGGGAACTGAAATCATTGCGGGCGAGGGCATGATTGTTACTGCCGGCGGCATTGATACCCATATTCACTTTATCTGCCCCCAGCAAATTGAAGAGGCGCTTGCAAGCGGCATCACCACCATGATCGGCGGCGGTACAGGCCCCGCCACAGGCACCTTTGCAACAACGGTTACCCCCGGGCCCTGGCATCTAGCCCGCATGCTGCAGGCCTCGGATTCTTACCCCATGAATCTGGGATTTCTGGGCAAGGGCAATGCCTCCCAGCGGGCGCCATTGCGAGAGCAGATCGAGGCAGGCGCAATTGGACTGAAGCTGCACGAGGATTGGGGCACGACCCCAGCCGCAATTGATGCTTGTCTCACGGTGGCCGACGAGACCGATACACAGGTCGCCATTCATACCGACACCTTAAACGAGTCTGGCTTTGTCGAAGCGACTATCGCTGCATTTAAGGGCCGCACAATTCACACCTATCACACCGAGGGCGCAGGCGGCGGCCATGCTCCCGACATCATCCGGGTCTGCGCTGAGCAGAATGTACTGCCATCTTCTACCAACCCGACGCGGCCTTATACCGTGAATACCATTGATGAACATCTGGATATGTTGATGGTCTGCCATCACCTGGATGCCGCAATCGCTGAAGATATCGCGTTTGCGGAGAGTCGAATCAGAAAAGAGACGATTGCCGCCGAAGACCTCTTGCACGACATGGGTGCTTTTTCCATGATCAGTTCCGATAGCCAGGCAATGGGCCGTGTCGGAGAGGTGATTCTTCGCACCTGGCAGACCGCCCACAAAATGAAGGT
>CAYFPT010000137.1:0-3939 GCA_964345065.1 uncultured Bordetella sp.
TAAGCGCTCAAAGTTTTTGCATTACCGGGCAGAGATCGCCGTTTTGAATAATCTTGAGTTTGATCATGCGGATATTTTTTCCGATCTCGCCGCAATCGAGACCCAGTTCCATCATTGGATCCGAACCCTTCCGGCAGCGGGCCGGCTGATTGTGAATGGCCGTGAACCTGCGTTGGCGCGGGTGATCGATCGTGGAGCCTGGACGCCCATCGAATTTTTTCAGCACCCTGAACACTGGTCGATTGGCCCTGTTCAGGGCAGCCAGGATCAAGAGGTGTTTGAGGTTTTCCGCAAGGGCGTGCTGCAGGGCCGGATCGCCTCACCCCTTCTGGGTGAGCACAATCGCAGCAATATCTTGGCCGCAGTCGCTGCAGCCCACGCCTATGGCGTGGCGGCCGATCAGGCCTGTGCCGCGATTTCTGGCTTTCGCGGTGTAAAGCGTCGACTGCAGCTGCGCGGCGAGGTCCGCGGCATTCAGGTGCTGGATGATTTTGCCCACCACCCGACGGCAATTGCGACAACGCTGGATGGATTGCGCGCACAAATGCAGCGTATGAAGTCCTCGGGCCGCCTGATCGCTGTAGTCGAGCCGCGATCGAACACCATGAAGCTGGGCGTGATGTCATCGCGGCTTGCGTCCAGCCTTGAGTCGGCCGATGTTGTGTTTGGATATTCGGGCGGGCTGGATTGGGATTTGAATGCGGCCCTCGCACCACTCGGCCCCAAAGCCCAGGCCCACGCCGACCTGCAGACACTGGTGGCGGCAGTTGCAAAGGCCGCAACGCCGGGCGATCGGATTGTCGTGATGAGTAACGGCGGCTTTGGCGGCATTCACGAGCGCCTGCTCGCCGCGCTGGCCTAAGCCCAGGACGCGCGGGTTTTTAGCCATGTTTGTACTGTTTGAAGAAGACGGCGCCTTTAAAGTCGGCACGCTCTTTTCCGAGAGCGATGCGAGTCTTCAGGTGGAGATGGCCTCGGGCAAGCGGTCCAAGATCAAGCGCACTGCGTTGCTGCTGACGTTTGAGCAGCCCAGCCGTGATGCGCTCATGCCTGCTGCCCATGAGATCGCCCAGGGCCTGGATCCACAGTTTCTCTGGGAGTGCGCCCCCCAAGATGAATTCAGTTTTGTCGAGTTTGCCCGTGAGGTCTTCTCGAATACGCCGCGCAGTGATGAGTCGGCAGGCCTGCTGTTGGCGCTGCATCAGTCGCCGATGTATTTTTATCGCAAGGGCCGCGGCCGCTATCGGGCGGCGCCGGAAGATTCCTTAAAGGCGGCCTTGGCGGGGGCCGAGCGCAAGCGTCAGGCAGCACTCGAGCAGCAACGGCTGCACGAGGCCTTAGTCGCTGGCGAAGTGCCAGCTGAAATTAAAGAGCGGGCACTGATGCTCTTGGTGCGGCCCGATAAGCAGTCGGTTGCTTTTAAAGCCTTAGAGTCCGCGGCCCAGGCCATACAGATGGCACCTGCCCGGCTGCTGCTATCGCGTGGCGCACTGCCGAGCGCTTATAGCCTGCATCGGGCCCGCTTTCTGCAGCAGTGCTTTCCTGCGGGCACCGCCATGGATGTTCCGGCGGATGAAATTGAGTTGATGGTGCGCCAGTCCGAGCGACTCTCATTGCCGCAGGCACCGAGCCCAGCCTATTCGATCGATGATGCGACGACCACTGAGATTGATGATGCTTTTTCGCTGCAGGAGTTGGCCGAGGGCGGCTGGCGGGTTGGCATCCATATTGCCGCGCCTGCGGCGGCCATCGGGCCGGAGAGTGCGCTGGGCCGGTCGGCCCGCGAGCGTGCCTCGACGGTGTATTTCCCGGGCGAGAAAATTACCATGCTGCCTGAGGCGGTGATTGCAGCGTATTCGTTAGATGAAGGCCAGGCCAGGCCGGCACTATCGCTGTATGTGGACTTTGACGCACAGGGCGAACGCATCGCCAGCCAGTCGCGTCTCGAACGCGTTCAGATTCAACAAAACATTCGGCTCGGTGAGTGGGAGCAGGCCCTTGAATTTCCTGATGAGCAGATTGCATCAGCAGACTTGCCATGGGCAGGCTTAAAGCCATTGCTGATGCTGGCAAGGCGCCTGCGTCAGGCCAGAGAACGGGTCCGCGGCCGGCCGGAGGCAACAGGCCGGCCCGACTTTAATTTTTATGTGCAATGGAATGCGTCCAACCCACAGGCCTTGCTGACGGGCGACGGCCTGCCGCAAATTATCGAGCGACGTCGCGGCTCCGCAGTTGATGTGCTGGTCTCGGAATTCATGATTCTGGCCAATACCAGCTGGGGCGATGCCCTTGCACTGGCCCGACTGCCAGCGGTCTACCGGGTCCAGACGCTGGGCCGTGTGCGCATGCAGACGCAGCCGGGCCCACACCAGGGCCTGGGTGTTCAGAACTATGCCTGGTCGACCTCGCCGCTCAGGCGTTTTAGTGATTTGCTAAATCAGTGGCAGATGCTCGCGGTGTTGGGCCACCGCCAGCCGGTCTATCGTGGCAACGAGGCCGATTTATTTTCCAGCGTGACCCAGTTCGATGAGGCCTATAACCACTACGCCGATTTCCAGCAGACCATGGAATCGTATTGGGCCCAGCGTTGGCTGGCGATGGTGCACGGGCTTGGAAATCATGAATCATGGACGGCAAGTGGCACCGGCGGCCCGCTGCGTGAGCCTGCAATTGCATTGCGCGGCGGCGGATTTCGGCTGCGCCGGGCACCACTCGTTTGCCGCTGTGCCGATGCGCCCCAATTAACGCCGGGCGTGGAAGTCGAGTTGGAGTTGCTCGCTGCAGATGCATTAGAGCTTAGCCTTCAGGCAAGATTCGTGCAGGTGTTATCGATGCAGCCGCAGGCCGAGGAGGATTCCATCATGTTGCCCAGACACTATGCCGTGCTGGGAAGTCCGATTGCGCATAGCAAGTCGCCGATGATTCATGCCATGTTCGCGCAGCAGACGGGTGAAGACCTGGACTATCAGGCGATCCGAGTGGAGCCTGCCGCGCTTGCGGCTGAGATTGAGCGTTGCATTGACAATGGCTGGGGCGGTGTGAATCTTACGGTGCCGTTAAAAGAACATGCCTTCGCGCTGGCCCGGGCGGCCGACTGGGAAATCTCCGCGCGGGCCTTGTCCGCGTGTGCCGTGAACACCTTGCGATTTGATGGCCATCAGGTCTTCGCGGATAACACCGATGGCATCGGCTTGGTGAGAGATTGTGAGCGTCTGTTGGGCGCAGCGGGCGCCTTGCAGGATGTGAGTGTCGTTGTGATTGGCGCAGGTGGCGCGGCCCAGGGCATTGTGGGCCCACTTCGTGAGTCGGGGATTCGCAGCCTGCTGCTGGTGAATCGCAATCTGCAAAAGGCCCAGGAGGTGGCTGCCCGCTGGCAGAGCCTGGATGCGACTGCAGCCGATTGGCTATCGGTGGCGCCGCTGGAGTTGCTGTCGGAGCCGTGGGCTGCAGCCGGGCCTGAGCTGGTGATCAACGCGACTTCAGCAAGCCTGGCCGAGCAGCAGCTTGCCATTCATCCCAGCGTCTTATCGCGGGCGCGGGCCGCAGTGGACATGATGTACGGGCCGACGCCCACCGCATTCATGCAGCAGGCCCAGCAGGCGGGTGCCAGCCGGGTCGCTGATGGCCTGGGCATGCTGGTGGAGCAGGCGGCCGAGGCATTTTTCCTGTGGCGGGGTGTTCGGCCGGAAACAGCTTCGGTATTGGCCGAATTGCGTTTACAGTTAGCGCCACCTTCTTAGCCGACGCCACCGAACTGCGGACTGCTGTGCGATGGCGGGCTCGAGGCCTATGACTGAGACCATCGATCACTCCTCTTCGATTCGCGACCCTGAGGCCGCGCAGCTGGCCTTGGCCGAGGTCCAGGAGATCCTCGCGCGCCAGCGTCTTGAGAGTGATCTTGTCCATCGTGAGCAGCATCCCGGTGCCGCAGACCGGCAA
>CAYFPT010000138.1:0-3918 GCA_964345065.1 uncultured Bordetella sp.
GTGACCCAGGGCATCATCAGTGCGATGGGCCGCAGCCGGCTTGGCATCAACACTTATGAAAATTTTATTCAAACCGATGCGGCCATTAATCCGGGCAACTCAGGCGGCGCATTGATTGATACCCAGGGCCAGCTGCTGGGCATCAACACCGCAATCTATACCCGCTCGGGTGGCAATCAGGGCATCGGCTTTGCGATTCCCGCCGATACGGCACGCATGGTGATGGAGGCCCTGGTCACCAAAGGCAAGGTGAGCCGTGGCTATATTGGCGTAGAGCCGCGCGATGCAGTCGAAGGCGAGGGCAGCCTGATCGCCGGCGTTTTAAGAAGCGGGCCTGCTGATGAGGCCGGCATTCGTCCAGGCGATGTGGTCATCGCGGTGAACGATCGGCCGATTCGCAATATGACCGAGCTCATGGCGATGGTCGCCGCAATCGCTCCGGGCAGCAAGGCAAAGTTCAAAGTCAGACGGCAGGATCAGGTCTTCGAGGCAAGCGTCAGCATCGCCGAGCGGCCAGCGATTGCGGCGAAACGCTAAGGGGCTTCGGTGAGTTTTTCGCGCGGTGTGATGTAGCGCGACATCAAGATGCCAAATTCATACAGCAGAATCATCGGCACGGCCAACATGAACTGACTGATGACATCCGGCGGCGTGACAATCGCCGCAATCACAAATGCGACCACAATGAAGTATGGACGAAATTCCCTAAGCTTTGTGATGGAGACCATGCCCAGCCGCACCAGCACCATCTCGACAACCGGCGTTTCAAAAGAAAGCCCAAACACAATAAACAGCGTGAGCACAAAACTTAAGTACTTATCAATATCAGTGGCCATCTGAACGCCGCTGGGCGTGTAGGCGGCGACAAACTTAAATACGGCCGGAAACACAAAGAAATAGGCAAAAGCCATGCCCAGCAGAAACAATAAAAAACTGCTCAAAATAATGGGCGCCGCAAGTTTTTTCTCGTGCTCATACAGGCCCGGAGCAATAAAGGCCCAGACCTGATAGAGCACATAGGGCAAG
Source organism: uncultured Bordetella sp. (assembly GCA_964345065.1). Taxonomy (GTDB): domain Bacteria; phylum Pseudomonadota; class Gammaproteobacteria; order Burkholderiales; family Burkholderiaceae_A; genus Lacustribacter. The sequence goes on from CAYFPT010000138.1 coordinate 1,027, forward strand.
GCAATCACGAAGGCCACCATCATGGTGACTTTCATCGGCACGAAAAAAGGTGCTGTGACATCCGTAGCGATCATTGAGGTGCCCACAGGCAATGCGCTGATCAAGGGATCGGCCAGCAGTGAGTAAATATCCGGGGCCCAATACACGAGGGCCAGAAAACAAATAATCACGGAGGCGGCGGCCCGCATCAGCCGATCACGCAGCTCAATCAAATGGGTCACAAAGCCCTCTTCTTTTTGGCCGGCTTCGTCTTTTGGTTGTGGATCAGTCATAGGTCAGGAGTTAATCGCGGGGCCGCTTCACATGAAAGCGCTTGCGGAGTCGGCCGCGGACACGTTCACGAATGCGACGCTGCTCTTGCTGCTCTGACCAGGAGGGCTCAGGCGCATGGATATGGGTGCCGAATTGGCGTGTCAGGGGCGATGGAGAAGCGCCGGGCTCACTAAAACCCTCCCAGGCATCGGCGGTCTGTGTGAGATCCGATGTCACTGCACCGACCTCGGACTCCACGCGCTGCACGCCACTTTGAATTTGTTGGCCGACATCTTGGACCTGCTGCTGCACTTTTCGGAGTTCATCAAGATCCATTTGCCGCTGAATATCAGTCTTCACATCGCCGACATAACGCTGTGCCCGGCCAATCAGCGCCCCGAGCGTTCGCGTGGCCACCGGCAGCCGCTTCGGGCCCACCACCACCAAGGCAACAAGGCCGATCACAACAAGTTCGGAGAATCCGATATCAAACATAGGCTGCGGGGATCAGAGGCGCAAAAGCACTGCGGCCTCGAGAAATGAGAGGTCCGACAGCATGCTGCGGACCCGATGCCATTAGCTGGGGGTTTTGTCCTTGGCCTGAACGTCGATGGTCGGGGCCTCGGTCTTTTGCGCGGGCTGGGCTGCGCCTGCATCGGCCGCGTTGCCGCCGTCTTTCATGCCCTCTTTAAAGCCTTTGACCGCACCGCCGAGATCCGAACCCAGATTGCGCAGCTTCTTGGTGCCAAACACCAGAAGAATAATCAATAGAACAATGAGCCAATGCCAAACACTAAAGGAACCCATCACGGTCTCCGAAAAATGGTTGCGGCCTCAGGCAGGTGGCCTGCCGCCTAGAATATGGAGGTGCAGATGATACACCTCCTGTCCGCCCGCAGGACCCGTATTAATCAGTGTTTTAAAGCCCTCGGAGGCCCCATTTTCCGCGGCCAACTTGGGCGCAAGCACTAGCATTTTCCCCAAGAGCTCCTGGTGCGCGGCATCCACATGCTGGAGCGATTCGATGTGGAGTTTTGGGATCACCAGCAGGTGAATTGGCGCCCGCGGGTTGATGTCATGAAAAGCAATGAAATCGCCATCTTCGTAGATTTTCTTTGAGGGAATCTGGCCGTGAGCGATTTTGCAAAAAATACAGTCAGCTGAAGTCGTCATAAGTATCGAGCGCTAAGTTTTTTGTTCGGCACGGCGTGCCGCCTTTTCATCCAGGCCAGAAATGCCCTCGCGGCGGGCCAGTTCATTCAGAACCTGCTCGGGCCTTAAGCCCGACTGCTCCAACACGACCAGGCAGTGAAACCAGAGATCGGCCATCTCGCTTAAGGTGCGCAGCGCAACCCCATCCTTTGCGGCCATGATGACCTCAGCGGCTTCTTCGCCCACCTTTTTCAAGGCTGCATCCGGGGCGCCGGCCAGCAAGCGTGCCACGTAGGAGCCCTGAGGATCGAGGCCTCGGCGGCTGGCGATGACATCGGCTAGGCGCGACAACACGGCCGCCGAATCACGAATATCGGTATCGGGAGGCAGCATTTTTGGGTCAGGCAATGATGTGGTCATAACAAATTGATTTGAACCAAAGTCTACGCCGAACCGCCTTCGTGTGGATTCTTTGCCGGCAAAGCGTAAAGCGTCTTTGGATCTTTGAGCACTGGGTCAACCGCCTGCCAGCGCAAGGAAAGCCCCGCCGAGCCGCCCGAGGGGGCCTTGGCGTTGTCATCGGACTGAAGCTGAAAATACATGCAAGACTCGCGGCCGGTGTGGCAGGCAATGCCGCCCGCCTGCTCGACCATCAGCAGGATCACATCCGCATCGCAGTCCAGCCGGATTTCTTGAACCCGCTGAAGATGGCCAGACTCCTCGCCCTTGCGCCATAAACGCTGACGAGAGCGCGAAAAATAAACCGCGCGACGGGTGGTTGCGGTCTCCAGCAGGGCCTCACGATTCATCCAGGCCACCATCAGCACGCGCTTGCTCAGCGCATCCTGTGCGACCGCTGTGACAAGGCCGTTGGCATCCCACTTCACTGAGTCAAGCCAATCCTGATTCATTGCACAGCCGCCATCGACGATGCGGCGCTGCGTACACAGACACCGCGGCTTGAGAGATAGGCTTTGGCCTCGCCAATCGTGTGCTCACCAAAATGAAATATCGAGGCCGCCAGCACTGCATCGGCTGCGCCGCGGGTGACGCCCTCATAGAGATGCTCAAGGCAGCCCACGCCGCCGCTGGCAATCACTGGAATTGATACCGACTCAGAAACGGCGCGCGTCAAGTCAAGATCAAAGCCCTGTCCGGTGCCATCACGATCCATGCTGGTGAGCAAAATCTCGCCCGCGCCTAAGGCCATCACGCGGGCAGCCCACTGAACTACATCGAGGCCCGTAGCATTGCGGCCGCCATGGGTGAACACCTCCCAGTGGTCACCGACCCGCTTGGCATCAATGGCCACCACGATGCACTGGGCGCCAAACTTATCCGAACAGTCGCGAATCAGGCCGGGCTGATGAATCGCGGCGGTGTTGATACTGATTTTGTCAGCGCCTGCATTTAAAAGCCTGCGGACGTCCTCCACGGTGCGGACACCACCGCCCACCGTCAGCGGAATGAACACCTGATCAGCGACGG
>CAYFPT010000139.1:0-3859 GCA_964345065.1 uncultured Bordetella sp.
GAGCCAGGCATTCTGTGAATCCCAGGAGTGGTACATGGCCATGGGCCGCTGGGTGACCGCATTTAATGGGTAATCGCCCAGTGCGGTTGACTCGTACTCAAGCGGGGCATACCAAAAAGGCAGTGGATTGAAATAAGTGGCGACACGTTTGCGCAGATGGCTTGGCGGCTGCCGTCCTGCCCGCCTGCCCGCGGCAGCCTGGCGAAAGTGTTGCAGGATCTCGCTGTAAATTGCGATTTGAATGGGATCCTCTTTCTGGCGCAGGCCCATCTCTTTGGCAAACTGCATATAGCCGCGATTCCAGTTGCGCATGTAGTGATGCTCAACGGGCATCTCGTAATGATGAACGCAGTTATTGCTGGCGTACATCTCCCACTGCTTCGGGTTGGGTGCGCCGCGTAAAGACTGATCGCCGTGCGGGCCTCGCCATCCCGATAAGAATCCGATGCCCGAGCCCGGAGCGGTCTCGTAGTGAACAACAAAATCAGGATAGTCCTTGAACTTTCGGCTACCGTCGGCGGTGGTGAAGGCGGGAAACTTTAGCCGCGATGCCAGCTCAATTAAGACATCCTGAAACGGCTTGCATTGGCCATGGGGCGGCACGATCGGGACACGCACCGCATCGACCGGGCCGTTAAATTCTGAAATGGGCCGATCCAAAATGCTCATGCAGTCATGGCGCTCAAGGTAGGTCGTGTCGGGAAGTACCAGATCGGCAAACGCGACCATTTCTGAGTCGAAGGCATCGCAGACCACTAAAAATGGAATCTTGAAGTTGCCTTCGGCATCCTTGGCATTGAGCAATGCTCGGATCGACGTCGTATTCATGGTGGAATTCCATGCCATGTTGGCCATGAAAATCATCAGGGTATCGATGGGATAGGGATCCTGACGCACAGCATTGGTGATGACGTTATGCATGAGTCCGTGGGCCGATAACGGATGCTCCCAAGAGAAGGCCTTGTCGATGCGAATCGGCTGACCCTGCGCATTGACACAGAGATCTTCAGGCCGCGCAGGAAATCCCAGGGGGGCTGCGCCGAGCGGCGCATTGGGTTTGATCTGGGTCTCGTCGGAGACATTCCTTACCCTTGGGGGTGTCTGACGCGGATAAGGCGCCTTGTGGCGAAAACCGCCCGGCCGATCAATCGTGCCCAGCAGGCTCATCAGGATCGCCAACGCGCGCACGGTCTGAAATCCATTGGAGTGTGCTGCCAGGCCGCGCATCGCATGAAATGCGACGGGCCGGCCAATCACCGTATTGTGATGGCCGCCCCAGGCATCGGTCCAGGCAATCGGCAGTTCAAACGCCTGCTCAAAAGCAGCGTGGGCGAGTTCCTTGGCCAGTTGCCGAATTCGAGATGGACTGATGCCGGTGATGGATCCCGCCCATTCGGGCGTGCAAGTCGCCACCTCACGTCGCAGCAGCTCAAAGGCCGTTGCCACACGTTTTCCGCGGTGGGGGCCATCGGGCATTACGAATTCGCCGGTCAGCGCGAAATTGTCGGTCTGGGCGGTTTCCCTCTGCACGGGTGCATTGCGTGCTTGATCCCAGGCATATTTATTTTGTGGCAGGTCGTCGCTAAGCGCCTCCCGCCCGGGGTCGCGCAGGAATAATCCGTTCTCGGCAGAGTCATCTAAACAAACCAAGTCAGGACTATTAGAAAACTTTTTCAAAAACTCATGATCAATACGATCATCCCGGATCAGCTCATGAATCAATGCGAGCAGCAGGGCGCCATCGGTCCCGGGTCGAATCGGGATCCATTCATCGGCGATCGCTGAATATCCTGTTCGGATCGGATTGATGCTGATGAATCGGCCGCCGCTGCGCTTGAATTTCGATAGGGCGACTTTCATCGGATTGCTGTGGTGATCCTCCGCAGTTCCCAGCATCACGAATAGCTTGGCACGATCAAGATCCGGCCCGCCGAATTCCCAGAAGCTTCCGCCAATGGTGTAGATCATTCCAGCGGCCATGTTCACGGAACAAAAGCCCCCGTGGGCCGCATAGTTGGGCGTTCCAAACTGTCGGGCGAAAAGTCCGGTTAAGGCCTGCATCTGATCGCGGCCAGTAAACAACGCAAACCGCTTAGGGTCAGTCGATCGAATATGCGAAAGGCGTTTTTCCAGTAAAGCAAACGCTTCTTCCCAGGAAATTTCTTCGAAGGCCGATTCCCCCCGATCGCGTCCAGAGATTCGGCGTAAGGGCCGGGTCAGACGGGCCGGAGATTTTTGCTTCATGATCCCCGAGGAGCCTTTTGCACAGATGACCCCCTGATTCAGAGGATGCTTGGGATTTCCATCGATATAGCGAATCTCGCCATCGCGCAGGTGGACACGAATGCCGCAGCGACATGCGCACATGTAACAGGTGGTGGTTTTGATTTCAGTGCGATCGGTAACGCTACTGTGTTGTGGATCTTCAGGCATTAATCAGTTGCTCCTCTTTTCAATGATAGACTTTCACAGAACATGATCGTCCTACCTTTTTTGAAGTGGATACCCGAGTGGCGAAAGTCGGGTGTCGTAAGAGCGGATCTGCTGGCGGGACTCACGGGTGCGGTCCTTGTGCTGCCCCAAGGCTTAGCGTTTGCAATGCTGGCGGGAATGCCGCCCCACTACGGACTGTATGCTGCGATCGTGCCATGTATCGTTGCGGCCCTTTTTGGCTCCAGTCGTCTGATGGTATCCGGCCCCGCCAACGCCATCTCTCTAACCACAATGGCGCTGCTGTCGCCCTTGGCTTTAGCCGGGAGTGCAAATTATGTTGTGCTCGCATTGACGCTTAGCTTTCTTGTGGGCTTGTTACAAATCAGCTTGGGCCTGGTGCGACTTGGACAGTGGGTCGAGCGCGTACCCCACTCGGTCGTGGTGGGTTTCACGGTAGGGGCAGCGGTATTAATCATTAACAGTCAGGTAGGATCTCTGCTTGGGCTGCCGTTGGAGCGCGGACTCTCACTGCTCGAAACGTTTCGCCGTGTCGGTGTGGAACTCCCCGCACGAGGAATTCAATGGTGGACGCTTGCATTGGTCGGTTTAACGCTGCTATCGATGTGGATCTGGCGGCCGCTGAATCGATGGGTGCCGGCGATGCTCGTTGCGGTGATCGTGGGCAGCCTGGGCGGCCTCGTGATTGAGTCGATCGCCCAAGATCCCTTGATATTTCAGAAAGTACCTGCAATTCCTGGCGTCCTCCCGCCGTTGTCTGCGCCCGATCTCCAGTGGGCGACGCTGCAACAGCTCGTCGGGCCAGTCTTGGTTATGACCTTGCTCGCATCGACCGAGGCGATGGCGATTGCACGCGCAATCGCATTGGGCCGCAAGGACAGTTTTAAGGCAGATCAAGAGTTTATTGGGCAGGGGCTTGCCAATGTTGCCGGATCATTTTTCTCGGCCTACCCCTCGAGCGGATCTTTTAATCGATCCGGTGTGAACGTGGCCTCTGGCGCGAAAACGCCGCTTTCTGCAGTCAGTTCAGCATTTTTCCTCATGATTTTGTTGGGATTTGTGTCGCCGCTGGTGGTTGTTCTGCCGCTGCCGGTCATCTCTGCTTTATTACTTGTTGTCGCCTTGGGCCTGATTGATCGACGTCAGATTGCGGCCGAGTGGCGCGCCGGCCCCCGCGAGGCCATTCCGATGGCCGTGACATTCGGGGGCACGCTCCTGATTTCCCTTGAGTGGGCCATTTTGTTTGGGCTCATCTGTGCCATTTTGTGTAGCGCCCTATTCAAACGCCGCTGATCGAGAAGGCCGGCATCTTGTCGATATTAGTTCGCCGTGATTTTGCGGGCCGTCACCACCTGGCCCCAGCGCTCATATTCCACGGCAATTTCCTTGGTGAAGTCTGCCGGTGAAT
>CAYFPT010000140.1:0-3519 GCA_964345065.1 uncultured Bordetella sp.
TGGTCCTGCATGGCCAGTCGGGCATGCGGGTGCAGGCCCGGCCTGCCGAAGAATCGGCCAGCGCGGTGTTAGGTCCCGCCGATGTGTTGGTGAACATGCCCGGCGGCCGGCTACTCTGGCTAGATGCCGCCTCGGGCGCGATTCGTTGGGAGTCTCAAGTCGCAACGCCACGCGGCAGTAACGAGGTAGAGCGGATTGTTGATCTCTTGGGCATGCCCTCTGTCGAAGGAGCCGATGTCTGTGTGGCGGCCTATCAGACCTCGATTGCCTGTCTGGGCGCAGAGAGTGGCCGCAGGATTTGGAGTCGAGAACTCACCGCAATGTCGACACTCGCAGTCGATGGCCGTTATGTCTTTTTTGCCGATGATCAGTCGCGCCTTCATTCCCTGAATCGAAAAGATGGCCAGACGGCATGGACCATCGATACCTTTCAGCTGCGCGGCCTTCAGTATCCTGTCTCGTGGGGCCGGGCCGTGTGGGTTGCCGATAGTTTTGGATTTCTTCATGCGCTCGCGCGAGAAGATGGTAAGCAGATTGCCCGACTCTCCCTAGACGGTGGTGCGCCCAGTGGTGCGATCCGGCCCACACGTGCAGGCCTGCTGATTCAGACCCAGGGTGGCCAGCTGCTTCTGATCCGATCGGAAGGATGAGCAGTGAGCGCCAAGCCCGTGGTCGCCCTGGTTGGGCGGCCCAATGTCGGAAAGTCGACACTTTTTAATCGCCTCACCCGTTCGCGCGACGCACTGGTTGCCGATCTTCCCGGTTTAACACGCGATCGGCACTATGGTGAGGGCCGGCTCGGCACCCGGCCCTATCTTGTGGTCGATACCGGTGGTTTTGAGCCCGTTGTGAAAGAGGGCATCACCTTTCAGATGGCCAAGCAGACCCGGCAGGCAATTGCCGAGTCCGATGCGGTGGTGTTTGTCGTGGATGGGCGTACCGGCTTAGCGCCGCAGGATCTTCAGATTGCCGATCTGCTACGCAAATCGGGCCGGCCGGTCACGATCGCTGCCAATAAACTCGAGGGCCTGACCAGCGAAGGCCGCACTGCAGAGTTCTATGAGCTCGGACTGGGCGATCCGATTGCCATTTCATCTGCCCATGGCGATGGCGTGGGCGGCCTGATGGAATCAGTCTTAGCCGAACTGCCTGAAGTTCCCGATGAAGATCTCGAGGCTTCGGTGGCCGAGCGTGGCCTGCGGGTGGCAATTGTTGGCCGGCCCAATGTTGGTAAATCCACATTGATCAATGCGCTGGTGGGCGAGGAGCGTGTGATTGCCTTTGATATGCCCGGCACGACGCGTGATGCCATTGTGATTCCCTTTGAGCGTGAAGGCCGGCGTTATCAGCTGATCGACACCGCAGGCCTGCGACGCCGAGGCAAGGTCTTTGAGGCGGTGGAGAAATTTTCGGTGATCAAAACCCTGCAGGCCATCGCCTCGTGCAATGTCGCAGTGCTGATGGTGGATGCGCAGGCCGATGTCTCAGAGCAGGATGCGCATATTGCAGGCTTTGTAATGGAGTCTGGCCGGGCCCTGGTGGTGGCGGTCAACAAATGGGATGGCCTGGATGTCATCGTGCGCGAGGAGGTCAAGCGTGTGATGGCCCGCAAGCTGCAATTTCTGCATTGGGCGAAGTTTCATTTCATCTCGGCCATGAAGGGCGCGGGCATTGATGCGCTGATGCGCTCTGTGGATGCAGCCTATGCGGCTGCGACATTAAAGCTCTCGACGCCGAAAATTACCCGCGTGCTGCGCGAGGCCGTGGAGGCCCAGCAGCCCCCCCGGCATGGCCGGTTTCGGCCCAAGCTACGGTATGCCCATCAGGGCGGCCAGAATCCGCCGATCATTGTTGTTCATGGCAACGCACTTGAGCACATCTCCGATGCGTACAAGCGGTACCTGGAATCCCGCTTCCGAAGAGTCTTTCGGCTGGAGGGTACACCCCTGCGGATTGAGTGGAAGACGTCGACCAATCCCTACAAGCCCGATGCGTGATTCCGCAGGCTGAAATCGGTATAGTTATTGTTCATCCGATGGAGTCCACAACATGTCACAAAACAAAGGGCAGGCGTTACAAGACCCATTTCTAAATCTCCTTCGCAAGGAGCATGTTCCCGTCTCGGTCTATCTGGTCAACGGCATCAAGCTGCAGGGCCATGTTGAATCGTTTGATCAATATGTTTTGCTTTTGCGCAATACGGTCACGCAGATGGTGTACAAGCACGCCATCTCCACGATCGTCCCGGCGCGTGCGGTGAACTTTACCGCCGAGGGTGAATCGAGCTGAGCGATCTCGGTTCCGTTTCAACGTCAAGCGACGTTGATTTTTCGAGACATCCGCGAACAGTGGTGGTGGCCCTGGCGCTCAATGGCGGGCCGCAGCCCGACATGCAGGAGCTCTGCGCATTGGCCGCCTCAGCAGGCGCCCGCGTTGTTGGCCAGGTCACAGGCCGCCGTGATCGGCCTGATCCAGCGCTTTTTGTGGGCTCAGGTAAGGCCGAGGAAATTTGCCGGCTCTGTGCTGAATGCCAGGCCGACCTGGTGGTGTTTGATCACACGCTCTCGCCCGGCCAGCAGCGAAATTTAGGGCGGGCCTTAAAGCGTCGCGTGATTGATCGTGTGGCGCTGATTCTCGATATCTTTGCGCTGCGCGCCCGCAGCCATGAAGGCAAGCTGCAGGTCGAGCTCGCGCAGCTGGATTATTTATCGGCCCGGCTGGTGCGTGGCTGGACCCACTTAGAGCGGCAGCGCGGCGGCATCGGATTACGCGGCCCGGGCGAGACCCAATTAGAAACAGACCGTCGATTGATCGGACAGCGTGTGAAACAGCTGCGGCTGCGGCTTGCTGCAGTCGAGCGCCAGCGCAAGAACCGGCTTCGGCAGCGCTCTCGGCAGGGCACATTTTCAGTTTCACTGGTGGGCTATACCAATGCGGGAAAATCCACACTCTTTAATGCACTGACGCATGCGGGTGTCTATGCAGCTGATCAGCTCTTTGCAACTTTGGATACCACCAGCCGCCGGGTGTTTCTTGCGCCAGGCGAATTTATGGTGCTTTCCGACACGGTGGGATTTATTCGCGATCTGCCCCACAGCCTGATCGATGCCTTTAAGTCCACGCTCAATGAGGCGGCCGAGGCCGATTTGCTGTTGCATGTCATTGATGCCTCTGATCCGGATCGTGATGCCCACCGCCAGGCGGTTGAGGTGGTCTTAAGTGAAGTCGGTGCCGCCGACGTGCCCCGCATTGAGGTGATGAACAAGATCGACGCTGCGGGCGTTGCCAGCAGCTCTGAGTCAGGCCCCGATGGCCGGATTCGCCGTGTCTGGGTCAGTGCGGCATCCGGTGAAGGCCTGGCCGGCCTTCGGGAGGCGGTCCGCTCTCATGTACCGGCTTTCCCTAGTCCGGAAACCTGGCCGGGCACTCTCAGCGATAATGCCGGGTTCTTGCAACCTTCTGTTCAATCCCTTCTCTAAATTTCTACGATGCGACGGTTTGGCGGGTCAGTGTTACGGC
>CAYFPT010000140.1:3529-3839 GCA_964345065.1 uncultured Bordetella sp.
GGGGATCCCCGTTGGGGCCAGTCTGGCTCTGGCCCGGGTTCAGGCCAGCCTTCGGGCAGCCCGCAGGCCTCGGGCCAGGGCCCCGAGCAAAAGCCTTCATCCGGCGAGCCGGATCGCGACCCGCCGCGGCAGGATCCGCCAGACAGTCCGAAAGAGCCGCGCAGGCCCGATAATTGCCCGCGATCCGAGGAGCCGCCTGACCTGGATGAGGTCTGGCGTGATTTCAACCGACGTCTAAGCGGCATGTTCGGCGGCAAGGGCCGCCAAGGCGGCGGCTTTGGGGGGCGCGGCGGCCGCAGTGGTGGCGGTG
>CAYFPT010000141.1:0-3805 GCA_964345065.1 uncultured Bordetella sp.
CCTGGCTGGGGGCTGATGCGCCCGAGGCTCCGCAATTAAAGGCGGCCTTAGTGCCGCAATCTGATGTCCAAATGCAGCTGCCTTGCAGAATTGGTGATTACACAGACTTTTATGCATCAATCCATCATGCGACGGCAGTCGGGAAACTCTTTCGGCCGGATGCCCCTTTGCTGCCGAACTACAAGTGGGTACCGATCGGCTATCACGGCCGCGGATCATCAATTGGAGTAAGTGGCCAGCAGGTGGTCCGGCCGGCAGGCCAGATAAAACCCGCTACGGACAGTCAGCCGCCCGAGTTTGGCGCATGCCGGCGATTGGATATCGAGCTCGAGATTGGCGCATTCATCGGCACCGATAGCAGGCTGGGCCAGCCGGTCTCGATTGCCCATGCAGAGGATCATTTATTTGGGCTGTGCATTCTTAATGATTGGTCGGCCCGTGATATCCAGGCCTGGGAATATCAGCCCCTGGGGCCGTTTCTCGCGAAAAACTTTGCATCGACGATTTCTCCTTGGATTGTCACGATGGAGGCGCTTGCGCCGTTTCGTGTTCCCACCCAACGGCCTGCCGATGATCCGCAGCCGCTGCCGTATATCAGCAGCCCCGAGGATCGCAGCCGGGGTGGAATCAATATGACACTGGAGTTTTTGCTTCAGACCTCGAAAATGCGGGCGGCAGGACAGCCGCCGCAGCGGCTGTCGGTGAGTAATCTGCGATACGCCTACTGGACATTTGCGCAGATGTTGACCCATCACACCAGTAATGGCTGCAATCTGCAGGCCGGCGATCTGCTGGGCAGTGGCACGATGTCTGGGCCGCAGCCGTCTGAGGCGGGCTCGCTGCTGGAACTGACTGCCGGCGGAAAGACCCCGGTCATGCTGGCCAATGGCGAGGCGCGAACCTTCCTGGAGGACGGTGATGTCGTTGTTCTAAAGGCGTATTGCGAGTCCCCGGATGCCGTACGGATTGGGCTGGGGGAGTGCGTTGGCTGGATTGAACCGGCGCTGCGTTAATCATGCCTGCCAGTGACCTTGAAAATCAGCGCTCGATTCAGTCGATCGAAATCGGCGGCCGACTGCTGAATGCGCTTGCCCTTCAGTCGGGCCCGATGAGCTTAAAAGAACTCGCCCAGGCTGCGGAGATGACCGCCTCCAAGGCCCACCCCTATCTGGTGAGTTTTGGCCGTCTCGGACTCATTGAGCAGGAGCGCGACTCTGGCCAGTATCGGCTGGGCCCCGCCGCATTGCAGCTTGGACTGAGTTGCCTGCGCCAACTTGATCCACTGAAAATCGCGGGCCCCTTGATGGAGCAATTATCAGAACGCATTCAGCAATCCGTGGTGATTGCGGTTTGGGGAAATCTCGGACCGACAGTTGTACGAATGATTGAGTCGCATCAGCCGATTCATGTGAATATGCGGGTCGGCACCGTCATGTCGGTCAATCACACCGCGACCGGAAAAATTTTCGCTGCCTTTATGCCCGAGCAAAAACTCGAGGCGCTAAAGGGAATCGCTTTGGGTGATCGCATGGTTCGGGATCAAAAAGTCGTTGATGTCGCACTGCCGAGCCAAGAGCTCGCCCGGATTCAGCGGACCGCAATGGCCCAGGCGATCGGCCAGCCGATTCCAGGAATTCACGCGCTGAGCGCCGCGGTCTTTGATCAATTCGGCGCGCTGGCGCTGGCGATCACTGCGCTGGGCCCTGCGGAGTCTTTTGACGTGGCCCTTGAGGGCCCGATTGCCCAGGCGCTACGCGACACGGCCGATCAGATCTCGCGTCGCCTTGGTCAGCCGCGTAGCCGCTCGGCAGCATGACTGCTCGAGGGGGCCTCCGTTAAGTCCAAGCATGGCCTGAGCGCGGCTCTCGTAGCGCTTTTTCTGTCCGTCTTGCTGGGATTGCAGCCGGTGTTGACGGATATTTTTGTTCCAGCAATGCCGGCAATTCATCAGGAATTCGCTGCTGCAAGCCTCATGATTCAGGCGACCATGTTCGGCGCGATGGTCGCATTTGGCCTTGGGCAGTTGTTTTGGGGCGCTTTATCGGATCGGTTGGGCAGAAGGCCGGTGCTGCTGTGGGGCCTGTCGCTGTTTGTGGTGAGTGGCCTTGCCGGTGCGCTGGCGCTCAGCATCGAAGCATTGCTGCTTTCGCGAATGGTGCAGGGCGCCGCGCTGGGCGCATCGGTGGTCTGCGCCCGGGCGATGGTTCGCGATCTCTACGAAACGGGTGAGGGCGCCCAGGTGCTGGCCCGCGGCCTCTCTGGCCTTGGGGTGATTGCGATCATCAGCCCATTATTGGGCGGTGTCCTCATGGATGTGATGGGCTGGCGGGCCAATATCGTTGCGATTGCCATGGCCGGGTTGATTGGTCTGGTGATGGTTTGGCGTTTTGTGCCCGAGACCATTGCCGCCAAAAGTGTTCAAGCAACCCAATGGCGGGGGCTAAAGGCCAACTACGTTGATATCCTGACCCATCGGGGATTTCTTGCCTGGTCCTTGGTGGCATTGAGCACCTATGGCGGATTGTTTGCAGTGCTGTCGGGCGGTCCATTCATATTTCTGCGTTTTCTTGACGTCACTGCGACAGAGTTCGGCATGGCGATTGCAATGGGTTCGCTGAGTTACCTCGCGGGCACTCTGATTTGTCGACGGCTGATTCCGAGGCGGGGCCTTTTGGGCACGATGCAGGTGGGCTGCAATATCTCATTGGCAACGGCCGCCTGGGCGATTGTTGTGGGCTGGTTTGAAATTCGCTCCGTTGCAGCGGTGTTGTTGATTCAAATGCTATTTGGATTTGCACATGGGTTTCATCAGCCCTGCAGCAATGCTGCTGCCCCGGGGATTTTTCCAGAAAAGGCGGGCACGGCCTCGTCGTGGGTGGGGCTGCTGATGGCGGCAGCCGGAGTCGTCACTGGCCTTTATCTGTCGGCCAGCCTGGATGCGGGTCTGCGGCCTTATGCCTGGGGAATCGCGTTTTGGTCACTCATCCTGGTGCTGGCGGGACGATGGATTGTGCCGCGGTTTATTTCATCGGGCGTGAGTCGACGATCATAAATCTTTAAGCGCCAATTCAAGGTGCTGCTGAAAGCGCGCTAAATCGGCTAACGCATTGGCATTCAGCAGGGCGAGTTTGACCAAAAATAAGGCGGTCTTCTCCTGCCCGGCGCGATCGATCGCCTGGGCAAGCGCGTCGTAGACCGTTTCTAGGTCAGCAACATTGAGCTCTTGGTGAGACTTCATAGTGTTAATTCCTTATTGGGGAAGTGCATCGACAAATGCGGCTTCGAGCCGACTGGGCTCAAGTGTGAGCCAGCGGGCACAGACATGCTGATCCGGCCGCAACAGATAGGCACCACCACTGGCCTGCACGCCATAGCGCTGGCGAAAATGTCCATCCTCATCGATAAGGGTCTGATCCGCGCCGTCCACCGAGTGGCCGGAGCTGACGGCGGTCACACGCAACGGAATGCCACGGCTTCGGATGGTTTTAATTGATGTCTGTAATGCCTGTGGGATTGCCCGTGCATCAGTGAAAACAATTAAATCAAAACCACCGCCTAATTCATCGAGCAGAAAATGATCGTGACCAAGTCGGATATTTTGTGGTGGTGCGCCGTGGCCCGGACCTTGCTTGAAGAGCGCGTTGTCGTCTCCACGGCTATTGAGCATTGAGTCGGTGTATTCATGGGGCCGCGAGGTGCGCCAGTGGTAAAGCGGCCGCACGAACTCCTGGGTCAGCGATAAGGATAAGACCGCATCCCGCAGCAGTTGAAAGCCGCGGGTGGGGGGCGTCATAAAGCGCGTGCT
>CAYFPT010000142.1:0-892 GCA_964345065.1 uncultured Bordetella sp.
GATGGCGGCCTGCTCCGCCGAGATGTCGACTGGGGACTTCAAAATGAACCAGGTAACACCTTCAGTACACGGCGGCGTGGTCAATGAGCCCATGTAGGTGTAGTACGAGAGATCGCGAGGCAGAAACTTCGCTAAGTCCAGCATCACATCCGGTGGAGCGATAGGCTCATTGCGGACCAAAGGAATGTGGTTCCACACCGCCTGAATAAAGGCGTTTTCTTTGCCGGCAGGATTGAGCAGCACAGAGACCGCGGCCATCCGGCCTTGGCTATCCCGCAGGTGCATCTGCATGCTCATGCCATGGGTCTTACCGTTGATCCGTTCTTCTGCGGGGTGACGAAATTCAATATGCGATAAGCGATAGGTATTGCCCAGCACCGTCAGCACGCCGCCCGCGTTGTAGTTGAGTTCTAGGGTTTTGCCGGTATCCAGAACCTTAAATAGCGAGGGCTTGAATTCAAAAGCAATCGGCGGAAGGTCAACGCCAACACCATCACGAAGATCGATTGGCGACTGAAAACGGCCCCTCTCGCATAGGCCGTAACTCGCGTGTAGCTTTCCCCAGGCCTGGGGTCCACGTTCGCCATCGTAATCCCAGGGTGCAACCGCAACCGGACGGCCAGTTGCCGGCTTGGGAGCAGCCGCCCGAGGTGCCGGAGTCGCGGCGCGCTCCGGGGGTGGTGGCACCGAATCGGTGGATCGAATCACAAGCTCGCCTGAGCCTGCCATCCGCTCGCGCAGGGCCTGACGAACCGCCTCATTGGGATCCGAGGAGGCTGCGGCGGCGGGCTGCTGAGACACCTTCATCGCCGGAGTTCCATTGATAGACATCGGCACGGGAGCGGCCTGTTGAGTCGGAGCGGCCTGCTTTGCTGGTGCCGCTGCGGGTGCT
>CAYFPT010000142.1:932-1458 GCA_964345065.1 uncultured Bordetella sp.
GGCCTCGACCGTACGGGCCACAAATTGCGGTAGGTCCGGCAGCACAATCATAAGCACTAAAAATGCGAGCGGCACCGTAATCGCAAAGCCCACCGAAAACAGATTGAACTGGGGGCTGGTCCTGGCCAGCACCGCCTGGATCACATTAAATAACAAATACACCACGATCGAGGGCATCGAGAGCACCAGCCCAAGCTGAAAGGCCCGCGCAATCAGCGCAGTCACTGCCGGCAGGGACCAGGCGCTGGGCCACTGGCCAAACGGCAGAGTTTTAAAGCTCTCGATCACCACCTCCAGCACAGCCAGATGAACATTGAGCGCAAACATCAGCGCCAAGGTGGTGAGACCAAGAAACTCCCCCACTAAGCCCGAGGCCAGGTTGGGATCGCGAACGTAGTTGGTGGCAAAACTTAAGCCCGTTAGATTGGATAACACCTCGGCTGCGACCTCGACGGCCATCAATCCAAGTCGAATCAAAAAGCCAATAAAGACTCCGATCAGCAATTCAGTGCCCGCGGCCAGAAAA
>CAYFPT010000142.1:1468-3711 GCA_964345065.1 uncultured Bordetella sp.
TCAACACCACCATCAGACGAAGCCGCATCGGAAAAGCGCGGAACGCAAAAAGCGGCATAGAAAGAAAGATTCCAAAAAGCCGCAGGGAGACAAACATCAACCCTGTCGCCCACTGCATAAAGAAATCTGCAGTGATCGTGAGCATGGCTTAAGACGTCACCGAAGGAATGCGCAGAATAATTTCCCTTAGGTAATCCGAGAACAGCGCCAGCAAGGGCGGGCCGGATAACAAAATCACCAAGACCATCACGATAATTTTGGGCACAAAGGCCACCGTGGTCTCATTTAGCTGCGTGGCCGCCTGCAAAATGCCGATCACCAGCCCCACAATCAAAAGCGCCAGCAGAATCGGCCCGCACAGGACCAGGGCCATCCGCAGGGCCTGAAAGACAAGCTCAATAACCAGCGTTGCGTCCATTACGGGCCACCCGATGCGTAACTCTCGACCAGCGATGCCGCCAGCAGGCCCCAGCCATCGGCCATCACGAAGATGAGCAGCTTTAGAGGCAATGAAAACATCATCGGCGAGACCATTACCATTCCGAGCGAAGTCAAAATGCTGGCCACCGCAAAATCAATGGCCAAGAATGGAAGAAAGATCATAAATCCGATAATGAATCCGGTTTTGATTTCTGAAATTGCAAAGGCCGGAATCAGCACGGTCATCGGGATGTCATCCCGGCTCTGAATGGGCTTGCCGTGAAGCCGCGCAAAAAGATTTAAGTCATCCTGGCGCGTCTGCCGCAGCATGAAGGCCCGCAGCGGCTTTGTGCCCTCCGCTACCGCCTGATCAAAGCTCAGCTTTTTTTGCGTGTAAGGAATGTAGGCCCGATCATAGATGGGATCTAGAACTCCCGGCTTCATGATGAATAGCGTCAGGAATAACGACAACCCAATCAAGACCAAATTCGGCGGCATGGTCGTCAGGCCCAAGGCCTGACGCAGCAAAGCAAAGACAATCAGAATCCGAGTAAAGCTGGTCATCAGCATCAAGGCCGCCGGAATAAAGGTCAGCGCTGTAAGCACAATCAGCGTCTGCACTGGCACCGAATAGGTATTGCCGGACACCGTCACCAGCGGCAGAGATTGGGCATAGGCGGTTGCGCCCAGCATCATCGTGCCCAACACGGCGCTGGCCAAGCCGCAGAGCACCAAGAGACGATGCGCTTTCATTTTTTTGGCTTTCTTAAAAGCTCAGAGAGCCGGGCCGCAAAATCCATGGGCGCGGGAGAGCTGGTCATGCCGGCCACCTCTTGCGGCGAGAGTTCCGCGATCAGACTGATCTGATGGGCGGTATGGCCCAAGACATAGATCCGGCCAACCACACTGGCAATCACGATCCGCTCACGCGGACCCAGCGACTGAACCGACAGAATTCGGATCGATGAACTGGGCACCGTGGAGGTCATATTTTTGTGGACGAGCCAGGCAATCAACACCACGACGCCGGCCAGCAACACCAGCGTGATAAACGTGAGCCAAATCATGCCGCCGCCGCTTGAGGCGGGCGCATAAACGGATGCAGCAATTGATCCCGAGCCGGCCGCGCCACCGGAGGGGGCCGCCCCACCACTGGCCTGCGCAAGCACAGAAGAAGCAGCCCCCGAGAGGGCTGCAAAGACTACCAAGGAGAACTTCGAATCAGAGGTTGCCCGTAGGGCAGAGTGATCAGGGGGGCTGGCCGGAGGTAACTGGGGTGAGGTATCGGGTACTACGGCCATTCAATCCCCCTTTGATTGGATCCTATCGGTTGATCTTTCTGAGCCTCTCTGCCGGGGTAACGATATCGGTCAGGCGAATGCCATAACGATCATTGACAATGACGACCTCGCCCTGCGCAATCAGGCAGCCATTGACCACTACTTCCAGCGGCTCGCCTGCAAGCATATCAAGTTCGATCACAGAACCATAGGACAGCGCCAGTAAGTTGCGGATCTGCATCTTGGCTCGGCCCAGCTCCACGGTGACCTGAACGGGAACATCGACGACAAGGTCAATGTCATTGAGCACGGCCGCTGCCCGCGGGCCTGCATCCGAATCCAGCTCATCGTAGTCGGCGGGGCGCACCGCGGCGGCGGCCCGGTCCTTAAGGCCTTCGGCAAGATTGTCGCTGCCGGGTGTGGTGTTCTCTGCCATCTTGTGTTCCTTCCTTTCCTGCAAAAATTACTGCAAATTCAAGAGTTGATGTTACGAAGCACAAATCATGCCGAGGTCGTCGCCTCTGGCGAGGTCGCCGCATCGCG
>CAYFPT010000143.1:0-3600 GCA_964345065.1 uncultured Bordetella sp.
CGCGCTTACTCTTGGTGCTATAGCCCACCGCACGCAAATAGCGCTCATCAAGATGCTCAAGGCCCGCCAATAAGGCGCCGCCCGGCTTGCGGTCAAGGTGGTCCTTGATTTCAACAATCGAAGGCACTGCCTGCTGGGCATTGCCAAAAAATTCCAGGCAGACGGTACGAATGTGATTGGGCATACGGTGCAGCACCCAGCGGCTGCTGGTGATGAGGCCATCGCAGCCTTCCTTCTGAATTCCTGGAAGGCCGCCTAAGACCTTATCGGTGACGTCCTTGCCCAGGCCCAGCCGCCGAAAGCGCCAGCCCTCGAGCTTTAGAAGTTCTTTGCGAAAGGGTTCGCCACGCATCACCCCGACCGCACCCGAGGGGGCAGCAGTCGCCTCATACTGTTCAGGCCGATACCAGGCGAGCTCGAACTCTGCCCACTCGGCATCGTGAATCTTGCCCAGATTGTGATGCAGGCGGGATACCTCAAGCCAGTTGCCTTGCGGATCCACCATGCGCCACCAGGCCAGATTGTCGATGGCCGTTCCCCAGAGCACGGCCTTTTTGCCGCCCGCATTCATAGCAATGTTGCCGCCAATGCATGATGCATCTGCCGAGGTTGGATCCACTGCGAACACGAGCCCCGCTGCGTCCGCCGCATCCGAAACGCGACGAGTCACCACACCCGCACCGCTAAAGATTGTCGTCACCGGCTCCGCCAGGCCCGGCAGCCGCAGCCGCTCAACAGCACCGAGGGTTTCCAGTTTTTCGGTATTGATCACCGCCGAGCGGGCCGTCAGCGGCACCGCGCCACCGGTATATCCAGTGCCGCCACCACGCGGGATGATGGTCAGGCCCGCCTCAATGCATCCGCTGACCAATGCGGGAATCTCTTGCTCGGCGTCGGGTGTGAGCACGACAAAGGGATACTCCACACGCCAATCAGTCGCGTCAGTGACATGCGAGACCCGCGATAACCCATCGAACTTGATGTTATCCGCTGCGGTCACGCGGCTAAGAATTTTTCTGACCTGCCGACGCAGCTTTGCTGTCTCATCAAATCCGGCGCTAAAAAGGCCCACCGCCTGGCGGGCCAGCTCAAGGAGTCGGGCGACTTTCTGATCTCGGGAGCCGGTGGCCAGCGGCGATGCCAGCAACGCAGGATCCAAGGCATCCTGCTGACGGCGCCGATCAATCTCTGCAAGCCGATGATGCAACGCCCCGATTAACTGCTGACGACGCTTTGGGTTATCCAGCAAATCGTCTTGCAGGTAAGGGTTGCGACTGACGGCCCAGATATCGCCCAGGACCTCATACAGCATGCGGGCCGAACGGCCGGTCTTGCGCTCGCCCCGTAATTCTGAAATCAGTGCCCATCCGTCTGCACCGAGCACCCGAATCACAATCTCGCGATCCGAAAATGAGGTGTAGTTGTAGGGAATCTCGCGCAGGCGTGCCGGATTTCGGCCCGGATCGGCCTGATCCAGGCGGGCCAGCAGCATCGGGTTCAACGGGGCATTCATGAGGGAGAAAAGTGTATCGGAATGGATCGTTTTCAGGCCCTATTGTCGCCCGAATCAACATCACTGCCGGCGCGTGAACGCGGCCGCGGTGTAGGGCTTTGCGCAAATTGGGTTATAAAACGGGCATGGGATCCGATTACCTGAGAAGAATACTGACTGCCCGGGTCTACGATGTCGCCCAGGAAACGCCGCTCGAGGCCGCCAAAGGCCTCAGTCAGCGGCTTGCCAATCGCATTCTGCTCAAACGCGAAGATATGCAGCCGGTGTTCTCGTTCAAATTGCGCGGGGCCTACAACAAGATGGCGCACTTAAGCCCCGACCAGCTGGCCAAGGGGGTGATCGCCGCATCGGCAGGCAATCATGCCCAGGGGGTCGCGCTGTCGGCCCGCCGCATGGGCTGCCGGGCGGTGATCGTCATGCCGGTCACAACGCCAGCGGTAAAAATCGATGCGGTTCGGGCTTTAGGCGGTGAAGTGGTGCTGCAAGGCGACTCTTACTCCGATGCCTATGCGCATGCGCTTGAGCTGCAGCAGTCACAGGGGCTGACCTTTGTGCATCCTTTTGATGATCCGGATGTGATTGCAGGCCAGGGCACGATTGCCATGGAGCTGCTCGCCCAATACCAGGATCCGATTGATGCCGTGTTTGTTGCCATTGGCGGGGGTGGATTGATTGCCGGCATTGCGGCCTATCTGAAGCAGGTGCGGCCAGAGATTCGGGTGATTGGTGTTCAGATGACCGACTCGGATGCGATGTCCCAGTCCTTAAAAGCAGGCCAACGTGTTGTGCTCTCCGAGGTGGGCCTCTTTTCTGATGGCACAGCAGTTAAGCAGGTCGGCGAGGAAACCTTTCGGCTCTGCCAGAAGTATGTCGATGAGATTGTGCTGGTTGATACCGATGCCGTCTGCGCTGCGATTAAAGATGTTTTCGAGGATAGCCGCGCGATTCTTGAGCCCGCAGGCGCGTTATCGATCGCCGGCATGAAATCGTGGGTCGGCCAGCAGGCCTGCCAGGACAAGACCCTGGTGGCGATTGCCTGCGGGGCCAATATGAATTTCGATCGGCTGCGCTTTGTCAGCGAGCGGGCTGAAATCGGCGAGCAGCGTGAGGCTGTCTTCGCCGTAACGATTCCGGAAGAGCGCGGCAGCTTTAAGCGGTTCTGCGCCACTGTTGGCAATCGCAATGTGACTGAATTTAATTATCGAATTGCGGATGCCCGTGCCGCCCACATCTATGTGGGGATTCAGATCCGAGATCGCAGTGAAGCCCATCAGATCGCAGCTGGTTTTGAGTCCGCAGGCTTTAAGACCCTGGATCTCACCGATGACGAACTCGGAAAGCTTCACCTGCGCCATATGGTAGGCGGCCGCTCGGCCCTGGCAAAAAAAGAGCGTCTATTTCGATTTGAATTTCCAGAGCGGCCCGGTGCGCTGATGCGGTTTTTGTCGTCCATGCATCCAGACTGGAATATCTCGCTTTTTCATTACCGAAATCATGGCGCTGACTATGGGCGCATCTTGGTCGGTATTCAGGTTCCCGATGACAGCGATCGGGCCCTCGAGGCATTTTTAAGCCAGCTGGGCTATCCCCACTGGGAAGAAACCCAACACCCGGGCTATCGACTCTTCCTGTCGGCATCCAGCCTGTAAAAAATCCTTACAGACAAAATTCCTTACAGCTGGAAAACCCGAGGAAATCTTTTAAGGTGGCGGTCTTCTCACCGCCATGATGCAAGTCGCCATTATCGAAGACAGCCCCGAACAGAGCCGGCACCTGAGCCGACTGTTTGAGTCGTTTGGAACGGCTGCCGAGGTCTTTGCCTCGGGCCGGCAATTCCTGCGTCGAATCCGCACCACGACCTTTGATCTGGCGACTTTGGATTTACAGCTTCCCGATATCAGCGGCCTGGAGATTCTGAGACAGCTCCAGACCGAGCGGCAGCTTTTTCATCGCGGACCCCCAGTGATGATTGTCTCGGGCCATCATGATCTCGCCACGATGAAGACCGCATTTTCAAGCGGTGCGGATGATTTCATTAGTAAGCCCTTTCGGCCAGATGAGCTGATGATTCGAGCCGAAGCGATTGC
>CAYFPT010000144.1:0-3563 GCA_964345065.1 uncultured Bordetella sp.
AGCCGATACTTAAGTAACGGCAAGGCGAGCGTTGACATATCGGCTCACACCCTCTTGCACATTCAAAAACTTTGCCTTGTAGCCCGCAGCCCGCAAGCGCGTCAGATCTGCTTGGGTGTGGCTCTGATACTTTCCTTTTAGTGCATCGGGAAAATCAATATATTGAATTTTCTTTTGCTTCACGAGATCCGCCACGGATGCTTTTTTTCCTTCCAGGGTGTTGATCACGGCCTGGGCGACCTCATTGAAGGTCTGGGCACGGCCTGAGCCGAGATTAAAGATCCCGCTGTGACTCGTACCCGAGAGGGCCTTATCCAGAAAAAATAAATTCACCCGGGCCACATCTTCCACCGAGACAAAATCCCGCTGCTGATGGCCAGCCTTCCAGCCGTCGTAACCCGTGAAGAGTTTCACACGGCCTTCCGCCCGATACTGATTGAAATGGTGATACGCCACCGATGCCATCCGGCCCTTGTGCTGCTCGCGCTGGCCATAGACATTGAAATACCGAAAGCCCACCACCGGCGCAGCGAGCCTGCCTGCGGCCAGCATCGGCCGCACGGTCTGATCGAACAAAAACTTCGAGTAACCATAGACATTTAACGGCGCCTCGGAGCTTCTATCTTCGCGAAAGGTCTTGCTTGCACCATAAACAGCAGCAGATGAGGCATACAGAAATGGAATTCGATGCTGCTGGGCCCAGCCCAAGAGCACCCGTGAATAGCGAAAGTTGTTATCCATCATGAATCGGCCATCGGTCTCCATGGTGTCGGAGCAGGCCCCCTGATGCAGGATGGCGGTGATGCGCTTACCGGAAAAGCCCGACTCGATCCGATCGATAAAGTCATCCTTGTCTAAATAATCCGCGATCTCGCAGTCCACGAGATTTTTAAATTTATCCGCATCGCTTAAGTCATCGACAGCAATAATGCTGCGCTCACCCAGTTGATTTAAAGCAACCACCAGGTTGCTGCCCACAAAGCCCGCCGCGCCCGTCACGATAATGGTCATGAGTTCGTTTCCCGAAAAAGTTCATCGGCCGTTACAGTGGCAGTGCCCAGTTTGCCCACCACGATGCCGCCGGCGCGGTTCGCGATTTCCATCGCCTGCTGCACCGATGCGCCCGAGGACAAAACCACCGCCAGAGTTGCAATCACCGTATCACCAGCACCGCTGACATCGAAGACCTCACGGGCCTGGGCCGCAACATGGCAGCGCTGTGGCGATCCCTGCGCGTCGGTGTAAAGGGTCATGCCCTCTTCGGATCGCGTCACGAGCAGATGCGCCAAGCCCAGGGACTGACGCAGACGGTGGGCCTTCTCGGTCATCTCGGACTCAGTCTGCCAGCGGCCTACGACCTGCAGAAATTCAGCGCGATTGGGAGTGAGCATTGTCGCGCCTTGATAACGGCTGTACTCATCGCCTTTCGGATCCACCAGGGCCATGACCCCCTGTGCCTTGGCCGCCGCAATCATTTCTTGAATGTGCAGCAGGCCCCCTTTGCCGTAATCGGATAACACCACGGCCTGCACCTTGGGCAGAAGGGCTGTGTATTGATCACGCTTTTCCAGCAGCACCTCGCGATCCGGCACCGACTCAAAATCCGCACGCAGCAGCTGCTGCTGTCGACCAATCACGCGCAGCTTCACTGTGGTCTTGGCCTGTGCGTCGTCAAAGACTTGATCTTCAATACCCGATGCCGCCAAGAGCTCACGGATGCTGCGGCCGGCCTCGTCTTGGCCCACCACGCCCATCAGGGTCGCCTGGGCGCCCAGCGCACGGATATTGCGTGCCACATTGGCAGCGCCCCCCAGCCGCTCTTGCACCTGCTGAACGCGGACCACCGGCACGGGTGCCTCCGGTGAGATGCGCTCGACATCTCCAAACCAGTAGCGGTCCAGCATCACATCGCCGACCACCAGCACTCGAGATTTTTTCAGCTGATCTGCATGCAACATGCCAAGGCCTTAGTGAGGCAACCCAAAAGAGTCCCAATGATGACATCCCGGACACTGCCATAAGCGCTGCTGTGTGCGAAAGCCACAGCGCTGACATGTGGAGGGCTGCGCTGCCCGCGCGGGCGGCTCAGTGCCGCCAACGAGCTGGGCCCGCAGGGCCGCAATTCTTTCTAATGGGCCTGCTGCAGAAAACTGCTCCGCCTCGGCCAGTGCCGCCAATGCGGCTGACGCATCCGACCGCCCGATGGCCAGCGTGGCCAGCTCGCAGTAAAAATGGCCCAGTAATTGATCAAGCGTATGGCCCTCCACCGAACCGCTCTGTGCGCGGACCTGCTGGGCCCAGTAGATGGCCTGCTGCCAATCGCGCTGAGTCTGTGCAAGCTGCAACAGCATGGACCGGGCCTGATGGGCAACGGGCTGATCTGGGCCATGCGTAAGGATCTCCTCCAAGACGGCTTGGGCCCGATCCAAAAGCCCTGCCGCCTGATAATCACGGCCCAAATCGGCCATCAGATCAAGCCGATCGGTCAGCTTTAGATCGGGATGGCGCAGCGCCGCCTCATGGACCTCGGTGGCGCGATCAATCAGTCCCCGCTGGCGGTAGAGATTGCCGACTGCGCGATGCAGCTGCATCGCATCGGGATCAGTTCGGGCTGCAGACAAGAGCCGATCGGTTGCCGCCTGGGCATCCTGGGCCAGAAGCGATGACATAGCGGCCAAGACTTCATCCGAGGCATGCTGGCCCTGACGGTGTTGCTGGCCCCGATCAAATCGGGCGGTGGCCCAGCCCAGCGCAAAGACCACAGGCAGCAACAATAGCCAGACCGGATCCAGTTCCACGATGGACGCTTAAGCCGAGCGGCGCTTACTCAGAGGGAAGATCAACGCGCTCGCGCAGATCCTTGCCGGGCTTGAAATGCGGCACACGCTTTTCGGGAACCCGGACCTGGGCCCCTGACTTGGGATTACGTCCCACGCGCGCAGGACGATAGGAGAGAGAAAAGGTGCCAAAGCCGCGTATCTCAATGCGATGACGATGGCCTAAAGCCTCGGTCATCGCATCCAGCAGCGTCTTCACCGCAAACTCACAATCACGTGCAGCCAGCGGTGTTCCGCGCTCGTTTAAACGCTCGGCCAGCCGAGCAATCAATTCCGACTTCGTCACCGCTTCCCTCCGACCTCACACGGCCACGCTTTAGAACGCTCTCAAGGCCGATGGCCCTGAGAGCATCTGCGGCGGGCTTTACTCTTTGGACTGCTGATCATCCAGCTTGGCACGCAATAAGGCGCCCAGGCTGGTGGTGCCCGATGAGGCGGTGTTCTCCGCAGCCATCTTCTGCATCGCATCGGCAGCCTCAGCCGAGTCTTTGGCCTTAATCGAGAGGTTGATTGCGCGGGATTTGCGATCTACGTTCACGATCATGGCCTCGACCGAGTCACCTTCTGCCATGACCTTGCTGGCATCTTCCACACGCTCACGAGAAATCTCAGAAGCCCGCAGATAGCCTTCGACATCGGAATCCAGCGTGATCACAGCGCCCTTGGCATCAACTGACTTCACGGTGCCTTTAACCACAGCCCCCTTATCGAAGCGCGAGATAAACG
>CAYFPT010000145.1:0-3541 GCA_964345065.1 uncultured Bordetella sp.
CGATCGGTGACCTGCTCGGCGACCTGCATGGCGGTCGCACCTGGCCAGGCCGCACGAATAACCATCGCACGAAACGTAAACGGTGGATCTTCATCCTGTCCGAGTTGAAAATAGGCGCCAATGCCCATTAACAGCAGCACAACCATCAGATAACGCACCAACGCGGGATGCTCGATCGCCCAGCGCGATAAATTAAAGTGCTCGCGAAACATTCAGCCGCCCGCTTTTAGGAATTAAGGATTGAAAATCCGGACGGTCTCGCCATCGGAAAGCAGATGCACGCCAGCCGCAACAATACGATCGCCGCGGGCCAGGCCCTGCCGGACTTCAGCGGACTGCTCTGAGACCTGCCCAAGGCTTACCTCAACTCGTAAAAGCCGAAGACTGCCATCGGCCTGGTTGACAATCTTATAGACCGCCTTCCCATCAATCAGCGATGACAAAGGAATCAGGATCCCGGCAGTACGTATGCCTGAAGGTCGCGCCTGCTTTGCGCCTGAAACTTTCAACATCACAGCAACCTGCCGGGGCTGCACGGCCAATCCTGATCGAATCAATACCGACTGGACCACGCCGGGCTCAATTGCACGCAGCGTGATAAAGCCAAGCTGCTCTGCCGTTGACTCAAAACGGGCCCTTGCCACCTGCAGCTGGGCCCGACGCCGATCGAGCTCTGCTTTTGAAATAAATCCCTTGGCATGCAAATCTGCATAGCGACGGAAATCGCTTTCGGCAAACTCCAGCTCTGCCTGAGCCGCATCAAACTGAACTTTTGCAGAGGACTCGCTGAGGGCGAGATCGCGCGGATCCAGCCGGGCCAAGGCCTGGCCTGATCGGACTTCATCTCCTACGGCCACCATAACCGCCATGACCCGGCCACCCGCATCAAACGCCAGCGCAGCAGGATCGCGGGCGATCGCAGAAGGCATGGTGACCGCATCCACCGAAGGCCCGGACTCAACCGACTGGCCCACCGTGAAGACTTTAACGGTACGCGGGGCGGGGGCAGACTCGGGCGGCTTTCCGCAGCCTGCCATCACCAAAACCACTCCCACAATCAACAACGACAGTCGAGCCATAGTACTTTCCAAAGAGCTGGCATTAAAGGGGTGTAAGCATACCTTGGTCAGTTGCCACTGCTCCACAGACGGCCGAAGATCGAGCAATCCGTCGCTCGGGGCAGCAATCTTGATCTCGGATCCACGGCCCCTTTAGTATTGTCGGAAACGGATTTATTCAACGAATGTCCATATTATCAAGCCTACAAGACCCCATCCTGCCAATATTCATGGCGCTGCTCGTGGGGTATGGGCTGCGGCGGATCCAATTTTTTGAAGTCAGCAATGCACAAGCCATCAACCGGTTTGTGTTCTACGTTGCGATGCCTGCGCTCATATTCAGCCTCGTCAGCAAAGTACCGCTTCATCAAATTGATAGCCCAACCATCAGCGTTTACCTGCTGAGCGAGTTTGCCGTATACGGCGGAGTTGCACTGATCTGTGCAAAATACTTTAAATGCTCTGTGGCCGAATCGGTGCTCATTGGGATGGCTGCGGCATTTGTGAACCATCTGATGTTTGTTCTTCCCATCGCACGGAACCTATACGACTATGACGCTGTCGAGCCCATCGCCGCAATTGTCTTTGTCGATGTAATTGTCTTCTGCCTCACCGTTTTGTTAATGGACCTTCTGCGCGCCCATCAATCCCAAGAACTCAGTGTCTTTAAGCCAAACCGCTTTATTCGGATGCTGGCGAAAAATCCTATGGTCATTGCGGCCACGCTCGGCGTCTTCGCGGGTCTGTTTCCCGGCATCTTGCCCTCGGGTGTACATACCTACGCACAGTTTTTGGCCGCTGCTGCTGCTCCGGCTGCCTTGTTTGCCTTGGGCGTGATTTTGGGTGATCAGCCCATGCGCCCTGTCGGCGGTCCCGCATGGCTAGCGATTGGTGCAAAATTATTGCTCCATCCCGCACTTTTTTTGGCGTTGAGCGGAATGGTTGACATGAAACCCGGCTGGCAGACCATGGCATTTTTGGTGGCGGCAGGGCCCTGCGGCGCAATGCCGTTTGTTATTGCCCTTCAGTACAACATCAAATCGACTGTCGTTGCGAAGGCCGTATTGATCTCGACCACCCTCTCCTTGCTGAGCCTGAGTCTGCTCACGGCTTGACATCTCAGGCTGACTCAGACCAGCTTAGGCTTTGTATCAGGCCGATATCGCTTTGTCGTAGCGCACGAACCGGTAGCGATGGCCTTCAGACGCGCTGAGCTGCCATGGCCCAGCGGTGATCTGCCATTGATTGGGATCAAACTCAGGAAAAAAAGCGTCTCCGGTAACCTCAAGATCAATTTCCGTAATCTCCATGGCCGCTGCCAGAGGCAGCGTCAGCGCATAGATTTCTGCGCCACCAATCACATAAATTGACGGTGCTTCGAATGAGGCCAACGCCTCAAGCCGATGGATTACCGACACCTCAGATCCTTGCGCATCACCCGACCATGTAGGCCGCCATTGAGGATCGCGCGTCAGCACGACTGAATGCCTATGGGGCAGCGGCCGGCCGAGCCGATTGCAGATCGACTCGAAGGTCTTGCGGCCCATCACGACCACCTGGCCAGTCGTGAGCGCTTTGAAGTGCTTGAGATCCTCGGGCAGATGCCAAGGCAGCTGATTGTCACGCCCAATGACACGCCGATGGCCAATCGCCGCAAGGAGAATCAGCGCTGCCATCAGACGGCGACTGGCGCTTTAATATGGGGTTGCGACTGATAGCCAACGATCTCAAAATCTTCAAACTGATAATCAAAGATCGATGGCGGTCGACGCTTGATCGCCAGCTTCGGCAGCGGATAGGGCGCTCGGGAAAGCTGCTCGCGGGCCTGATCGAGATGATTCGAATACAGATGGCAGTCCCCTCCTGTCCAGATAAAGTCACCCGGCAATAGATCCGCCTGCTGCGCCACCATGTGGGTCAGCAGCGCATAGCTGGCAATATTAAACGGCACACCCAGAAAAATATCGGCACTGCGCTGGTAAAGCTGGCATGACAGACGGCCCTGGGCCACATAAAACTGAAACAGCGCATGGCAGGGTGCGAGCGCCATCTGCGGAATCTGCGCCACATTCCATGCCGAGACAATCAGCCGGCGCGAGTCGGGGGTCGTTTTCAAATCCCGCATCAGCTGCGAGATCTGGTCAATCACCGCATCGGGCTGATCCCGCGATGGTGCGGGCCAGGACCGCCACTGCCGGCCATACACTGGCCCAAGATCGCCGTCCTCGCGGGCCCACTCATCCCAGATCGTGACGCCACACTCCTGCAACGGCCGCACATTGGATGAGCCAGTCAGAAACCAGAGCAGTTCATGAATGATGGATTTGGTGTGCAGCTTCTTGGTGGTCACCAAAGGAAAACCATCACTCAGATCAAAACGCATCTGCCAGCCGAAAACCGAGCGGGTTCCCGTGCCGGTGCGGTCGGTCTTGGGTGCGCCTTTTTCGAGCACATGACGCATCAAGTCGTGATAAGCCTTCATC
>CAYFPT010000146.1:0-275 GCA_964345065.1 uncultured Bordetella sp.
CGATCATGGTGCTGCTGGCGGCCATGCAGATCAAGTCGTTTAAAGACTTCATCGCATTTCCCACGATTCTGCTGATCACCACGCTGCTCAGACTCTCTCTGAATGTGGCCTCGACCCGGGTGGTGCTGGCCGAAGGCCATACCGGCCCAGATGCGGCGGGTGTGGTGATCGAGGCCTTTGGGCTTTTTTTAATCGGTGGCAACTTCGCGATCGGCATCATCGTATTTTTAGTCATCACCTTGATTAACTTCATGGTGATCACCAAAGGCGCAGGC
>CAYFPT010000146.1:285-1842 GCA_964345065.1 uncultured Bordetella sp.
TGGTGCGTCGAAATTCGTCCGTGGCGATGCGGTTGCCGGCATTGTGATTTTGTTTGTGAACTTAATTGGCGGCCTGATCATCGGCATGGCCCAGAAAGGACTGGGCTTTACGCAAGCGCTGCAGACCTACGGCACGCTCACGATCGGCGATGGCCTGGTGGCCCAGGTGCCGGCACTCATCATCTCGACGGCGGCCGGTATCTTGGTCACCCGCGTGGCCTCGGATGAAGATCTCTCGGGCCAGGTCTCCAAGCAATTCCAAGGCAGCGGCAACACGCTATTTATCGTGGCGGTAATTTTGTTTTTGCTGGGTTTAGTTCCCGGCATGCCGCATGTGCCGTTTATCGCCTTTGCCCTGCTCTTCGGGGGCCTGGGCTATCTACTGAATGACCGGCTGAAAAAGACCGAACAAAAAGCCAAAGAGGCGGCCGCGGCCGCTCCCCCAAAAACCGAGCTGGAATGGTCGGATGTGCCAGTCATTGAGCCGCTTTGCTTGGAGCTGCCCTACCGGCTAATTCCGCTCGTGGACAAAGGCGATGAAAGCGACCTCATTAAGCGCATTCGTGCGATCCGCCGAAAGTTTGTCACCGAGATAGGGTTTCTCACGCCATCGGTTCATATCCGCGATAACCTGCAACTGCCGGCAGAAACCTATCGTTTTCTTCTTTATGGCGCAGAGATCGGCCGCGGCCAGTGCCTGCCCGATAAGCTTTTGGCGATTTTTCCTCAGGGCGACACGCAGCCGCTCGCAGGCATACAGGTAAAAGACCCCACCTATGGCATGCCCGCCGTGTGGATTGATCGCGGCCAGCGCGATGAGGCCATCAGCAAGGGCTATACAGTAGTCGAGCCCGCAGTCGTGATGACCACCCACTTAGATCATCTGGTGCGATCCCACTCCCATGAGCTTTTAGGCCGCCAGGAAACGCAGGATTTACTGGATCACTTTAAATCCAGCTATCCCAAGCTGGTCGAAGACGTGGTGCCCAAAGTCGTCACGCTGGCCAATTTGCAGCGCATTTTGCAGCTGCTCCTAGAAGAGGGTGTGCCGGTAAAAGACCTGCGCACGATTCTTGAAGTCGCCAGTGAAAACGCGGCACTTCTGACCGATCCCAACAATGTGCTAGCACCTGTGCGATACGCGCTGCGCAGAACCATCGTGCAAGAGACCTTTGGCGAGACCAGCGAATTCAAGGTCCTGGGAGTCCACCCCGAATTCGAACGGCTGATTGATCAGACGGTGGGCAGTGCGGCAACCGCTGCCGATGGTGCGATCGAGCCCTCACTGGCGAGGTTTTTTGGCGAAGAAGTCATAGCGGGCGTCAATGAAATGGAAAGCCAGGGCCTGGCCCCCGTGATTCTCACCGGATCCAAAGCCCGGCTGACCCTGTCTCGGCTTGCCCGCCGTATCAAATCCCAAGCGATCGTGCTGGCAATGAGCGAGCTGCCCGCTACCGGAAACGTCACCTTTCAAAAAGTCCTCTGTAACCGGGGAGCAGCCGGTTAAACTCACGAAACATCATCATGGGACCTGAACGATTCGTTGCGGCTTCGGCC
>CAYFPT010000146.1:1852-3497 GCA_964345065.1 uncultured Bordetella sp.
AGACGGCCCGAGCCGGCCGCTGCCGCAAGCAGCGCCCGCGCCAGCGCCGCCCGAGACTCCGAACTCGCGGCCAACGCACTGGCCGCTGCCTCGGCCAATACCGCAGAAATGAGCCGCCTGGTGCTGGAGATGGCCCAGGTGAAAAACCTGCTGCAGTCCCATCTGGCCAGTAATTTCTGGAGCAATCTCCAACAAAACGCGCCGGCCCATGCCGATGTGGTGAAAACGCTGATCAACGCGGGGTTCTCGCCAAAACTCTGCGCCGATATCGTGCAGGCCATCCCCAAAGATGGGGATACCGCATCTCTGCTGAAGCGCGTCAGCGATATTTTAGAAGCGCTGATCAAGGTGCAGGATCCCATCGATGTGTTCGATGAAGGCGGCATCTTCACGTTCATCGGTCCGACTGGCGTCGGCAAGACCACCTCGGTGGCCAAGGTCGCAGCCCGCTGTGTGCTGCGTTATGGCCGCAATCAGGTCGCGCTCCTCACCACCGACACCTATCGTATTGGCGCCCAGGAGCAGTTAAAAGTCTTTGCCAAGATTCTTGGCCTGCCCGTGGTCTCAGTGCGCGACAGCGATGATCTGGCTGCAAAACTCAAAGAGGCCTCCAAGCGCAAGATTGTGCTTTTGGATACCGCGGGTGTGGGTCAGCGCGACACGCTCATGATCGATCAGACCCAGCTATTGGCCAAGGGATCTGGCAACTCGCATCGAATTCTGGTGATGAGTGCCACCACCGATCTGCGCACCCAAGAAGATGTGATCATGCTGCACAATCGGGCCGACTCCACCGAGAGAATCAAGTCCGTGATCGTGACCAAGACCGATGAGGCCGCCCTAGTGGCGCCGATTCTGGACTGCTTAATTCGCTATGAGCTGCCGCTGCTTTTTATCTCCAACGGCCAGCGCGTGCCCGAGGACCTCAATCCGCCGAATCCGCAGTACCTGGCCCACCGGGCCATGCATCCGCGTACCCTTTCGGAAGAATCGGGCATCTCGGCAGAGCAGATCCCGGCGGTACTTGCTGACAACCTTGCGCAATGGTCGAAGACACCAAGTTAGATCAGCCGGCTGAAATCAAAACAGACCAGGCCGAGGGCCTGCGTTCTATGTTTGGGGACCGCGCGCCGCGGGTAGTGTGCATGTCCTGCGCACTTGATGCCGACACGGCCAGCACCATGACACTGGGCACCGCCCACGCCCTTCGGCAGCAGGGCCAGCGGGTGCTGCTGGTCGATGAAATCCCACTCCAAGAACGGCGCGATATTCATGGGCTGGCGTATCCCGTACGCTATGACATCGCCCAGGTCCTGGAAAACGATATTCCCCTAGAGAAAGCGATCTGCAAGGCCGAAGACAACCTCTGGTACGCCACGGGCCTGCGTATGGAGCGGTCCTACATGAAGCATAAGCTTCGCCACCCATCGCTGATTGAGCGAATCGTCAAAGCCAAAATTGAGCTGGATCTGATGTTGCTGGCAACCAAAAATCCAGTGGAGGGCGTGCTGCGGGCCTATGCCCATGATATGCAGCATCTGGTGGTCTGCGCCCCCGAAGAAGCCAGCATGATCCACGCCTTGGAATTCATTCGTAGCATTTCGTATCGCACTGATGGCGCCAAAATTCCCGTACTGATCATCGG
>CAYFPT010000147.1:0-3426 GCA_964345065.1 uncultured Bordetella sp.
TACGTGATGCGATGACCGCTGCCCCCAGTCTTCTTGCAAGTCTTCTATGGCGGCTACTTCCTGTCATGCTTGCTGCGATGCTGATTTCAGGCGGTCTGTCCTATGTCGGCGCGCAGTACTATGTGAACCAAGTTTTTGATCGGGTGCTGATTGATACCTTAGATGGCATTTCCAGTCGAATTCTCATCAAAGATCAGCGGATTATTTTTGACTTTCCAGAAGCCGCCCAAAAGATCTTTGAGTGGGACATTGATGATGCCGCCTACTTTCGTATTGAGAGCCTAAAAAAAGGCCATGTCGCCGGGCAGACCGACCTTGAACCCTCGCTGGAGCCGATCGCCGCGCAGCCAGGCGCAGCATCGATACGGGACAGCGTGTATCGACAGCGTCGCATCCGGGTCGCGCTTAAAACCCTTACGCTGGCCGGAGCGAGCGATCAGATCCGCGTGATTGTCGCCGAGACTACGATTTCTCGGGATCGCATGATCCAGGAGATCGCATTTACCGTCTTGGTTGCGGAGCTTTTGCTAATTGGACTGGCCGTGCTCGTGGTGTGGCTCTCTATGCGGCGGGCGATTGCGCCCATATCAGAGGCGGCCCGGGATTTAGAAAAGCGCACCCATCACACCCAAGAGCTGCTCGATGACTCGCAGGTGCCGCAGGAAATCCGGCCCTTAACCGCCGCATTAAACGACCTGCTGACTCGGCTACAGCAGGCCCTGACGCTGCAGCGCCAGTTCGTAGCAGACGCCGCCCATCAGCTTCGCACGCCCCTGACTGCATTAAAGCTGCACTTAGAAAACGCTCAATCGACCAACAAAACCACCGAGGTCGCAGCAATGCTCGATCAGATCCAGATTGCATCGGATCGGGCGACCCGCCTAGCCCAGCAGCTACTCACACTCGCTGAATCGGAGGAGCAGCTGCTGCGCGGAGACCACAGCCTGATGAATCTTCGATCCCTGCTCAATGAAACCGTGCAGCTCTGGCAGCCGCAGGCAGAGCGTAAGTCGATCTCCATAGCGCTTAGCTTTGATCCGCAAGATCAGGAGATCACGCTGCTCGGATATCCCGACTTGCTGATCCAGGTCGTGAATAACCTGATTGATAACGCCTTACGCTACTGCCCAGCCGGATCCAGACTGCATCTGCATGCACTGCAATCCGAGCAAAGTATTCAGATCAGCGTTGAAGACAATGGGCCCGGCATTCCCGCCGCTGAGCGGCCTTTAGTGATTCGGCGTTTTTATCGTGGTGATCAGTCACCCAATGTGCAGCCTGAGCAGGCTGCGGGCAGCGGCCTGGGTCTTGCGATTGCCTTTGAAATCATGACTCGGCTTGGTGGGCGATTTGAGATTACCGATCCCGCGAGCGGGCGGGGCACCAGAATCGAACTGATGCTGCCTACCGCTTAAAAAAACTAAAAATATCTTTCGCCACTTTTAAGACCAAGGAGTCTTCACAGCCATGAAAGTTGCTCTTATTACCGCCGCAGGCCGCGGCATTGGCGCGGGTGTTGCGCAGGAACTCCACCAAAGAGGTTATCAGCTGGGCCTGCTGTCTCCCTCTGAATCCGCCACCCGACTTGGCCACGAACTTGGTGGCATCGGAATTCGGGGCTCGGTCCTTGAGCCAAAGGATTTGGCCCGTCTGGTCGAAGAGGCGCTGGCGCGCTGGGGAAGAATTGACGCTGTAATCAACCACACCGGCCACCCCCCAAAGGGGGACTTGCTGGAGATCCCTCCTGAGGACTGGCAGCGGGGCCACGACCTGGTGCTTGCACCGGTCATTGAAATGGCCCGACTGGCGACTCCAACGATGCTCAAGCAAGGCACTGGCGCATTTGTAAACATTACGACCTTCGCCGCCTACGAGCCATCGCTCATATTTCCTGTCTCCTGCACCTATCGTGCTGCGGTGGGCGCTTTTACGCGGCTTTATGCGGATCGTTATGCCGCCCAGGGCCTGCGCATGAATGCGGTGCTGCCGGGATTTACCGACAGCCTGAATCACAAACCGGAAACCATTGCATCGATTCCGATGAAGCGAGTGGCTGCCGTCTCTGAAATCGCCAAGAGTGTTGCGTTTCTACTATCCGATGATGCAAGCTACATCACCGGACAGAGCCTGCGCGTCGATGGCGGAATCACGAGGGGTTTATAAAGAAGTAAAGATCAATATTCCGATCAAACCCGCAGACAGCCCCTCAGCGCCGACGTTCGACACCCGATCGCACGAAATCCCTATGCCAGAATTTACTCACTCCGCCCGTATCACTGCGCAGCCCGGTCTGGGCCCCGCATTTCCTGTGGGCTGTGTGGTGTAGTCATCCGGATCACGATGCACGATCAGGCCCCTTCCGACGACACTTGCTGGGCCTGCCGCAACCGTCAGCTTCGCGACTAAGACATTAATTTCCGCGACACCATTGGCATCCGCTTTTAAGGCGGGTAGGTCTCCCGCATGGTGCGTAGCGCCCCCATGTCTGCCGTGGGGAGCTCCATCTGGGTTGAAGTGCCCTTTTGTTCCAAGCGCATCGCCAGAACAGTCAGAGCCCTCGTGGACATGAAATCCATGCTCCTGATTGGGGCGAAGGCCTGTGATTCGCGCTGTGACCAATACGCCATCTGCGCGCTGCTGAAATCTGACCGCCCCCTGGGGATTCATTGAGGCTGCGGCCGCTACAGATGTCGGGCCAATCACCCCAACCGCTCGCGGCCCAGCGCTGTCGCCGTACATCGCGCAGCCCGAAACTACGGCTACGGCCGCTACGAGCGTCGGGCTTAAGAGTGGTGCTTTGCCAAAAATAGATCTGATCATTTTTATTCCCTCCGTCAAAAAGACCACTCAATAAATTGAATCACCTGGATCACGCTTTAACTTAATCAAATTCCAACGTATCACTAGAGCAGATAGCGCCAGTAACAGCACTGCCGCACTCTCGTAAATCAGATCGACCGTGCTGATGCCCTTGCCTTGCAGAATGATCAGCCGGCACAACGCGGTAATCGCAATGAAGATCGGGATTGTGATGGGTATCTTTCGTGACCGATAAAATCCCGCCACCATTCCCAGAACCTCGGCGTAGATGAACATCAGAAGCAGATCAGTCAGTTGAACATTGCCCGACTCGATCACCTTATTCATCTCAAGTCCTACGCCGTAGATCGTGAAAATTGCGATCAAAACCAGAATCGCTTTTTCAGCGACCGTTATGTAGCGATAA
This sequence comes from uncultured Bordetella sp., assembly GCA_964345065.1. Lineage (GTDB taxonomy): Bacteria > Pseudomonadota > Gammaproteobacteria > Burkholderiales > Burkholderiaceae_A > Lacustribacter. The sequence continues at coordinate 3,227 of CAYFPT010000147.1, forward strand.
ACATCAATCATGACGGACTCCGGTGGCTTGGCGATTTTGCCCGGAATCTTTATACCCGAGCCATCAGCGCTTTGGCACGGCTGAGGCCAAAAAAGCGGGGGTACCCCCTTTCCCAGTGGGGACCTGCCTTTCCCGGTGGGGCCCCACCCCTGCCCTTGGGGCCCGGTCGGCCCCGCCCCCTTGATGTCAACCAATAGTCC
>CAYFPT010000148.1:0-3419 GCA_964345065.1 uncultured Bordetella sp.
AGGGGTTCTGAGCAATGGACCATCAGCACCGGCTACGCCGGTGCTGACCCCCGGGATTTACACCACTCGGCGGGACGCCCCTCGCGGCAGCGGCGGACTGGGTAGCCAAAGGTCAAAAGCGCTTCAAGCGCTAGACAACGCAAGCATGTGTACAAGAAAAAGTCTACTGGAATGGGCTTCCAATAGGCCCTGGGAGCATGCACTCCCACTCGCCAGCGCAGCGCGGAAATGCATCGGCTTATCAACGAAGGTCACGCAACGTTGCGGCACGAGTGAAACGACTCTAGGCTGAAGGTCAAATATGTGAATAATCATGACCTTCATTGTCTCGGAACTTGGCGATTCCGGCGATGGCAGCTTGCGCTGGGCAATTCATGAATCCAACGCTCGTCCCGGCTTAGACGTAATCGTCTTTGATACAAGCCTAGCGGGTGGGACGATCAACCTTGACAATAGACTACCTGACATCCTTGATCGAACCTTCATTCATGGTCCGATAAACGAACAAGGCAAGCCTCAAATCAAGGTCGATTTTAATAATCACGGCAGATTAACATTTAGGGGCAATGCGAATAGGTCAGAAATCAAGAACTTGGCACTGGAAAACTGTCAAGGGGAATGCTTGTCTCAAGGGGGGCTCAACATCAAATCCGCGAATGTCGTTGTTGATCCCGGCGCTGACCAGCTAACAGGCTCACAATACATTCATAACACGTCCGCATTCGATTTTGACACAGATACTTCTCAAGATCTTTCCCTGGATCCTCTTACTGGCAAACAGGTAGATGCAATCGGGGAGACAACTATTGGCTGTACCAGGGTAATTTGGAATGACAATCCGCTTGCGGTCCTTGCCGCACGTAGCGGTGACTGGTTCAAAGCTAAAGATCCCAGGGGGGCCTCTGAGCCCAGACTTCAGGTGATGCCCCGGGGCTTACAGAAATCAGGGGCCATGTATGGCAAAGATTTGGCTGTTGCGCAGAATCCCGCCAAGTGGACAGCTCGCCATGGCAGTGTCTTAGTCAGCAATATCGGCAAAGTCTCGTTTGAGGGTATGAACGAGAAAGGCCTTGCTGCGCACTGCCTGTCTCTGCCTGAATCTGATTACGGGGAACGCGACGTGAGCAAGCAGGGCCTCCAGATGGGCCTCTGGGTTCCGTATATCCTGGATAATGCTGCCACAGTTGAGGAGGCGTTAAGCCTACTGGAGCGAATACAAATTGTCCCAGTTGTGGTGGACGGCTTTGCGATGAAAGTGTCTTTAAGCATCGAAGACGCTTCGGGGGACTCTGCCGTAATTGAGTACCTGAACGGCAAACCCATTGTCCATCACGGCCGCGAATATACGGTGACGTCTAATTCAGTACTCGAGACCTCTCTTGATCTCCTTAAGACCTACGAATTTAAAGATGCTACACGCGACCTTGTTATCCCTGGAAATGCCAACCCATTGCAACGCTTTGTGCGAGGCTCCTTCTTCCAATATTACTTGAGCAAAATGACTCCACGCAGCATCACAGAGGCTCGGGCGGCATTGATGTCAGTTATTCGCAACGTTTCCAATCCAATTGGCGCGCCTGGCACCAAGGTGGGGCTAAACGACGAAACCGACTGGCGAGTCCTCTCAGATCTGACCAACAGAATCATGCTATTTGATAATCCACGCAACTTGAATCTGATTAGGACAGACCTGAAGCGCTTGGATTTTAGCCGTGGCAGCGGTGTCCGAACGCTTAATCCAGAAAATCCACGACTACTAGGCAACGTTACTGCTCTTTATAAGCGGACAGCCGCCCCTGTGCCAGGACTGATCACACCGGCCGCAAGTTCCCGCCCCAAAAATGAGCTCGGATAAAAATTCCAAGTAGTAGGTTCAGTCCTTGATGCCTACGCTCGCTTGCAGCCGATCTGCCCAACCGCGAAGAAGGGGTCAAAATCAACTACCGAGAAGTCACTCGAACGGATACTCACATGAGCGGACATATCAAGAAACGTGGCATATCTATGGAGATCATCAATCGATCCCTGCAGTTCTTACCAGGAGATTGCGTAAAATCAGATCGGTTCACTAGATGTGTTTTCGCGCTAAGTCCCAACCGAGCCACTGAATGGAAATTCAGCCCGCCAAGGCCATGAGGCACCTGCATCACCAACTGGAGCTGGCGAGCAAGGGGCAGGTTTACGCTAAATCAGAGCATGACAAAACCTAGAGCAAAGCTGCAGATTCAAAAGACTCTGACCAGTGACTGAGGTTTAAAGGCATGCCCGGTGTCGGGTTCGAACCAGCGACATCCTTCTTGTAACGCAGGCGCTATACGGCTGAGATAACCGGGCGGTGCGCGGATACAGCCTGTCGATAGAACGCATGGCAGCCCGGCAGCACGGCGGCGCCAAAGCCGGCACACTCGGGCCAACCGCAAGCGCAGCGTGGCTGCTGGACGTGCCCATGACCGTGCCTGCCGCTGGTTGGCCCTGCCCTATGGGCTGCTGTGGTGGCCCTGGCTCGGCCCGCCTGGGGTGCTGGTGTCGAGCCTTGCCTTCCTGATCGGCGGCCTCTGGCTGTCCCCCGACCTCGACACCCGCTCCAATCCCAGCCGCCGCTGGGGCCCGCTGCGGATCCTCTGGTGGCCGTACCGGCGCCTGCTCAGCCATCGCTCCGTGCTCTCCCATACGCCCCTACTCGGCAGTGCGGGCCGGCTGCTCTACCTGGCGGCGCTGTTGCTGGCCCTGGCGGCGGTCAGCCATGGCCTCGGCATCGCCGATCTCAGCCAGCTGCCGGCAGCGCTCAAGCAGATCTGGCGCACGCAACGCCCCCTCGCCCTGGCGGCCCTGGTGGGTGTGGAGGCCAGCGCCTGGTTGCACCTCATCCAGGACGGCGACCCGATGCCCCGCCGACCGCGGCGCCGGCGCCGGCACCAATGAGATTGTGTGGGCATCTCGCCCCGGCTGCATGAGCGACGCCCTGCAAGAGCTGATCGCGGTGGTCGCCAAGCTGCGCGACCCCAATGGCGGCTGTCCCTGGGATCTGGAGCAAACCCACGCCTCCCTGGTGCCCTACGTGCTCGAGGAGGCCCATGAGCTGGCCGATGCGATTCGCCACGGCGATGACGCCCACCTCAAAGAGGAGCTGGGGGATCTGCTGCTGCAGGTGGTGCTGCACGCCCAACTGGCGCAGGAGGAACACCGCTTCGATTTGGATGCGATCGCCCTGGGGATCAGCGCCAAGTTGATCCGCCGCCATCCCCACGTGTTCGGCGATGCCATCGCCGCCGACAGCGCGGCGGTGAAGGAAGCCTGGGAGACGATCAAGGCCAGTGAGAAGGGAGCTCAGCCTCGCTCCGCCAGCCCCCTCAGCGACCTCCTGGCCTGCAAAGTCCGCGGTCAGCCCGCCCTGGCCGGCGCGATGACGATCTCCAAGA
>CAYFPT010000149.1:0-3405 GCA_964345065.1 uncultured Bordetella sp.
CAGCCTTTCCAGCAGCACGGCCAAGGACTGGAGGAAATTCGCGAGCGGCTTTACGCGATTATGTGGGAGCGTGTCGGAATTCTCCGCTCCAGCGCGGATCTGCGGCAGGCCCAGTCCGAGCTTGACGCGCTCGCGCAGGGATTGCATTCCGTTGGGCTCGTGCAAGGAGATCGCGCTTTTAATCTCTCTTGGCACGATTGGCTGAACTTGCGCAACCTGATTGATGTGAGCCGGGTGATTGCTGCTGCCGCGCTGGCACGCGAGGATTCACGCGGCGCACATTACCGGGAGGATTTTCCCGAAACTCGAAATCTCGAGCAGTCTGCCTTCACCGCCATCCGAGTGCAGCGCGATCATCTCGATCTTCAGTGGACCCCGGTGAACTTCACGCGCGTGAGACCCGGCGAGACCATTCTTCAGGCCGAGACGGTTGCGGCCTAGCGGTGGCGGTGCGGTCTTGGGCCACGTTTGCGCGTGGGGCCCTGGTCTGGCCTACAGGCCCCAGAGTGCCGGGAGCTTTGGGAGATTGCGTGCTAGAAGCGAGATCCCCGCCAGGCCGACAATCAGCCAGACCAATTGCCGAACGTGTTTGAGTTGCAGTCGCCGCCGCAGTTGGCTTCCGGTGTAAACTCCTAGCAGACAGACCGGTAAGCACGCCATGAGGTAAGGCCCAAGCTTCGGATCAAAGACTAAGCCGGCGATGACAAACAGCACCAGGCGACCGAGCGTTGCCAAAAAAATCAAAAATGCAACGGTCGCTCTCTGGCTCGCCTCAGAGGCCAGTCGTCGCGCAATGTAAATAATGTAGAGGGGCCCACCCGTGCCAAAGAGTGATGAAAAGACGCCGCCGATGGTTCCGTAAAACATCCGCCAGTGGTCCGCAATCGGCATAAATTGGGCCGATACGGCGCTTAAGCCTCGAAAACTCTGAATCAGCGCAAACAATCCGAGCACCACCAGTAGCAGTGGCTCCGGCGCCTTGACCAGCAACGTCACGCCCAGTGTCATGCCAAGAATCATCCAGATGATTAACGGCTTGGCCTCCTGAAAGTGAATCTCTTTTCGGTTCTTTAGCCCAAAAAGAAAGCCGGCCACCAGGTCCATTGCCAGCATCAGCACGACCGCAAGTTTCAGCGGAACAAATTGCACGATCATGGGCAGCGCCACGATTGATGCGCCAAACCCAGTTAAGCCGTAGGTCAGATATCCAAGAAAAACGAAACAAGCAGTTAAAAAAAGGGTCAGCACGCTGACCCTTTTTCATGCCGATGAAATCGGCTCATGCAGATTCGTGGATCCGGGTGAGCACGAATTCCCGATGGCCGAGTGCCTCGGCAGCGGTCCAGCGGCCATTGGCCGTTGCGAGCATGCATTCCAAGAGCTTGTCGCCCGTCTGGTCAAGCGTCATCTCGCGCTGCAAGAGGCCCGAGCAATCTACGTCAATATGCTCGGACATGAGGCGTACCGTCCGCGGATTGGCGCAGAGCTTGATCACGGGAAGAATGGGGTTGCCGATGACGTTGCCCTGGCCGGTGGGAAAGAAATGCACCACATAGCCCGAGGCCGCACAGAGCGTGACCATCTCAGCCGCTGCTGAGGAGGAGTCCATAAACCAGAGGCCGGCGTGCGACGGGATTTCCGCTTTATCCAGAACGCCATCCACCGTACATTTCTTGCCGATTTTCTGAATATTACCCAGCGCCTTTTCTTCGATGGTGGTGAGGCCGCCGGCGATGTTGCCTTTGGTGGGCTGCGATTCGGAGAGGTCCGTGGTCTTCCAACGATTGATCATGTCCTGATAGCGATTGAACATGAACATGAATCGCTCTCTGACCTTGTCATTGGCGCACCGGGCGGCCACGATCGCTTCACCCCCAGTGAGCTCTGAGGTCTCGCCGAAGACCAGGGTTGTGCCTAGTGGGTGCAGCTTATCGAAGGCATTGCCGACTGTGGGGTTGGCGCCGCAGCCCGAGGTGGTGTCTGACTCACCGCACTTGGTGGAGACCCAGAGTTCCTGAATCGGGCACTCGACCCGATGCAACGCGGTGGCGTACTGAACAAATTCCTTGGCTGCTTTCGAGGCCCGCATGATGGTGTTGTGATCGCCGTGGCCTTCGATGCCAAAGCCCACAACGGGTTTGCCAGTCGCCGCAATTCCATCCACGACCCGCTTGGTCCAGCCATCCTCAATGCCGATCACCACCACCGCCGCAACATTCGGGTTGCAGCCCGTGCCAATCAATGTCTGAAAGTGCAGATCAAGGTCCGGACCAAACTGCAGGCGTCCATAGGGGTGCGGGATCGCCATGGTGCCCTTGATGGCGACTGCAACCGCCTCTGCGGCAGCATTGGAGAGATCATCCAGAGGAAGGATAATGACGTGATTGCGGACACCGACACGCTTGTTATCGCGGCGATAGCCCCAGAAGGTAGTATTTTTTGAAACAACCGACATGATGGGTCCTTTATCTTTTGGAGCGGCTTACCAGCGCTTGGTCTTGATGTTATGAACGTGGGCATGCTCTCCCGTCTTGATGGGGGCGACCACCTTGCCGATATCAATGCCGTACTTAAAGACCGTATCTCCCACCGACATGTCCTTGAGGGCCACCTTGTGGCCGATGGGGATCTCCTGGATGGCCTTCACCGTGATGGTGCGATCCTCATCCATGATCCAGGCGTTGAGTTCCACGCCCGGCTTGATGCCCTCCACCACCGCAACCGCGACCGTGTCCTTTGCGTCATGCAATACAACGTGAATCATTTGTGCTCCTTGGGCTGCCAAGGGCCCCATGCTAGTCGCCCGGCCGGCCCCCTGTCAACTAGGTCATATATATGACTGAGGGCCCGGGCGGGCCCGCTTGGGCTTACAGCGAGGCCGCCAGCAGGGATTCGTAGTCGTCCGCAGTGGCGGGCCGTGGGTTTGTGGGGTGGCAGTGGTCGGCCATTGCGCCGCGGATGATGTCGGGAAACTGTGCCGGCTGGACACCGAGGGCCGCCAGTCCGCTGGGCAGCCCGATGCGTGCATTTAATTCCTTCACCGCCAGCGGAACGTCATCGGGATGGTCAAGGCCCATAACAGCCGCCATGCGCTGCATCCGCGATTCGCGTCTGACCGATTCGGCCTCGCGATTAAACGTCAGCACCGCGGGCAAAAAGATTGCGTTAAGTGTGCCGTGATGCAGCCGCGGATCGATGCCGCCCAGGCTGTGACTCAGCGAGTGAACGCAGCCCAAGCCTTTTTGAAAAGCCATCGCGCCCTGCATGCTTGCGCTCATCATGTTGAGCCGCGCCTCACGGTCTTGGCCGTCGCGCACCGCCCGCTCAATGTTGCTCCAGCCGCGGTGTAGGCCATCCAAGGCGATGCCGTCGGCGGGCGGATTAAATGCGGCCGAGATAAAAGTC
>CAYFPT010000150.1:0-3381 GCA_964345065.1 uncultured Bordetella sp.
TGCCGAACAAAGGGTCGTCGACCGAGCCAAAGCGCGCGGTGTCGGCATCTGGCCTGTTACACCGCTTTACGCAGAGGGCGGGAAATTTCGCAAAGAACGCTGTGCCGGCTTCGTGCTGGGCTACGCAAGCCTCACGGTGGCCGATATCGACAAAGGTATTCAATTGCTCGCCACGGTGCTGTCTTAGGCTGATTCTGTTAGGCCCCATCAAGGCAAAAATCAGCCACGCTTAGGCCTCACGTAACTCTCGCAACTCCTCGTTACTGTAACGAAGCCGCGCCGAAAACGTCTCCAGCAGCCGCATCAAGAGCGCGACCATGTGCTGCTCACGGCCCCTTAGAGCCTCATCAAATTGCGGCCTGGAAAGGCTGTAGATCACACAGTCATCAATTGCCACAATATCGGCACTTCGCCGCGCACTGTCTAGGAAGGACATTTCTCCAAAAAACTGCCCACGGCCCAGCGTGGTGATATGGATACTCTGCCCCTGCGAGGTTTCTAAAGTCACCTTTACCTGGCCTTTCGCAATCAGCATGAGCGAGTCGCCCTCATCGCCCCTGCGAAAGATTGGAGTTCCCGCAACGAAGTGATGACGTTGCAGCAGCTGCGCCAGGGTTTCCATGAGCGCATGGGGAATGTCCTGCAGCAACTCAAATGCCCCTAGTGCAAGCTCTTCGGCTTTCTCGGCGGGGTCGGCAATTCGCGTGAGGCGATCGTCCTCAACCCACTCCAGTGCATCGCTGAGTTCGCCAAAGAGTTTGGTTCTGTGATGCTTGGTGAGGCCGATCTCCTCCACGTAAGACTGAAGGTTTCGCCCCGTGGGCAGCATTCCCGGAACTCGGGATAGCACCAGCCAGGCATTGCGTTGGGCAAGGCTCTGCTGGATTCTCTCAAGCATATGTCCGGCGGTGAGGTCAATTGACTGGACCCGATGAAAGTCAAGGACGAGATAATTCGCTCGGCCAACCTCCGCTTCGATTGACCGAAAGAGTTGATCGGTCGTTCCAAAAAATAGACTGCCTTGTAACTCGAAAATCGATGTTAAGTCCCCATCTTTTGCCAGCTGCTCGCGTTGTTCCAAGGTGCGGACTTTTTTCGAGAACATACGGCTTCCGTTGGAGTGACGCCTGACTGTCGAGGTATTGATCTGCTCTTTGATGAACATCAGCATGGCTAAGGCGATTCCCAGGCCAGAGGCAGCGATCAGGCTATAGGTGCTCGCCACAAGAAAAACGGCGGCAATAATCCCAAAGTCCAGAAGCGTATCTTTGTGCTTTAGCAATTCGATTGCATGCCAATCAATCATGCGCCAGCCAATGACCATCAAGAGTGCAGCAAGAGAAGCGATGGGCACCCAGGCGATGACCGGTGTGAGCACCAAAACCGCAATCAGCGCAAACAGCCCTTGAAAAATGCCCGATCGAAATGTAGTGCCACCGCTGGCCTTATTCACCATGGTGGCGCCCATTGTGCCGGCCCCTGGAACCCCGCCGATGACGGTAGCGGCAAGGTTACCCAGCCCTTGACCGATGAGCTCTCGATTAGAGCGATGCCGTGATCCGGTGATGCCATCTAAGACCACGCATGTCTTTAGGGTGTCAATGGACAGTAGTACTGCAAGCGTGAGCGCGGGCAAGAGAATCTGCTCTGGCGTGGGCAGCGGCGATCCGAGAATACTGCCCCAGGGCGAGGCGGCCGCATTGATCAAGCCGTCAAGGTCAGCACTGAGCGGCCCGATCACAAAGCGATTGTCCGAAAGCTTTGCGAGCTCCGGCACCAGGCTTACGGCAAGCAGCCAATAAGCGATCACGCCGCCCAGCAGCCCAAGGATAACTGCCGGAATCTTGCTGGTGAGCCTGGGAGCAAGCACCATGGATACAGCCGTGGCGATGCCCACCACAAGGCTATGTATCTGCCATTGCTCCGGGGCGCGGATTGCCTCCCACCAGGGCATGCCTTTGGGTGTGGCCAGCAGCTTAGTCAGCTGGCCGAAAATCATGATCAGGCCGACGCCTGTCAGATAGCCGCTGACCACTTGAAAGGGCATGTACTTGATCAAGTTGCCGATCCGAAGCACGCCAAATCCAATCTGTAGCAGCCCCGTGGTCAGAGCGATCAAAAAAAGTGACAGCACGATGCTTGAGGGCGCCTGACCTTGCTGCACCAACTGAAACGTCAAGGCGGATAGCACTGCAGCAGCCGGCGCACAAGGTGCCGAGATGAGCCGCTGTGTTCCGCCAAAGGATGCTGCAATCAGGCCCAGTGCAGTCACCCCAAGCATGCCCGCCAAGGCACCTTTTCCGGCGTACTCGGCCCCGAGGGGCGCGAAAATCGTGACCCCAAAGGCGATCGCTGCGGGCAGGGCCACCAGCATGGCGGCAAATCCTCCCCAGAGATCGCCCGTCAGATTCGATCGGCTGCCCACGCCCTCTGGCTCACGAGAAAAAGTCAGGGACGATGTTTTGGGCACTCATCGGCGGACGCACGTAATTCGATGGAATCTTTTTACGTTTGCCAAACTTAATTTGAGGCAGCTTCACGGAGTGATAGGGAATCTTTTGCAGCAGATGGGTGATGCAATTCAGCCGCGCCCTTTCCTTGACATCGGCATTCACCACATACCACGGCGCATGCAGTGTGTCGGTGTGGATGAACATTGCGTCCTTCGCTTTGGAGTATTCCACCCATTTGTCGCGGGATTGCAAATCCATTGGGCTTAGCTTCCAGCGTTTTAACGGGTTTTCTGCGCGCTCGCGAAAACGCGCCTCCTGCACCGCGTCGCTGACAGAGAACCAGTACTTCAGCAAAATGATTCCAGAGCGCACCAGCAGGTGTTCAAATTCTGGGCAGGCATGCAAAAAGTCTTTATATTCATCCTCGCTACAAAATCCCATCACCCGCTCTACGCCCGCCCGGTTATACCAAGATCGATCAAACAGAACGATCTCGCCGCCGGCTGGAAGATGCGAGACATAGCGCTGAAAGTACCACTGTGTTTTTTCTTTCGGCGAGGGGGTTCCAAGCGCAGCGATTCGACAGACTCGGGGATTTAAGGGCTCGGTAATCCTCTTGATGACGCCGCCCTTGCCTGCGGCATCGCGCCCTTCAAAAATCACCACCACCCGAGCCTTTGTGGTGGTCACCCACTCTTGCAGCTTCACCAGTTCTAAAAAAAGCTTTTTCAGGGCCTTGTTGTATTGCTTTTTGGAAAGCTCGCCTTGCGGGTCTTTGTGTAAATCGTCGTGTGTGAAGACTCCTGTATCGGGAGTCTGTATGGAGGCATGATCCGCCTTTGTCTGCATCACAGCCCGATCACTCGGTTTCGGATGCGGCCGCGACTTCTTCTTTACGGGCTTGGATTGGCCCTTTTCTGGGTACGAC
>CAYFPT010000151.1:0-1038 GCA_964345065.1 uncultured Bordetella sp.
GAAAACGCGTTATCGGAGATGATGAAAATTGCTGCCGCGGCGGGCCTTGCGGGCGAGGGGGGCGCGTCCTCCGAAAACCCGTTTGTTGCCGAGCTTGCTGCTGCCTTGGCCTCTTTTGAGGCCGATCAAACCTCGGTTCTTGCAGAAAACCTGCTCGATCCTGCCCTACAAGGCGGCCAGGCCACTGATTTGGCCATGGCTGCACAGGCCCAGGGGCAGAGTTTGCCCTTTGATCCGGCCTTCGGGAACGCTATTTTGGCAAGTTTTGCCGCATTAAATGGCGCCGTTCAGGCTGATTCGACCAGTCTGGCTGCTGCCAGCGTTGCCGTAAGTGGCGTGAGCACTGTTGAGGGTGCCAGCGCCGCCCTCAATGTCGTTGCCACCCAGGCCCTAGTCGGTCAGCAGACCATCATTTCTGAGGCGCCTCTGGCAGCGGATGCGGCAGAGGCATCGCTTGCGGCCGCAACCAAAAATGCTGGCCAAGAATTTCATCAACAATCGCTTTCGGGCGCCGCGGGCCAAGAGCTCCAGGCGCAGGCCACGCTGACCCAGTCGGCTTCTTCTGGCGCCCAGAAGGCGGCTGAGGCAGCTTCGGCAGCGGCGAGTCAGGCCATGGGAGAGGCGGCAACGGGTGAACCCACTTTGCCAACCGCCAGCCAGGCGGCCCAGATCGCCCAGTCGGCAAACACTGCGAAAAAATCAACGGGCCCTGGCACATCGGTCAGCACTGCAAGCGGGGCCGAGCCCGGACAGTCAGCGCAAAACACTGCCGCCCTCGGGGCCGCATCCAATGGCGATGCTGCCGCTGAATCCGCAGTGTCTCAGCTTCAACAGGCCCCGAAGGTGACGGTAAAAACGCAGTCGGGTTTTGGTGAATCGGATCGGCCAACATTGGCTGGAGAACAAATCACAGCCACAGGATCCGGCCCTGAATCAGAGTCAACTGAGCCTGTCATTCGACAGACTGCTGTCGCGGGTACTACCCTCAATGATCTTGGCAATGTGCTCGTCACCAACAAATCCAATGCGGATGCGCTA
>CAYFPT010000151.1:1048-1414 GCA_964345065.1 uncultured Bordetella sp.
GGGCATCCCTGGGCTCGGGCCCGTTAAATGTTGAAGTGTTAAAGCTCACCCGGCAAGGGGGTGGCCGAGCTGTGCTGGAGGTCACACCGCCAAACCAGGGCCCGATTCGAATTGACCTTCAACTGGATGGCGCAGGCCGTGCCAGCCTGGTGGTGGAGGGCCTAACCGATAGCATGAAGGCCCGCCTTGAGAGTAGCGCCCATTTTCTACGTCAGGATATGGCCTCAATGGGGCTTGCATTGAATCTGGAGATGCGCGAGCGTAATGATTCCAACGCTCAGGCCCAGGCCTTTGGCCAGGGGCAGTTTGGTCAGTCCAGACAGCAGGATCGCGAAGTAGCCGCAGGCTCGGCACAGGCATCAATGT
>CAYFPT010000151.1:1424-3342 GCA_964345065.1 uncultured Bordetella sp.
GGCCAGGTCTCCGGGAACGGTTCCGGTGCCCAGCGGCCTACAGTGACAGATGACGGAATTCATTTGGTTGCATAACAATTCGCCAAACCAACAGTGAGAGAACATCATGGCTGAAGAAAACGTACTTCCCGCAGACGCCGCCCCGGCGGCCACCGCTCCTGCCCCGGCGATGCCGGAGGGTGAGGAGGCACCGAAGAAAAGCAAAAAGATGCTGATCTTCATCATCCTCGGTGTCATCGTCGCGATTGGCGGCGGGGTGGGCTACTACATGTGGTCGCAGTCACAGGCCGAGGCCAAGCGCAAGCAGGCTGAGCTTGAGGCGACACCGGAATATCAGCTGAAAAAGCAGATGGAATTCCGCAAAGAAAATAAGCCGCCGCGTTTTATCAAGATGGATGAGTTCACGGTGAATCTTCCTGGCCGCGGTGGCGAACATTATCTGCAGACCACAGTGGTGCTGCGTACCGGCGATGCTGCAACCGAGGGCAAGATTAAGCAGTTCCTTCCGGTGATCCGCGACAAGATCATTCTGGTGTTGTCGTCCCGCACGATGCAGGAGCTGGCTACTGTAGACGGAAAAAATGCGATGGCCAAAGAGATTGCTTTGGTCATTAATTCGATTATCGAACCCCAGCTGACGGCCATTTACATTTTGCAGCAGCGCATGGAGTCTGCGGAGTTGGCGAATCTGGAGCGAATCGGTGCGGTCCCCAAGCAAACGACAGCCGGCGAGCGATTAAGCCAGACCGCCATTGAGGCTGCTGCCCAGTATTGGAAAGTGACTGAGATGGATCTGCCTGTGCAGGGAGTGTTGTTTGATCGCCTGGTGATGCAGTAATCCAGCATCCGTTTAACTCTGTATTTGATTTCTTAAAGAGACTTCATGGCCGAAACCGAAAACCCCCCCGCCACTGAGCCGGCTGCCAGCCAGCCGGATCGTGGCCTAGCGGAGCCGGCAAGCCCGATCGAGGGCATGGATGCGGCCTATCGGGCCAAGGTCGAGCACCAAAAGGGCATGTTCAATAAGCTGGAGCAGCTCTCCCGCAGGCGCATGCCCACGCTTGAGTTAATCCATGAGAAGTTCGCCCGCACGGTTCGTTTAACGCTCTTTAACATGATCCGCTCGCCGGTGGAGGTCCGCGTGCAGCTGCCGATGGTGAAGACCTATGCGCAGTTCGTGCAAAGCTTTCCCGAGCGCACCAATATCAATATCGTCAATATCCGCTCCCTAAAGGGCACCGGCTGCTGGTGTATTGACCCGGGAGTCATCTATATCGCCATTGACAACATGTTTGGCGGTGAGGGCCGGCTTGCCCCCCGCTCCAATATCAAGGAGTACACCGCCACCGAGCTCAGAATCGTGCGCCGGATCATGGATGGGTTACTCAATGAGTATGAAAAGGCCTGGAAGTCTGTGCATGAGATGAAGTTTGACTTCATGCGCCAGGAAACGAACTTTGCCTTTGCAAAGATCACCAGCCCCCAGGAGATGGTGATGCACGCCAAGTTCACCATCGATATCAATGGCCGAGAAGGCGATGTGGACTTATGCATCCCGTTTTGGGTCTTAGAGCCCTTAAAAGGGGTGCTCTACGAGAATATGCAGTTAGTCTCCGAGCCCGATCAGGTCTGGGTGGATAAGTTAAATAACGAGGTCCAGTCCGCCCCGGTCACCGCTGTGGCTGTCTTGGCCAGAAAAGAGATGCACCTAGGCGATGTGCTGTCTATGGCCGTGGGCGAAATCATCCCCATTGAGATCGTCGACCCGGTGACCGTCTATGTCGATGGGCTGCCTGTGATTCGCGGCAAATATGGCGTTAAAAACGGCCGCTACGCCGTTAAGGTCAACAGCATCCAACACCCGGCGGAGTACTTAAAGGCGCCTTTGGAGAAGGGCCGCCTTGGGCCGAGCATGATG
>CAYFPT010000152.1:0-594 GCA_964345065.1 uncultured Bordetella sp.
GAAAAAAAACGACGATTTAACCGCTCTACGCCCGGAAAAAAGACTTCGTTAAAGACATCCGAATCCGTCAGGGCCTGGGCATGGGAAGAAAAAGAAGCCCGGCCAACCGGCAGCACCCAATTTAATTCAGTGCCGACGACTGCCCCCCGGCGATCGCCACCCGGCCGCCCATCGGTTGATAAATCCAGAATTGGGCCGGCATAGCCAGAAATTCCAAAACTCCGAAATGGCAAGAACTCTGCGCGCGCAAGCAATTCAACACGCTGACTATTGAATCGAGAATCCTGGTCATAGCGATTCAATGACACTGAACTGCCTAATCCCCATCGCACGCGATTCGTAACGCGATTCAATTCCTGCTGCTTTAATGACCATGCATCTACTGCCAAACGATAAGAGCGCTCAAATCCCCGCTCGCCCAATAACACTCTGCCCAAAGAAGCACTCCAGCTCACATCGGTAAGCACACCGAGTGATAGTGGTGCGGGCTTGGCGTAGCCCAGTATCAAGTTCGTGAGATTTAGATCACTTCGGGTCTCATACTGCCGAGAATCCACAAACACCAGCCACTTTGCATTCGGATCAGAGGCAACC
>CAYFPT010000152.1:604-2000 GCA_964345065.1 uncultured Bordetella sp.
CGGCCGATTGCGCTCGGTGAGCTCAAGAAAAATTGCTCGCTCACCACTACCGATCTGAACAATCGATGACAAAGGCGCAGCGTTAACATTTGATACAAAGCCGCGTGTGAGCTGCGCCTGAAACTGATAACTCGGCTGCGCAAGGCAGCCAATCTGTCTTCGAAAACGAATCAACGAATCAATTGACTCCGGCAGAGCAAATCGCCGCTCTAGTTCGCTAAAACGTTGATACGCAGCAGCTGCCTCGCCCAGCTCGCAATGCAGTAGCGCAAGATCCAGTAAAGCGCCCGCACTCTGCGGGATTAAGCTGAACAACCCGCTCCAGAAGGTTAACTGCACGCGCGCGATCCCCTGCTGACATGGCAACCTGAGCTTCTTCGTACAGCAGATCGAAATCAGAGTCAGCGGTGGCAACGGCCTGCGCAAAGCTGATTGATCCTGCGAGCGCGAAAAAAATAAAAGCAAGGAGTCGCTGCACCATGGGTGCACGAAAACGAAAACCTAGAAACTGCAATTAACGAATCCAGCGTGTAACGCCAACCGCTGAATTATCTGTGCCCGAGATGGGCTGCGAGAACATGTAGCCGGCCTGCTCGGCGCGGGTGCCGGCAACCGCACCGCGAATCAGGGCGGCCTGCTGCGGATCGCTATACATCAAGCCCTGCCGGGAAACGACACCCTCCGAGGTGATCGTCGTGCGCGTGGGCCCAGCGAAAAACTCGACACTGGTGCCGAATCGATTGTTGCCAAAATCAACTGTTAGTGATCCGTTTTGCAGGGCCGCAGGTGTGAAGCGGGTGTTCTCGGCATTCATTAAATACGCCTCGTAGTTCCAAAGAATGAACGAGAACTTACCACTGCTTGGCCAATCCCGCTGACTCAAGGAATCCCGCGCCAGACCATAAGGGCCTATGAAACTGATGACCTCTTTGCCGCCACCAAAAAGAGTCTCCAGTGCGTTTGCTGGCTGGCCCGCAAAAGCGGCCCACCGGCCCCAATGCACCGCAGGCGATGCGGTGAACGGCCGACGCTCATCCACCAGCTCTGTTGCAATTGACTTCACCACGCCGGAGGAAGATTGCGCACTGAGGCCCTCTGCCCGAGGCTGATCAGCACCAGAAGAATTCGAGGTCTTGCTTGCGGGCGGGGCCTCGTCTTTGCGGGGCGGGGCAACCCGATCGGGGGCGAGCTCCGGCAGTTTAAGCATCTCAGGCTTGACATCACCTGCACGCAGCTGTGCAGCCGAAGCCTGACCCGCGATCAACTCCAGGCCCGAGGCGCCGGCGCACGGGCCAAGGCCACCCACCTGACATTGATCGTTAAACGGTGAGACCACAATCGCGCCCGAGAGCACGGATGCCCGTGTGACCCGGGCATCCGAGAACACCGAGAAATC
>CAYFPT010000152.1:2010-3339 GCA_964345065.1 uncultured Bordetella sp.
GCCGTAATGCAGAGTCCAGCGAATCTCTGCCGCATTTGGATTTTTTGCATCAAACCGATAGCGATCAATCGTCAGCCGCGAGTTGGGCCGAAGGCTGATAAAGCCCTGATCGACCGTGATCACATAGATATAGCCGCCTGCGGCGGTTTCAATGGTGTCGCCCTCGCGGATCGGGCTACCTTGTTTGAGTGGTTCAGCCGCTGCCGAGGGCCGGGAAATGGTCGCGCGGCCGGAGACGGTCTCGGCAGTTCCCGCGACCGGGGAGTCAAGGACAGCAGAGATCGCGGGCTGGGACTGGGCCCAGGCGGGCAGTGTCGCGGATGCAAGCCATCCTGCCGCGAGCAGCAAAATGGCCAGGGCTTGGCCTGGGAGCGAGTTTCGAGCCTGGGTCATAAGCGAATTGCACGCCAAAGTGGTCGGGATAAATGTGATAATTATCACATGATCTCCCTAGAACTTCTGCATCAGCAACACCTGCTGCGCGACCTGCCATCGGATCTGATGGAGGAAATTCGGCGACACATCAAGATGCAGGAGTTTCCCAAGCGCTCTTTTGTGATCCATCGCGGCTCCGCCGGCGAGGCGCTGATGATGCTCTTCACGGGCCGGCTTCAGGTGATCTCGATGACCGAAGAAGGCCGGGAGGTAGGCTTAAATTTCATTGATCCCGGTGAGTTTTTCGGTGAGATCGCGCTCATTGATGGCGGCCCGCGATCGGCCTCGGTGATTGCCGTGACCAACTCTGTGGTGGGCTTTCTGCCCCGGCCCCAGGCCCTGTGGCTCTTTCGTAATAACCCACTGATTGCCGAACGCATCCAGCTACGGCTTTGCAATATGGTGCGCAAAGAGATTCAGTACCGCTCCAACCAGGGGGCGGCAAAAGCTTTCACCCGCATCTACTCCGTTATCTTCGGCAACCAGCAGATTCCAGCGCCCAAGCCGGGTGAACCACCGCCCGCAATTGAAAATCTACCCAGCCAGCAATCGATTGCCAGCATGGCCAATGTAAGCCGAGAAACAGTCTCGCGGGCGATTCATGCATTAATTAAAAGCGGTGTGATTCAGAAAGACACCCGCAGAATTATTGTCAACGATGTTTCGTTACTGGAAAAACTCGCGCGCGGAGAGCTCCTGCCAGAGGATATTTCGATTGTGCGAAGCCACTCCCAGCCGCAGCGGCCCACGCCGGCTACGCAGCCTTCGCAGCCGCAGAGCCCTGTGGTGATTCGCAGGCCCACAGCGACCCTGCCAGACTCTTAGCAATCACCGGCCAGTGCAGCCGCTGCTGCACGAGCTGTAACGCACGCTCGGCCATAGCCTGAATTTGAT
>CAYFPT010000153.1:0-3338 GCA_964345065.1 uncultured Bordetella sp.
GTGCTACTGGGCAAGCCACCCAAAATGCATCGCCAGGCGGATCGTGTTGCGGTGGTGGCTGAGCCACTGGAATGTGCTGGACTGCAGCTTGAGGGCCTCATTGATCAGGTGCTTGCGCACCCCACCGTTGGCAGCAAGCAATTTCTCATCACGATTGGGGATCGGACGGTCGGCGGCCTTACGGCCCGCGATCAGATGGTGGGCCCCTGGCAGACACCGGTTGCCGATGTGGCGGTGTCGCTTTGGGATTTCGAAGGCCTGGGTGGCCAGGCCATGGCGCTGGGGGAGCGCAGCCCGGTGGCGATCCTGAATCCCGCAGCCGCCTCGCGATTAGCGCTTGGCGAGGCCTTAACCAATCTGGCGGCGGCTGATATCGGACCCCTTGAGACCGTTAAGCTCTCGGCCAACTGGATGGCAGCCTGCGGAGAGCCAGGCCAGGATGCCGCACTCTTTGATGCGGTCCGGGCACTTGCAAAAGAAATCTGTCCTGCGCTGTCATTGTCGATTCCGGTTGGCAAAGATTCCCTATCCATGCGTACCGTTTGGACTGAGGCCTCGGGATCGAAGTCGGTGATCTCGCCCGTGTCCTTAAACCTCACGGCGGTGGCGCCAGTCGCAGATGCCCGCAGGACCTGGACCCCCATGCTGCAGCGGACAGAAGCGCCCACGGTTTTGCTCTTGATTGATCTTGGCCAGGGAAAAAATCGAATGGCGGGCTCGGTCTTGGCACAAACACTTCAGCAGTTTGGCGATCAGACCCCCGATATCAGCGCCGAATTGCTGCAAGCATTTGCGGCAGCGATGTCCGAGCTGCACCAAAGCGATCAGGTGCTCGCCTATCACGACCGTTCCGATGGCGGCCTTCTGGCCACGCTCTGTGAAATGGCGTTTGCGGGCCGCTGTGGCATCACAGTCAATATTGATCTGATCACGATTGATCCGGTAGCGGCCGACTGGGGAGATTTCAAGATCCGGCCGGAGCAGGTGGCCGTGCAGCGTGATGAGCTCACGATCAAAGCGCTTTTCAATGAAGAGCTTGGCGCCGTGCTTCAGGTGGACCGTTCAAATCGAACGGCCGTGATGGACTGCTTACGAAGGCATGGCTTATCGCGCCTGACATTTGAGATCGGCACGGTCAATCCACGTGATGCGATCGAAATTTATCGAGATGCAAAGTGTATTTTTCAAAAACCACGGCATGTGCTGCAGCGGACCTGGAACACCGTGAGCACAGAGATCTGTCGGCGTCGCGATCATCCGGACTGCGTGGAGCAGGAGATTGCGATAGCGCAGGATTTCGCGCTGCCCCGCATCGCGTTGGGCCCAAAAGTTGCGGCCCGTCAGGGTGAATTGGCCGCCCCATGGGTGGGTAAGCGGCCGAGGGTCGCCATCTTAAGGGAGCAGGGCGTGAACGGCCAGGTGGAGATGGCAGCAGCTTTTGACCGGGCGGGATTTGAGTCCTGGGATGTGCATATGAGTGATCTGATGGCCGGCCGGATTGAGCTGAAACAGTTCGCGGGGTTGGCCGCCTGTGGGGGCTTCTCGTTTGGCGATGTGCTGGGCGCCGGGCAGGGCTGGGCGCGATCGATTCTCTTTCACGAGTCGCTCCGATTGCAGTTTGAAAAGTTTTTCCAAGACCCAACGCGTTTTGCCTTGGGTGTTTGTAACGGCTGCCAGATGATGAGCGGCTTATCCGAAATCATTCCGGGGGCGGCCAACTGGCCGCGATTTGTGAGGAACCGTTCCGAGCAATTTGAGGCCCGCTTTTCTCTGGTGGAGATTCAGGCCTCAGCCTCAGTGCTGACGGCTGGCATGGAGGGCTCCATTTTGCCGGTCGTGGTCTCGCACGGTGAGGGCCATGCCGAGTTTGGCACAGCACTTCCGCCTGCAGCTGCAGTCATGCGTTATGTGGATCCCCAGGGGCATGCCACGGAGCATTACCCGTACAATCCGAACGGCTCCCCTGGCGGCCTGACCGCAGTCTCCAATCAAGATGGCCGCATTACGGTGATGATGCCGCACCCCGAGCGCGTTTTTCGCCAGGTGCAGATGTCCTGGATCCCCGAGGCGCTCCGCACAACGGGCGACGACTCGCCCTGGATGATGATGTTTCGCAATGCCCGCCACTGGGTCCAACACGCATGAAAGCTTAGACACGATGTTATCTGCAGCCAATATTACGATTCAGTTCGGTGCCAAGCCGTTATTTGAGAATGTCAACGCAAAGTTTGATAACGGCAACCGCTACGGCTTAATTGGTGCCAATGGCTGCGGCAAATCAACGCTGATGAAAATTCTGGGCGGCGATCTTGAGCCCAGTAATGGCGTCGTGGTTCGGGATCCCCATGTTCGCCTCGGCAAGCTTCGGCAGGATCAGTTTGCGTTTGAGGATGTGCGTGTGCTGGATGTGGTCATGATGGGCCACGAGGAAATGTGGGCCGCACAGTCAGAGCGGGATGCGATCTACGCCAACCCAGAGGCCAGCGAAGACGACTACATGAAGGCCGCAGAGCTTGAGGGTAAGTTCGCTGAATACGACGGCTATACCGCCGAGGCCCGGGCGGGCGAGCTGCTGCTGGGCGTCGGCATTCCGCTCGAGCAGCATCAGGGCCCGATGCGCGAGATCGCCCCCGGCTGGAAGCTCAGGGTGTTGCTGGCCCAGGCCCTTTTTTCAGATCCGGATGTGCTGCTCTTAGATGAGCCCACCAACAATCTGGATATTCATTCGATTCAGTGGCTTGAAGATGTGCTGAATGAACGCAACAGCACCATGATCATCATTTCGCATGACCGGCATTTTCTGAATTCGGTCTGCACCCACATGGCCGACTTGGATTACGGTGAGCTGCGGATTTATCCCGGTAACTATGATGACTTCATGCTGGCGGCCTCCGAGGCCCGGGCCCGCCTGATGGCGGCCAATGCCAAGAGCAAGGAGCGTGTCTCGGAATTACAAGAGTTTGTGCGGCGATTCGCCGCCAATAAATCAAAAGCGAAGCAGGCGACATCGCGTCGCAAGCTGATCGAAAAAATTCAAGGCGATGCCGTCGAGGTGCGGCCATCGTCGCGGCAGAATCCCTATATTCGTTTTGAGCAAACTAAGCAGCTTTACCGTCAGGCCGTCCATGTGCAAAGCATCTCAAAGACCTTCGCGGGCCGCAGCCGTCCGGTGATTGAGCGGTTCTCCATGATGGTTGAAGCCGGCGAGAAAATTGCGATTGTGGGCGCCAATGGCGCAGGCAAGACCACGCTGCTGCGCTGTATTGCAGGCGCATCGGTCAGCGGCATGGATCCGGATGGCGGTGAAAACAAGTGGGCGGAAAACGCCAATATTGGAT
>CAYFPT010000154.1:0-3264 GCA_964345065.1 uncultured Bordetella sp.
GCCGTGCCTGAGCGAATTGCCTGCTGAATCTCTTGGGCGAGTGCTGGCGTGATGCGCTCATCGGCATCGATCGAGAGCACCCATTCGCCGCTGGCTGCATCCAATGCCCGCTGCTTTTGAATACCAAAGCCCTGCCAGTCGGTATCGTTGATGATTCTGCAGCCAAAGCGCTGTGCAATCGCGGCGGTTTCATCGCTGCTCTGGCTATCCAATACGATCCACTCCTGGCAAACGCCAGCGCCAAAGCCACCAGCAACATCACCAAAGCAAGCGCGATGAGCTTTCGGGTGTACGCATGGCTCATTATGTCTTGCGTCATCGAGCAAAGAAATAAAAACACGGTGATTGTCAGTCCTGCCTGCCAGATGCCCTGGGGCCCGCGCGATTTCTGCCGATAAAAAAACCAGGCCAGCACCGCAAAGGCCCAGACCCATGCCGCCGCCCCCATTAAGCCAAGCTCAAGCGCAAGATTCAGCACCGTCATATGGGCATGGTTTAGGGTGCCCACTGGCGCAGGAAATTGGCTGAAAAATTTTCCGGCCTGATCGGCGCCCACCCCTACCCAGGGGCTTTCGGCGATTTGCAAAAGGGAGAGTCGGATCAGCTCCCAGCGAACGCCATGAGAGCTGGGTTCACCGGTGATCGTCTCAATCTGCAGCCGATACCAGGCCACTACCGCCCCCAGCACCGCAAAGCCCAGAAGCACGCCTGCCGCAACCCACGGCTTGATTCGCTGCCCGCCAAGCCAAAGGCCCAGTGCTGCACTGAGCACAAAAAATAAAATCGGCCCCCGCGACCCGGAAAGCAAAAGCGCAATTGCTCCAGCACTAAGCCCAAGAACAAAAAGGCCATTGCGTTTTTCTGCCAGGAAAAGCGCTAAGAGCAGGGCCACGCCACAGCCAACACCAAAGTTAATCGGCTGAAAGACCATGCCGGCTCGCCGCTCGCCAGCGATCAGCAGTTCATAGGCCGCAAGCAAAAGGCCAGCAAAAAGCGCAAGCAGCGCTCCGCGATAGATCACCGCCTGATTCAGCCTCGGCCCAAATCGCGCCAAGCCCAACGCCAGCGCTGCACCGCCTGCCAATATCTCCAGCACTTCAATGCGGCCAATGCCGAGGCTAAGCGATAGCGCAGACGCCAGCGACAGCAAAAAAAGCGGGCCAAAGGCAGTGGCCCAGAGGCGCAGCACTTCACCGCCTGCACCCATCAATGGGCCTGCGCCCCAGGCCCTCACCCAACGGATAAGGCACACCAGAATCAGAATGGTCCAGGCCGCGCCAAAAAGATTGGGATGAATCAGGCTGGTGGCGATCGCAATCTCGATCACTCACCAGGCCTTTTTGCTGAAGAAGATTTTCAATACCGTTGCCAGAATAATCCGCACATCAAACCAGAGTGACCAGTGCTCAATGTAATAAAGGTCGTGCTTCACCCGACGGCTCATTTCCTCAATCTCCTGGACCTCGCCACGCAGGTCATTGATCTGGGCCCAGCCCGTGATGCCGGGCTTGACGCGATGCCGCCGAAGATAGCCCTCAATGTGTTTTTCATAAAAATTATCGTGCTCAATGGCGTGGGGCCGCGGGCCCACCAGGCTCATTCGGCCCTGCAGCACGTTATAAAGCTGCGGCAGCTCATCCAAAGAAGTCCTTCTGAGCCATCGGCCAATCGCCGTGAATCGATGATCATTGACCCGGGCCTGGGTCAGCTGGCCGGGCGGCTCGGTGTGTAGCCGCATGGTACGAAATTTATAAATTGTAAAAGGCTTGCCATCCCAGCCGCGCCGACGCTGCTTAAACAGGATCGGCCCATGAGACGACAGCCGAATGATCAGTGCAATCATGCCGATTAGTGGCAGCGCTGTGATGAGCATCACCAGGCCCAAGACTTTGTCCTCGATCTCTTTGATCAAACGGTTAAAGCCCTGCATGCGGTCAACATTGAGATCGATAATGGGAAAGCCTAGGAGTTCGCTGACCGAATGATTCAGCAGTGTCAGGCCATATAAATCCGGAAAGAGCCGCACCGACACCACGTGTCGGTTGGAAATTTCAAGCACATCCGATACTTTTTCGGTTGCTGATAAGGGCAAAGCGATCCACAGCTCATCAATCGAGTTGGCTGAGAGAATCTCCTCTAGATCTGCGCTGCCCCCAAGCACCTCGGCGCCATCCAGCTTCAGGCCCTTGATTTCTTTTTTGTCATCCAAAAACGCAGCAATCTCAAAGCCGCTTTCTGGGCTGCGGCGAATCTGATTCGCAATTGATCGGCCGAGCGAGCCCGCGCCATAAATCAGCACCCGTTTGCTGTTTAATCCACGCCTGCGGAAGTAACGAATGCCAAAATGAAGCATTGCCCGCTGAATCACGATGACTGCCAGGCTCGCTGCCAGCCAAGTGAAAAAAGTCAGCTGGGTCATGATGCGGCCCAAGTCCAGTGCCTGCCAGATCACCCAAAGGATCGCACTCACGATCAACCAGGCGAGCACTAAGCGGCTGAATTGATCGGAATAGGGCCGGCCGCGCCAGCTTTTGTACAAATCATGCTGCTGAAAAAGCAGCATGCTCACAAAGATCTCAATCAGCACTAACAACGCCCAGTCTTGGCGGTCTTGGCCTGGGATGCCGGCAAGCGCGGCCACCATGACCGAGGCCGCCCCGCAGGCCACCGCGTCCAGGGCCCGATGGGCCAATTCAATTAGCCCGGCATGCTCTCGAGTCAGAAAACGGGTGGCAGGCGTGGGCATGGCATGACCGGGGATGGCGAATCAAAAAGATATTACCCCTAAATGAATCCCATACGGCTTGAGTTGCTCTGCCATTGCCGCTTTAAAGGCCTGGGGCGAAAAGCGGGCTGCATTGCGTCTGCAGTCTTCGGCCAGAAAGTGATGGCGTTCAAATTCAAGAATGCGCTGGGCCACTGCCTCGGGCTCGAGTTCATCAAAAAGTAGGCCCGTGGCGCCCGCCTGGCCCTGCCCGATCACAGTCTCGGCCGCACCGCCTTGGCCATAGGCCAGCACTGCAACGCCATAGCCCTGCGCCTCGACAGCCGAGATTCCGAAGTCTTCCTTGGAGGCCTGCAGAAAGCCCTTGGCACCAGCAATCAATTCAATCGCCTTTTCATCCGATACCCAGCCTGTGAACCGCACATTGGGCGGCGCCGTCTGCTGAAGTCGGCCGAGCTCCGGGCCAGTGCCCACCACAATCAACTGATGCTGGGGCAGATGACGAAATGCCTCTATCCAGAGATCGACTCGCTTGTATT
>CAYFPT010000155.1:0-3180 GCA_964345065.1 uncultured Bordetella sp.
TGCGGATCATGCCTGATTTCTTGAAAAAAAACCCCTAACTAAAAGCCAATCGCCGCACCATTGGAGCGCGGGTCATAGCCGCCTTCGAGCACCCCATTGGGGTGCCGCACAATCATGCCCGCATGTCCGAACGACTCATCCCAGGGGCCGAACTTCTCGACCTCATGGCCCAGCCCGCGAAGGGACTGGAAGACCTCGGGCGAGAATCGCGATTCGAGCTTTAGGGTGTCCGATGCTGCGCCCCAGGTGCGCCCCAAAAGCCACCGCGGCCGCTCGATGGCCTGCTGGGGATGATCGGAAAACTGCATCACCCGACTAAAAATGGTGGCCTGCGTCTGGGGCTGGCCATCCCCGCCCATCGATCCATAGACCATGGAGGCGCCCGAGGCGCATTGCGCCAGACCCGCATTCAGAGTGTGAAAAGGCTTTTTGCCCGGAGCCAGCGTATTGATATGGGCAGGATCCAAAGAAAAACTGCAGCCGCGGTTTTGCCAGTTCACGCCAGACTCCGGCAATACGATTCCAGAACCAAATTCATGATAGATGCTCTGGATAAACGAGACTGCGATTCCTTGGGAATCGATAACTCCCATCCAGATCGTATCGCCCGGCTTGGACTTGCTGCCCCAGGGTGCCGCGCGTTGCATGGAAATTTCGGCAGCAAGTTGATCCAAAAACGCAGGCTCAAGAAAGGCGCTTGGGGGGCGCTTCATAAAAGCCCGGTCGGTGAGGTGGGCATCGCGAATGCGAAATGCGGCCTTTGTGGCCTCGACCTGGGCGTGAATAAACTCCGCCGACTCCGGGCCCTGATGCCAGCCCTTGAGCCGATCCATGATGCCAAGGATCATGAGCGACAGGACCCCTTGAGACGGGGGAACCATATTAAAGAGCCGTGCCCGCCCGCCTGCGCGTTCGGATCGAATGCCAACATTTGTGCTCAGCGGATCAACCCGCTGGGCCTGATGACGATTCAGATCAATCGCGGCAAGTGGGCTTCCGACTCGCGCAAGCTCCTGCGCCATGAGTTTGGATAACTTACCGCGATAAAAAGTATCAGTGCCCTCCTTGGCGATACGCTGAAGCGTTTTCGCAAGACGCGGCTGTTTAAACAGAGTGCCTGCCTCTGGCGGGCGGCCGTTCACCAAAAACGTTTCCGCAAACCCAGGAATGTCTTTCAGTTCAGTAAGCTTCGCCTGGGTACTTGCAGTCTGACTCGCCGTGACAGGACTGCCCTGCTGTGCCAAAAAAATTGCATCAGCCAGTAACCGCGACAGCGGCATTCGGCCGCCGAGGTGTTTGCGCGAAAGCTCATGGGCGGCTCCCCAGCCCGAGACCGTCCCGGCAACAGTCAAGGCCGCAACACCACCGCGAAACGGAATCCTGTCGTGTACGCCGCGATCGACAAACCAATTTCTTGTCGCTTTCAGTCCGCTCGCGCCGCTCGCATCGATACCCCCGACCTGACCGCCCGGCCCATTGATGACCCAAAACCCGTCGCCGCCAATTGAATTCATATGCGGATAGACCACCGCAATCGTCGCGGCGGCGGCAATCATCGCCTCAAGGGCATTGCCCCCTTCACGCAACACACCAACCGCGGACTCAGCCGCAAGAGAATGCGGGGCGACCGCCATCCCTCGAAGTCCCAGCGCAGAAAATGCCACTTTGGTGGTTCCTTTTTTTAAGAATTCTTTTTAGTTAAAGATTTCTTGGATAAAGCCCTGCTTGGGTGGCCTACCATCCAATTGCCTTTGGAAGCCACAGCGCGATCTGGGGGTAAAGAAACACAATGACCAAAGCAATGGCCTGCATCAGCACAAAGGGTACTACCCCCTTATAGATGTCTGCAATCGTCACCCCGGGTGGCGCAACACCCTTCAGATAAAACAAAGCCCATCCGAATGGCGGGGTAAGAAACGACGACTGCAGATTTACTGTGATCAACATTGCAAGCCAAATTGGATCCACGCCTTGGGCCAGCAAGACTGGCAAAAACAGTGGCACGGCGATATAGCTAATCTCAATCCATTCAATAAAAAACCCAAGAACGAAAATGATGAGCATCATGAACCAGATGTCCGAATTCACACCACCCGGCAGAAATTCAAACATCTTGGTAATTAAGTCTTCCCCCTGAAGGCCACGAAATGCCAGGGCAAAGACCTGGGCCATCATGAGAATAAACATCATCACGGCCGTGATCTTGGTCGTTTCGCGGGCCACATCGCGTAACACCACCCACGACAGCCGCTTTGAGATCAGCGTGATCAATGCCGAGCCGAGCGCACCCATGCAGGCCGCTTCGGTGGGCGCGGCCACACCGCCAATGATGGAGCCGAGAACCGCCACCACCAGCAAGACCGGCGGCACAGCGACTTTCCAAAATCGGATAAACAGTTCGCGTCGGGAGACTTCGTCGCGCTCCTCCTGGGGCATGGCCGGCATGAGCTCTGGCTTTGCCCAGCCCAAAAGCAGCAAGAACACGATGTACACCACGGCTAGCAGCAGCCCGGGCCCTACTGCCGCGGCAAACAAGGTGCCAACCGACTGCTGCATGATGTCGGACAGCAGAATCAGAATCAGACTAGGCGGAATAATTTGGCCAAGTGTCCCCGAGGCACAGATGGCTCCGCAGGCAATCGACTTGTTGTAGCCCCTCCGAATTAAAGTGGGCAGTGTCAGCAGACCAAGCGTAATCACCGTGGCGCCAACGATTCCTGTCGTTGCCCCCATAAGTACGCCGAACAGAATAATTCCCACGCCCATGCCGCCGCGCACGCCACCCGCAAGATGGCCCATCACATCCAGCAGATCGTTGGCGAGCCGCGATTTTTCGAGCATGACCCCCATGAAGACAAACAACGGGATGGCGAGCCACTGGTAGCCCGTGACGACGCCGAACAGGCGCGCCGGAATCAGATTAAAAAGTGTGGTGCCAAATCCGATTCCACCGAATACGAATCCAACAGTGGCGATGCTGATGGCCACCGGAATGCCAATCATCAGCATGCCGAAAAACGCCACCAGCATCAGGATGGCAAGAATCTCAAAGCTAGGCATTGGCGGCCTCCGGCGCTGGGTTCTTATGAAGTAACCACAGCTTTAACAAAGCGCCGAATGACTGAAGAAGTAAAAGCCCATAACCCAGCGGCAGCAACGACTTCAGCAGCAACCGCATCC
>CAYFPT010000156.1:0-3163 GCA_964345065.1 uncultured Bordetella sp.
GATTCCTTGGTCTTGGCGCGGTCGGGATTCAATCATTCAGCCGATTACCGCTCCGTCATGGCCTTCGGAAAAGCGAAATGGGTTGAAGATCCCCAAGAGAAGGCGCGCGCCTTAGTGATGATGGTTGATCGGCTGTATCCGCAGCGCACGGCTGGGCTGCGGCCCGCGAGCCCACAGGAGATCAAGGCGACCTCGGTGATTGCGATGGATATTGAGCAGGCGTCGGCCAAGATCCGTGCGCGC
Source organism: uncultured Bordetella sp. (assembly GCA_964345065.1). Lineage (GTDB taxonomy): Bacteria > Pseudomonadota > Gammaproteobacteria > Burkholderiales > Burkholderiaceae_A > Lacustribacter. The sequence goes on from CAYFPT010000156.1 coordinate 244, forward strand.
GGTGTAGTCGACGAAGACGAGGACTATGAACTGCCGATCTATGCCGAATGCATCCCGGTGCGCATGGTGTTAGGCCAGCCCGAACCTTGCCCGAGATTGGCCACCGGTGTTCAGCGCCCGGGGGCGCTGGCCGGGTATGTGGCTGGCCGACAACTGCAAGATGCCCTGACCGAGGCTTATCTCAAAAGCGACGCAAAGCCATATTCGCCGTGAGCTAGAATCACCGCTCTTACTGCAACTAGATCAGGAATCAACGCAGGCCTTCTGCTGATCGACGCATGCCCGTCTCGCATCTGCTGCTTGCCCTGATCATCATGGCGGTCTGGGGACTGAACTTCATCGCAATGCGTTGGGCGCTCGATGATGTTGCCCCGCTGACCTTCGCAGCCCTGCGATTCTCCGTGGTGCTTGTGCCATTGATTTTTTTCGTGCCCCGGCCAAAGGTGCCTCTGCGACTGCTTTTTGGCTACGCCTCAAGCTCCTTTAGCCTGCAGTTCTGCCTTTTATTTCTTGCTGTATCGATCAACATGCCGGTGGGGCTCATTTCTCTGGTGGTGCAGGGCCAGGTATTTTTCACGATCGTTCTGGCGATCCTGATGTACCGCGATCGGCCTTCCCGCTGGCAGATTATCGGCGTCTCGGTGGGCACACTCGGTATTGCCGCAGTGGGGGCCGATATTGGCCAGACGATGCCCCTGCTCGCTTTTATGGTCACGCTCTGCGCGGCGCTGTGTTGGGCGGTGGGCAATACGTTTGTGAAGGCGATGGGCCCGGTCAATGCTATTTCCTTGGTGGTATGGGCCTCACTGATTGCTGCAGCCACACTGATTCCCGTTTCGCTTGTCATTGAAGGAACAGCGCCGTGGGGCGTTGCGCTTAAGCTGTTGGCCCAGGGTGATCTTGTGTTCTGGAGCAGCCTGCTCTTTAACGGCTTTGGGGCAAGCTTGCTGGGCTACGGCGGCTGGTCTTGGCTGTTGCGCCGACATCCGACTGCCCTTGTCGCCCCGTTCACGCTGCTGGTGCCAGTCTTCGGGCTAGGATCGGCCGCACTCATTTTGGGAGAAGGGCTTCGGCCCGGCAGCTGGCCGGGAATCATCATGGTTTTTGTGGGCCTGGGCCTCAGTCAAGTAAGCGATCCACGGTCATGGCTTTTCTGGCGCCGCAAGCGTCTCAGCGATTAATGCGCTGACGAAGGGCTCACACTGCCGACACTTATTGCAGATCTGCTCCTTCGCCCGGAGTTCATCGATGGACGCTACGGGGTATCTTTGAAGATAGTCTCTGAGGTCTTCTTCCCAGACACCGTTACATACGCAAATAACTTCTGACATTCTGAATCGCCCCGTCGGTGAGTTATCGATCCGCTTCCGGAGAGCCGCCTTAGGATTTCGTTCTCAGCGGATTTTCAATCGCACGCAATTCTTGAAACTCGGGCTGCTCGAACATTTCGGGGTTATCGAGATAATCCAGAATCCAGGGAATACTGTCGCAGCCCCAGAAGACCCGCTGGTTCACCACAAGGGTTGGCACACCAAAGATGCCCTGGCGTGCTGCCTGCTCGGTTTCTTGTGCAAGCCGGCTTTTGATCTGGGCGCTATCGGGCCTGCTGGTATCTCGTGGCAGGCCCATACTGGCGCAAAAATCAGGCCACTCTAAGTCCGGATCTCGGCCCTGGGACCATACAAAGTCAAACGCCCGATCCAGCATCTCCCAGCCCACGCTTTCTTGAAGGAACAGGCGCTGCGCCGCCACCGACGGAAACGGATGACGTGCTGGAAACTTCATCGGAATGTTGTGTTTTTTGGCGCTCCAAATGCAGAAGTCGTAGGTGTGAACACGCTTTTCCGCAACCTCTGCGGGCCCTCGGTTATCTTGCAGTCGCAGCAACCCAGGAAAAAATATCGGCTTCGGTATTAACTGCAGACGATCGGCCAGCACTGCCCTCTGCCGAAGGAATAGATACGTGAAGGGGGAAATGATGTCGTAGTAAAAAAACCCTTCAGTCTTTTGTGGCATGAATTGGTTTTAGTCAGCTTGCAGGCTGTGTGCTTTAGCCGCTGTGGCCTTTGATGTAGGTCTCCAGGAAAGAGACATGCTGGCTAAGATCGGTCATCATTTCCTTGACGACATCCCCAATCGAGACGACCCCAATGACTTTGTCTGCCCCCACCACGGGCAGGTGACGAATACTGCGGGTGGCCATCAGTCCCATGCAATGCTCCATCGGATCGCCGGGCTTTACGGTGATCGGGTCGCGGGTCATGATTTCCGAGACACGGGTGATTTTTGCGTCCTTGCCCGGCAAAAGCGCGCGAATCGCACAGTCACCCTGAGAGATGATGCCCACGAGTTGATCTGAGTCGATCACCAGCACCGCTCTAACGCGGTGCTGTTTCATCATTTCTAAAGCAACCTGCACCGTATCGCTTGATGAGACAGAGATCGTGCGCTGAGTTTTTTGTGAGATGCAGTCTTTTACGGTCTTCACGGCGTGCCCATTTTGTAGAGGGGGGGGTGGGATTTGAGGCTTCTTTGGCTATTTTCTTGGCTTCAGGCCATGGACTGCAAGTGACCCAAGTAAAACGCTCCTGCCTAAAACTTATGCCATACCGGTGCTGTAAGCCGCTTGCCGCCGCCTTGCGTGCTGGCCGCAGCGGCGCGGCTGCCCACAAACTGGCAACATGCACTCCCAGTTTGCTATTTTCAACCCGCTGCCAAAGCGCAGAGCCACAGATGCCTGCCGAACCTATCGCTACGAGTCTAATGCGTCCAATCATTTGTTTAATCGGCCTGGTGTTGTTGAGCACAGCGCAGGCCCAAGAAAGCACCTATCCCAGTCGGCCAATTACTTTTGTGGTGCCTTATGGGGTTGGGGGAAGCGCGGATCAGCGGGCCCGCCAGGTGGGCCAGAAGCTGTCTC
>CAYFPT010000157.1:0-2910 GCA_964345065.1 uncultured Bordetella sp.
CTGGATCGCCAACAGTGTTTTACGGGATCTTCGGCAGGCCATGTTTAATAAATTGCTGACGATGCCGGCCTCAACCTTTGATGCCCGGTCTTCTGGCCAGCTAATTTCGCGGGTGATTGCTGAGGTCAATGGCGTAACGAGTGCGGCAACCAATGTCGTGAACACGCTGGTCCGGGATAGCTTGATTCTGCTCGGACTCTTGGGCTGGCTTTTTTGGCTGAACTGGAAGCTCACGCTGATTGTCTTGGCCTTATTGCCCTTCTTGGCGGGCCTTACCCTTGCATTTTCCAAACGCATGCGGCGCGTCAGCCGGGATGCATTAAAGGCCACTGCGGAGATGACCCGATCTGTCGAGGAAGCCATCTTCGGAAATCGTGTCATCAAGGTATTTCAGGGAAATGAGTTTGAAACCGCCCGATTTCGAAAGGTCAATGCCGAATTTCGGGGCCAGTCCATGCGGCTGGCAATCGCACAGGCGCTTCAGACTCCCATCAGCCAATTCATTGCGGCAATCGGCGTTGCCGTTGTGTTGACCATTGCGCTGATGCAGTCCCGCGCAGGTGAGGCGACGGTGGGGGACTTCATTTCATTTGTGACCGCCATGCTGATGATGTTTGGCCCATTGCGGCACTTAGCGGATATCAATTCCCAGCTGCAGCGGGGCCTGGCCTCGGCAGAGGCGGTCTTTGAGCTGATCGATGAAAAATCCGAGCGGGATGTGGGCACCCGTGTGATCGACCGGGTCCGCGGTGAAATCGAGTTTCAGGGCGTAAGCCTCACTTATTCGAGCAGTGAGCGCCAGGTCTTAAGTCAGGTTTCATTGCGCATTCAGCCGGGAGAAACCATCGCGCTGGTTGGCCCCTCGGGCGGCGGCAAAACATCGCTTGTGAATTTACTGCCGCGACTTTACGAACCAACGTCGGGCAACGTACTTCTTGATGGAATTTCCGCCAGCGAATTTACGCTAGCGAGTCTGCGGTCTCAGATCGCCTTAGTGTCTCAGGATGTGGTGCTTTTTAATGACTCGATTCGAAACAATATTGCATACGGCGCGGTAAATGCATCGGATCAGCAGATTCTGGATGCAATTGCTGCTGCCGATTTGGCCAGCTTTGTGGATTCATGTCCCGATGGCATCGATACAGTGATTGGCGATCGGGGCGTGCGGCTTTCTGGCGGGCAGCGCCAGCGCATTGCCATTGCTCGGGCGGTGCTTAAAAACGCACCAATTTTGATTCTGGATGAGGCAACCTCGGCCCTCGACACACATGCCGAAGCGAGTGTGAAAAACGCCATTGACCGACTGCGCCAAGGCAGAACGACACTGGTGGTCGCCCACCGGCTCTCAACCATCGTGGATGCAAACCGAATTATTGTGATTAAAGAGGGCCAAATCGTTGAGCAGGGCAGCCACAGTGAACTCTTGCAGCAAGGCGGTGTTTACGCGGGCCTGTATGCCCGCGCATCGGAGTCCGGCCGCGACTCAATTGACGATGCGTTGGCTGAGTAGGGCATAAGCCCTCTCCACGATGCCTACTTTTTTTGCATGAGCCCCAAACATTTATTGCTCATCAGAACATCTGCCTTTGGCGACGTCGTGCAGACTTTCTACGTAGTCTCCGATATCTGTCGCGCGCTGCCCGAGACCCGATTAACCTGGTGTGTGGATGCGCGCTTTGCAGATCTCGCGCGGCTTCACCCCGCAGTGGCGCAGGTCATTGCATTGCCGGCCCGCCGCTGGCGAGGGTTTCTTTTTAAGCCCTGGCTGTGGCCGGAGATCGGCCGTTGGATTAGTCAGCTGCGTAATTTGCCCTTCGATGCTTCGGTTGATCTACAGGGCTTATATAAAAGTGCCATTGTTGGCTGGATGAGTCGTGCGAAGTATCGATTTGGCCCCGAGGCATTTGCGGTCTCCGAGTCTGGCGTTCAGCGGCTCTATAGCCACCAAGTGAAGGGCAGCAAGGTCGAAGGCCTTGCCATGCGGGCCCGTTATTTCGCGGGCGCAGCCCTCGGGTTTGATGCGCTCAGCTACCCAATCGACTCGGGCTTAGTGGGCAGAAAGATGTGTCAATCGAGCTACTCTGGGGGTCTGAATCGGAGCGACAGCTTGCCCTTGAAATCCAACACCAGACTTCGACCGATGCGGTGATCGTAGCGCCGCGCATCTATAGCGTGCAGGATTTAGTGGCCCGATTTATGGATGCGCGAGCAGTCGTCGGTGGCGATACGGGCTTGGCGCATCTTGCAGTTGCGCTCGGTGTACCCACCGTGATGCTGTTTTTAAAGACCCATGCGGTCCGCTATGCGCACCCGGAGCTATCCAATCAACTGCCGGTGGATAGTGCCGATGGCCCGGTCACGGTGGCGCGGGTGTTGGCGCAGACCGAAAAGGCCTTGGGTATGCCGGCGGCAGACCAGCGCAGACCATGAGGCATCGGAGACTTTGAATAAAGCGATCACTGCTTGGGCATCACACCATCTGGTGGTTGCGATGCCTGCGATTTATCGGCCTGAGCTATTGGCGACAACGCTATGGAGTTTTGATCGGGGCTTATTTCGGCATTTCCCGCGCAAGACGCTCATCCTTAATCTCGATCCCTTGGGCATCCACGCTGGGCAGATCGCAGATCTGAAAAATCAGATCATGGCGATTGCGAACACCTATTTCGATGAAGTGATTGTTCGATTTGCAGAGCAGCCCAGTTTTTCGCGGGCGGTGCAGTGGGCCTGGCAGCAGGCTACTGAAAAAGAGAATCTATTTCTGCACCTTGAAGATGACTGGGTCTTAAATCGACCAGTCCCCTTTGATCGTGTGCGCAGTCTGCTTCAGCAGCCCGGCATTGCTTCGGTGCGGCTGCAGCGCCAGCGCGGTTTGAAGTCGGCCGTATCGCCCGCATTTATCATAAACCC
>CAYFPT010000157.1:2920-3147 GCA_964345065.1 uncultured Bordetella sp.
TATTTTTTTTAATTCGGCTTTTATTCGTCAAGCCCTGGCCGAGTTTCAGCTCGACCTCGATCCTGAAAAGCAGTTTGCGATGGATCCACTTCAGCACAGCCTTGCGGGCTGGAAGCACATGGTGATGCCGCGAGAGCTCGGCCTTTCTCCCGATGAACTTTTGGCAGACCCGGGAGGCTGGGTCTCGGATCTTGGTGTCCACTGGCGCAGAGGCCAGGGCCTAAGAA
>CAYFPT010000158.1:0-3131 GCA_964345065.1 uncultured Bordetella sp.
GCGTGGCGAATCAAAGCCGAGTGTTGCCAAGGTCTCGACAGCAGGGAATCGGCCGGTGAAGCTGCCGTATTTGGTTTCGACACCAATGATGGCGGCGATGATGTGCGCTGGTACGCCAGAGTCATTGGCAACTGACTGAAAGACTGCTCGGTGCCGGGCGAGAAACTCTTTGCCCTCTTTGGTGCGGCTGGCATCGGCATGCTGCGAGAGATAGCGGGCCCAGGAGCGTTTTCGTGGTGGCGGATCGCCCGGCGCTGGCGGCGGCGGTGCAATTAACGCCAGGGCCCGGGGCTGTGCGCCGAGATTACGAAACTGACTCTCCAGCCATGGCCGGGGAAGGCCATGCCGATCGCTCATCATGGAGATAAATTCCTGCACATCGCTGCGGCCTAGCCAGCCGAATCGCAGCCGATCGGCGAGCATTTCCGCATAGGGTTCTCTGGCCGATTTTGCTGCCGGCTGCTGGGCGAAGGCCGCCTGGCCGGGCAGCAGGCCGGCTAGGCCGATGAGGCCGCCCGCCTGAAGAATTGATCGACGTGATTGCCGCATATGCGTAACGGAAATGTCCCCCAAAAGATCCCACGGAATTGTCGCATTAGAATGTGCACTAACGCCAAATCAGGATGTTGCCGAAAATGAAAATCCTTGTCCCAGTTAAACGCGTGGTCGATTACAACGTGAAGGTTCGGGTGAAGGCCGATGGGTCCGATGTCGATATCGCCAATGTGAAGATGTCGATGAATCCGTTTGATGAGATCGCCGTCGAGGAAGCCACGCGTCTCAAAGAAGCCGGCATGGCCAGCGAGATTGTTGCGGTGAGTTGTGGCGTGGCCCAGTGCCAGGATGTCATTCGCACCGCCATGGCCATCGGCGCAGATCGTGGCATCCATGTGCTGTGCGATCAGCCACTGGAGCCATTGGCGGTTGCCAAGATGCTCAAAGCACTCGCGGAAAAAGAATCCGCCCAGCTCGTGATTCTGGGTAAGCAGGCCATTGACGATGACGCCAACCAGACGGGCCAGATGCTGGCCGCCCTCTGGGGCGTGCCGCAGGCGACCTTTGCCTCGAAAGTGGAAATTACTGGCGAGCAGATGACCGTGACCCGAGAAATCGATGGCGGGCTAGAGAAGCTCTCCATGCAGCTGCCGGCAGTCGTGACCACGGATCTGCGCTTAAATGAGCCGCGCTATGTGACGCTGCCGAACATCATGAAGGCGAAGAAAAAAACAATCGATCAGGTCACGCCGGCTGATCTTGGGGTGGATGTCACGCCACGGCTTAAGCAGCTGAAGGTCCAAGACCCGCCGAGCCGCAAGGCCGGCATCAAGGTGCCCGATGTCGCGACGCTGGTCGATAAGCTTCGTAACGAAGCCAAAGTGATTTAAAGAGGCAATAGCCATGAAGATTCTTGTAATTGCAGAGCACGCCAACGATCAATTACGTCCCGTTACCGCAAATGCAGTCGCTGCGGCATCGGCGCTTGGCGCCAAGGCGGGTGGGGCCGAGATTACGGTCTTGGTGGCAGGCCAGTCTGCGCGGCCTGCCGCAGAGGCTGCCGCCGCGCTTGCTGGGGTGAGTAAGGTGCTGCTGGCCGAGGCTGCACATCTTGCTGAGCAGGTGGCCGAGCCGATTGCAGAACAGGTGCTGGCGGTCTGCGGTGCAATGGAAGCGATTATTTTTCCGGCCACCGCTTTTGGTAAAAATGCGGCCCCCCGTGTGGCAGCACGCCTTGATGTTTCGCAGATCTCTGATGTGATCGAAATTCAAGCCGCCGATACATTTAAGCGGCCGATTTATGCAGGCAATGTGATCGCAACCGTGCAGTCCACTGATGCAGTCAAGGTGATGACCGTCCGCGGCACTTCCTTTGAGGCCGTTGGCGCACAGGCAGCCGCCGCAATCGAGAGCGTTGCGGCCGCGGCAGCGCCCGCCCGAAGCGCGCAGTTTCAGTCTCGCGAGGTGGCCGTTTTGGCCCGGCCGGAGCTGACTGCGGCCAAGGTGGTGATCTCGGGCGGCAGGGCCTTGGGGTCCAAAGAAAACTTCGCCCTACTGGAAAAACTTGCCGATAGCCTCGGCGCTGCCCTGGGTGCAAGCCGGGCTGCGGTGGATGCGGGCTATGCACCCAATGACTGGCAGGTCGGGCAGACCGGCAAGGTCGTGGCCCCGCAGTTGTACATCGCCGTGGGTATCTCGGGCGCGATTCAGCACCTGGCAGGCATGAAGGACTCCAAGGTGATTGTGGCCATCAATCAGGATGCCGAGGCCCCGATTTTCCAGCTGGCCGACTATGGCCTGGTGGGGGATCTCTTCCAGATCATCCCGGAGCTGACGGCTGCGGTGGCAAAAAACCTGGGAAATTGAGCCCGGGACTGCTAGAATTGCGGGCTTTCCCTTGGATGTGGGCCTTTGCCCTGCCCCCGAATTAATTAAGGAATGTTGAGATGGTGATTATTCGTTTAGCCCGAGGCGGCGCCCACAAGCGGCCCTTCTTTTACATGGTGGCGACCGATTCGCGCAGCCGCCGCGATGGCAAGTTCATTGAGCGGGTGGGCTTTTTCAATCCCCTGGCCGCCGCCAATGAGCCCAAGACCCAGGTCTCGATGGACCGTGTGGATTACTGGCGCAGCAAGGGCGCTCAAATCAGCCCCCGCGTTGCCCGCCTGATTAAAGAATTTGCTGCCCAGAAAGCAGCCTGACGCATCACCGCCACCCGACTGGGTGGCGCTTGGAGAAATCGGCGCGCCCATCGGTCTATCGGGCGCGGTTCGGCTCCACACCCTGAAGTCCGTGACCGGACTGCCCATCGATGACAGCCTGCTGATGCAGTCCCCCGACTGCTGGATTTATATCGCGCAGTCCAAGCCTGCCCGCTGGCTTTATTCGGCAATCCAAGAGTGCTCGGTCCAGACCCGCGGGCTGAAGCTGCGTCTTCAGGCGATCCAGACCCGCGATCAGGCCGAGCAATTAAGAGGCGCCCAGGTGGGCTTATCGCGGAGTGTCTTTCCCGAGCCCTCTGAAGACGAAGCGTATTGGGCAGACCTGTTGGGCTGCACGGTGGTCAATCGCCAGGGTAGTCTGCTCGGAGAAGTGCAGTCGCTTCAAACCAATGGCGCACACGATTGGCTGGTGCT
>CAYFPT010000159.1:0-1392 GCA_964345065.1 uncultured Bordetella sp.
GCACATGATATTCTTGACAAGGGACTCACACTGGGCAAGATTGTTTTGAAACCTCATTGAGGAAACTTTTTAAAAAAATCACAGGAGACAAGCCATGTATAAAGTAATTTCAAATTTTTTATCTAAAACGGTTCTGCTGTCTCTGCTATTGTTGTGCCCACTGATCAGTGGTGCACAGACTTACCCCGATAAAAGTATAAAAATTTTGCAAGGCTTTGCACCCGGCGGAAACGCTGATGCCATTGCCAGGGCAATTGGCGGTGAAATAGCGGGTGCGCTTTACAACAACCTGAGCTACAAGACAGTGCAAGATTTCGAGATGATCAGCACCATCACATATTTTCCTTTCTTGATGGTTGTTCCAACTGACGGAAAAATTGCAAACTTACCAGCGCTGATAGCACAAGCCAAAGCGAATCCTGGAAAAGTTGCTTATGGAACGGCCGGCATTGGTTCGACACACCACTTAGCGGGCGAGTTGTTTGCAAGCATGGCCAAATTGGATTTGTTGCACCTCCTACGGCAGTACTCTCCAACATCAAGGCTGGCAAACTCAAGGCGATTGCAGTGACAGGCCCTCAACGCTGGGCGGGCATGCCTGATGTTCCAACGGTTGCAGAGCAAGGGATTGTCGGTTACGACGTCAGATCATGGGCTGGTTTGATGGCCCCTGCGACTACACCTCGCCCCATCATTGACCGGTTAAACGCAGAGGTGCTGAAATCATTGCTGCTGCCCAATATCAAATCCCGCCTAGAAGAAATGGGTGGGGAAGCGCGTGGCAGTACGCCAGAGGAGATGAGGGCCCTAGTGGCGTCTGAGACCGCAAAGTGGACTCAAGTCGTCAACGATGCCAAGATTCCGAAACAGTAGATCCCGAAAAAAATCATGTCACTCATCAAAATTCGCAAGCGTAGCCTCACCGTTGAGACGCAGTTTCATGAAGGCGGACCGGTCACCCACACGCCGCTCAAGCTTGCTGCGTCGTGCGCCGTGATTGAAAACCCCTATGCAGGAAGGTACGAGCCAAATCTCATGCCCTTCATGGCGGAGCTGCGGGAGCTTGGAACACTCTTGGCCCAAGAACTTGTTGATACCCTCGGCAAAGAAAATGTCGAGATTTACAGCAAAGCGGCGATTGTGGGTGTGAACGGCGAAATGGAACATGGTGCAGTCTGGCATGAAGCGGGTGGATGGGCGATGCGCGCGGTTTTGGGCGAGCCCAAGGCCATGGTGCCTGCGAATAAGGCGGTCGCGGCGGCAGGCTACCGTTTGATGGTGCCGCTTCATTACATACATGCCAGCTACGTCCGTAGTCATTTCAATAGCATGGAAGTAGGCATTCAAGACGCGCCCCGTCCTAATGAAATACTGTTTGGACTGGTCATGGGT
>CAYFPT010000159.1:1402-3107 GCA_964345065.1 uncultured Bordetella sp.
AAAGGTCGCCTTGAGAGGCCTCAAATGGCCTGCACTTGACAAACGTGGCGGAGAGGGTGGGATTCGAACCCACGGTGGAGTTACCCCCACGCCTGATTTCGAGTCAGGTACATTCGACCACTCTGCCACCTCTCCGAGCGGCGTATTCTAACTGAGCCCGCCGGGCTGCCCCGAGCGGCCCGACACCACTAGCGATCGTCGAATGTCAGGATGACTTGTGGGCTCGTTGCTGTAGCCTGGCAGGTCAGCACATAGCCCTTATCGACTTCGTCTTTCTCAAGCGTGTAGTTCTTGTGCATGGTGGCGCTGCCCTCCAAAATGCGGCCGCGGCATGTGCAGCAGACACCCGCCTTACAGGAAAACGGCACATCAAGGCCGGCATTCATTGCGGCATCCAGAAGCTTTTCGTCTTTGCCGATGCGCAGTTCATGCTGATGGCCATCCACGATCAACTTCAGCAGGATGTCTTTTTTGGCGGCGTTGCGCACCGGCGCCGAATCTGTATCGGACTGGACTTTTACCGCCTGCTCCCGGCTTGACGTAAAGCGCTCAAAATACACTCGGCTCTCCGGGACACCCGCATCGACCAGGGCCTTCTGGGTTGCCTCGATCATGGACTCTGGGCCACAAATAAAAACTTCGTCCATGCTGGCCACGGGCAGTAAGGCTTTGATCACCTGACGGACCTTATCGCCATCGATACGGCCCTCTTGAAGCTCAACCTCTTGGGCCTGGCGCGACAGCGTGTGAATCATTGTGAATCGGCCCGGAAAGCGGTCTTTCAGATCCTGCAGAGATTCATTAAACATGACCGAAGACATCCGCCGATTGCCGTAGATCAGCGTAAATTTAGAATCCAGCTGCTCTTCAAGGGTTGTCGCAGCGATTGAAAGTATCGGCGTGATGCCCGAGCCACTTGCGAAACCAACGCGATGAATGGCCCGATCTTTTTTTACCGTGAAACGCCCATCCGGCGGCATGACTTCAATCGTATCGCCTGCCTTGATGTGATTTACCGCCCAGTTTGAAAATACGCCCTCCTCGACTGGCCGGATACCAATTTCAAGCTCGCTACTACGAGTAAAACGGCTACGCGGACTACTGATGGAGTAGTTACGCCGCACATCCTGGCCATTGAGCTGAGCCCGCAGGGTCAGAAACTGCCCCGGCTGAAACTCGAACAAGTCCTTTTTTTCAGGCGGAATCGAAAATGTAATCGCCACGGAATTCGCTGCCTCCGGGCTGATACGCTTAACTCTTAATGGATGAAACTGAATCGCCATGGCAACTGCTCTCCCTGACTTGGCTTATATTTTCTAATCAATACGGTTTGAAATAATCGAATGTCTCGCGGCAATCCAGGCAGCGGTACAGCGCCTTGCAGGCGGTGGACCCAAAATGGGCGCTCTCCACTGTCTGCTGGGAGCCGCATTGTGGGCATGGCACGGCCTCACACTTTCGCTCGGTGACTCGGGGCATGAACTTCATCACCGCCACGTCACTGACTTTATGCACTGGCGGCGCAATACCGTACTGCCGAAGCTTCTCTTTTCCCTCGTCGGTCATCCAGTCGGTGGTCCATGCTGGCGATAAACGCGTGGTGACCTTTGCAGCAATGCCCTGCTCGGCCAGAAGGCCGCGAACATCGGCCTCGATCTGCTCCATTGCTGGGCAGCCACTATAGGTGGGGGTAATGATCACCTCA
>CAYFPT010000160.1:0-3082 GCA_964345065.1 uncultured Bordetella sp.
GATGCGGCGACATGCTGGGTCCATCGCATCTTGATCTGGCGGTCCGGGCAGCACGCGCTCTGCAAAACACCCCCCAGTGGCAGGCGGCCGGCCGGCCGGGGGCGCGAATTCAGATCACCAAAAATATCCCTGCCGGCGCCGGGCTGGGCGGGGGCAGCTCGGATGCGGCAAGCACGCTGATGGGCTTAAACCACCTCTGGGGCCTGAAGATTGGCAGCCAGCAGCTCAGCGCAATCGGCCTGGCGCTGGGGGCGGATGTCCCATTTTTTCTTTTTGGAAAATCGGCGTTTGCGCAGGGGGTCGGTGAGCGGCTCCAGGCCTACGAGAGCGGGCTGCGGTGGCTGGCCATCGCTGTGCCTGACTGCCACGTGACGACTGCTGAAATCTTCTCTGCCCCTGAATTGACACGAAATTCCAAAACTTCCAAAATTGCGGGCTTCGCCCAAGCAGCCCGACAGCCCGTATGGGAATTCGGCCACAACGACCTACAGGCGGTGACCGCAGCCCGGTTTCCGCGGGTTCGGCAGGCCCTGCAGTGGCTTGAAACGGCTGCCGCCAGCGAAGGAATAGCCCCGGCTGCAGTGCGAATGTCAGGCTCTGGGGGTGCGGTGTTTTGTACCGCCCCAGATGCTCAGACGGCCCAACGGCTCGTCGACCGCGTTAGCGCCCTTCAGAGCACTTCAGTGGGTCAGTCACCGCTGCGTCTGAAGGTCTGCCAGACCCTCATGCGACATCCGGGCAGCGTTTTGTAAACCGTTGGGGAGTCGCCAAGTTGGTTAAGGCACCGGATTTTGATTCCGGCATTCGAGGGTTCGAATCCTTCCTCCCCAGCCAAAATTTTTTACCCCGAATATTGAAAGATGGTCGACCGCATATTAAATAAAGAAGGCGGTGCCCCCGAGGGGCTCATGATCTTCACCGGCAATGCCAACCCAAAACTGGCATCCGATGTTGCGCGCCATCTCGGCACGCGACTCGGACGCGCTACGGTTGCGCAATTCAGCGATGGCGAATCAACTGTCGAAATTCTTGAGCATGTGCGTGGCAAGCATGCGGTTGTCTTGCAGTCCACCTGCGCGCCTGCCAATGACCATCTGATGGAAGTCATGCTGATGTGCGATGCGCTGCGTCGGGCCTCGGCCGAGCGGATCACTGTCGCCATTCCCTATTTTGGCTATGCACGGCAGGATCGACGCGTGCGCTCTTCGCGGGTGCCCATTAGCGCCAAAGTCGTGGCCAACATGTTTCAGAGCGTGGGCGTTAACCGCGTGCTGACCATGGATCTGCACTCGGATCAGATCCAGGGGTTTTTTGATATTCCGGTCGATAACGTTTACGCAGCACCGATCATCCTGGCCGATGTATGGCAGCAGACCTATCAGAATTTATTGGTGGTCTCGCCCGATGTCGGTGGCGTGGTCCGGGCGCGGGCCTTTGCCAAGCAGATGGATTGCGATCTCGCGATTATTGATAAGCGCCGGCCCAAGGCCAATGTCGCAGAGGTCATGAATATCATTGGAGATGTCTCTGGCAGAACCTGCATGATCATGGATGACATGGTCGATACCGCCGGCACGCTGACGAAGGCGGCGCAGGCACTCAAGGATCATGGTGCAGAACGGGTGGTCGCCTACTGTACCCATGCGGTGCTCTCGGGCGGTGCGGCGGATCGCATTGCCCACTCGGCTTTAGATGAGCTCGTGGTGACGGACTCCATTCCCTTATCAAAAGAATCCCAGGCCACCGGCAGAATTCGGGTCTTATCCTGCGCCGGATTGTTGGCTGAAACCATATTAAGAATTGTGAAATCCGACTCGGTCAGTTCGTTGTTTGTTGAATAGTTTTCGTGCCTTTTCGTTTCTGTGGATTGCTGGTCGCGGCAGCCACTAAAGCAAAAAGGGTTTTTGACCGGCGGCCTGCGGGCCGCCAAATTTGAAGGAGTAGTTCATGAAAGTTGTTGCCAATTCCCGCGCGGTGCAAGGATCGGGTGCGAGCCGCCGTCTTCGCCGTGACGGTAAAGTGCCCGGCATTATCTATGGTGCAAAAAAGTCTCCCATCAATATCGAGATTGATCACAATCCCCTGCTGCTGGCTCTTAAGGTTGAGTCATTTCATTCTTCGATTCTGGATCTCGAGCTTGATGGCAAATCTGAGCAGGTGCTGCTGCGGGATTACCAGATGCACCCCTTTAGGCCTGTTGTGCTGCATGTTGATTTCCAGCGTATTGATGTCAACCAGAAACTGCAGACCAAGGTGCCCCTGCACTTTAAGAATCAAGAAATCTCCCCGGCCGTCAAACTCTCCGGCGGCATCGTTAGCCACGTGCTGACCGATGTGCTGATTTCTTGCTTGCCGAAAGATCTGCCTGAGTTCATCGAGGTCGATCTGGCGACGCTGTCCGTCGGCCACTCCCTGCACGTCCGTGATCTGGTCATGCCAGCCGGCGTCGCCCTGGTGCTGCACACAGGCGAGAATCCCACGGTGGTGACCGCATCCGTTCCGGGTGGAAGCGCCGAAGAGGAAGCCCCCGCTGTCGAGGCTGCTCCCGCCGCTGAAGCCAAGCCTGCAGAAAAGCCCGAAAAGAAAGACTGATGATTCAGGCCAGAGGGTCTGAATGAAACTCATCGTTGGCCTAGGAAACCCAGGATCCCAGTATGCCGGCCATCGGCATAACGTGGGCTTCTGGGTGGTCGACCGGCTGGTCGGCTCAGGATGGTCCCGCGAATCTAAATTCAAAGCCGAAATCGCAAAGGCCCGACTTGCCGGTGCGGATCGATGGCTCTGTAAGCCGCAGACGTATATGAATGCTTCGGGTGAGGCGGTGGGCCCGTTTGCGCGATTTCATCGGCTCCAGGCCCATGACATCTTGGTCGTTCACGATGAGCTTGATCTTCCGCCGGGTGCTGTGCGCCTAAAACAAGGGGGCGGCCATGGCGGCCACAACGGTGTTCGGGATATCGAACTGCACCTTGGCTCGGCTGATTTCTGGCGGCTGCGCATCGGCATCGGCCACCCGCGCACACTCAATCTCAATCAAGATGTGGCGGATTTTGTGCTGCACGATCCCCGCGCCGAAGAAAAA
>CAYFPT010000161.1:0-225 GCA_964345065.1 uncultured Bordetella sp.
TTGGTTTAAGGCCCACGATATGGTTTAAGCCTGCAGGAACACGGCCTGATCCGGCCGTATCAGTACCGAGCGAGAAGTCCACCTGCCCGCTAGCGACAACGAAGGCCGAACCCGAACTTGAACCACCGCTGACATAGGCGGGATTGATGGCGTTTGGCACTGGACCAAAAGGGGAGCGTGTGCCGTTTAGCCCGCAGGCGAATTGATCAAGGTTAGTTTTTCCGC
>CAYFPT010000161.1:368-2885 GCA_964345065.1 uncultured Bordetella sp.
TCCTTATTTGTATACAAGAAAGTATGCAAATAGCGTGCCATTCCAAACCGCGACGCAATGCGCCGTGTTTTCAGGCTCTGGCGGCCAGGGCCGGGCCGGGGAGTGGGCACCAAGTGCCACCCAAAGGGGAGTGAGCGCACCACAATGTCGATGCAATGCACCGACATGGGGAATCGGGCTCCTAGAGGTATTTGCTGGAGAAGTCCTTGATCCCGACGGTCTTAAACCAATCAAAATCCCAGGGCTCGTTGATCAGGCCGTCAGCCCGTGACCACTGATAGACCTCAGCAGCGTGGTTTTCGCCAGAGCAGTCTCGTACCTGAACACTCACCCGCTGGTAGTGTCCGCCCTCGAATTGATCCAGACGCGCGATCTCTTGGGCGGACAG
The DNA here is from genome assembly GCA_964345065.1 of uncultured Bordetella sp. Lineage (GTDB taxonomy): Bacteria > Pseudomonadota > Gammaproteobacteria > Burkholderiales > Burkholderiaceae_A > Lacustribacter. The sequence continues at coordinate 757 of CAYFPT010000161.1, forward strand.
CCCGCGCCAGAGAATGCCGCGGATCTGATCGCCGTTGGCGGGGACTGCCGCAGGAAAGGTCTCGTGATCGACGCGGACCCGTCGCCAATCGTCTAAGGTCGCCTCGATTGACGCTGGGCATCGGCCCGTAACATGCTGAAAAACGAATGACAGCATGAGTGACCCGTAGGTGAAAACGTTGATGCGGCCGGCGGTCTCACTCTGATCCACAATAGTCTCCTTTCGTTTTCGCATTGAGCAAAAGCCGTGCCCGCGATATGGCACGGTAAGTGCTTGGGGAGTGCGAGGAGAAATCAGATTATGGCAAGCCTTCTTCGTTCAGCAGTGGCCGCCGCCGTGAAACGCCCGCCGAGTGTGGACGAGGTGATGGGGCTTGAGGCCCGAGGCGAAGCCATGCCGCTTGCCCATTATCGGAAGTTCTGGTCATGGCTTTCGACCCAATCCCCCGAGGCAATGGAGCGGGCCCGCGCTGAGGCAGATCTTTTTTTTCGGCGGATAGGCATCACGTTTAATGTCTATGGTGACGAGCAGGGAACTGAGCGGCTGATTCCTTTTGATCTGATTCCAAGAATCCTGCCGGCCTTTGAGTGGCAGATGTTGGATCGGGGCCTGCGGCAGCGGGTCATCGCCCTGAATCGGTTCATTCATGACATCTATCACGGCCAGGAAATTCTCCGCGCCAAGGTGATCCCCAGCGAATTGGTTCTGCAGAATTCCCAGTATCGGGCTGAGATGCAGGGGATCAATGTTCCCCGCGACGTCTATGCCCACATCAGTGGTATCGACATCGTCCGTGCAGGTAAGGGCGAGTTTTATGTGCTTGAAGATAACTTGCGCGTGCCGTCCGGAGTTTCCTACATGATCGAGGACCGCAAGGCAATGATGCGGCTTTTTCCGGAGCTCTTTGCGATGCATCGGGTTGCGCCGGTCGAACATTATCCCGATATGCTCTTAGCGCATTTGCGCTCGGTGGCCCCCGGCGGCATCAGCGAGCCGACCGTAGCGGTGCTGACCCCCGGCAGCTACAACTCGGCTTACTTTGAGCATGCCTTTTTAGCGCAACAGATGGGGGTGGAGCTGGTTGAGGGCCAGGACCTCTTTGTTTCAGAGCAGCGGGTCTACATGAAGACCACCCGGGGGCCGCAGCGGGTCGATGTGCTGTATCGCAGAATCGATGACGACTTTCTCGATCCGCAGGTGTTTCTGCCGAATTCAACCCTTGGGGTTGCTGGCCTGATGCAGGCCTTGCGGGCTGGCCGCATCACCATTTGCAATGCGCCGGGCACTGGAGTTGCCGATGACAAATCGATTTACCCCTATGTGCCGGAAATGATTCGTTTTTATCTTGGCGAAGAGCCCCTGCTGGCGAATGTGCCAACTTATCTCTGCCGCAAGCCCGATGACCTGGCCTATGTTTTGGATCATTTGGATGAATTGGTAGTGAAAGAGACTCACGGTGCGGGCGGCTACGGCATGCTGGTGGGGCCCTGCGCCTCCCAGGCGGATATCGAGCGATTCAGGAGTTTGCTGGTGCAAAGCCCCGAGCGCTACATCGCCCAGCCGACACTTGCCCTCTCGACCTGCCCGACCTTTGTGGCCTCCGGGGTGGCGCCGCGGCATGTCGATCTTCGGCCGTTTGTGCTGTCGGGCGAGGAGATGTCGATTGTTCCGGGAGGCCTCACCCGCGTGGCGCTGCGCGAAGGCTCATTGGTCGTAAATTCCTCTCAGGGTGGCGGCACAAAAGACACTTGGGTTTTGCAAGATTCTATTTAGATCATGCTGAGCCGAACTGCTGATAGTCTTTTTTGGATGGCCCGCTACATTGAGCGGGCGGAAAATACCGCACGGCAGTTAGATGTCCAGCGCCAGGCAGCGCTGCTGCCGAGTGCTTTCGCGATTCAAAATGCGACCTATGAGCAGCTGCTGCTCGAGCTGGTCTCAGATCCGGATAATCCCTCGAGCATTCGCAACAGTATTTCGGCGGCCCGAGAGAACTGCCGGATCGTGCGTAATTCCGTTAATACCGATGTCTGGGAGACCGTAAACGCCACCTGGCTGGAATTACAGTCCGTGCTGTCGCAGACGGCTTGGCATAAAGATCCTGGAGAGTTTTTTGAATGGGTAAAGAC
>CAYFPT010000161.1:2895-3073 GCA_964345065.1 uncultured Bordetella sp.
GGCCTCACCCGCGTGGCGCTGCGCGAAGGCTCGCTGGTCGTAAATTCTTCTCAGGGTGGCGGCACAAAAGACACTTGGGTTTTGCAAGATTCCATTTAGACCATGCTGAGCCGAACTGCTGACAGTCTTTTTTGGATGGCCCGCTACATTGAGCGGGCGGAAAATACCGCACGGCAGT
>CAYFPT010000162.1:0-3047 GCA_964345065.1 uncultured Bordetella sp.
CAGGCCATCTCTAGCCAGATCAGTGAGTCAGTAAACGTGGAAAAAATTGCGCTTACTGCAGCCGGGGGCCGCTTTCTGGCGCGTGATGTGCGAAGCCCCCAAGACGTTCCTGCCCACCCCCTGTCTGCCATGGACGGATTCGCGTTTTCCCTGACCCACCTGAACAAAACCAATACGAATAAACCCCTAGCACTTAGGGTAACTGGAAAGTCCCTCGCGGGCAGGCCTTTAGAGGGTTTCGCCGATCCGGCAGGCTGCATTCGTATCTTCACCGGCGCCCGTGTGCCGGAGGGCCTTGATGCCGTCATCCCCCAAGAGCGTGTCAGCCAATCCGCATCGGGCACGGAGGTTGAATTTTCCGTTGAGGGCATTTTGCCCATGGCCAATATTCGGCAGGCCGGCGAGGACATTGCGGGCGGTGCGGTCGCGCTTGCCGCCGGCACACGCATTAGTCCGCAGGCGATCGCCCTGCTGGCCTCCATCGGCGTTGCGCAAGTGGAGGTCATGCGGTCACTGCGTGTGGCGGTACTTTCCACAGGCGATGAGGTGGCCGATCCCGGCGGCCCCCTGCCGGAAGGTGCGATCTACGATGCAAATCGGCCCCTGCTGATGGAATTGATTCGTGCGATCGGTGCAGCGCCGATTGATCTGGGTATTGTTCGCGATGACGCAGAAAGCCTGCGCCACCATCTTCGGCATGCCGCATCAATTGCAGATGCAGTGATTACATCGGGCGGCGTAAGTGTTGGCGAAGCGGATCACACGCGGGCCGTCATGCAATCACTTGGCGAAATTGCATTTTGGAAGCTGGCCATCAAGCCGGGCCGGCCACTGGCCGCGGGCTGGATTCATAACGAAACCGGCCAACGGACACCTTTTTTTGGCCTGCCGGGAAATCCTGTTGCGGCCTTTGTAACGTTTCAAGGCATCGTTGGGCCGTGCCTGCAGCGGCTCGGTGGCGCGACGCCCATCAAGCAGCCCACCGTGCGGGCGCGGCTTGCAAAGGCCACCAAAAAAACACCTGGCCGAACCGAATTTCTTCGCTGCAAACTCACACGCGATCTACACGGCGATTGGCGGGCCGAGATCGCCGCCTCGCAGGGCGCAGCCAGTATCAAATCCTTGGTCGATGCCGATGGCCTTGCCGTGCTGCCCCACGATGCGGGGCCCCTGGCCGAAGGCGCGGCTGTGGATGTGTTGCTGCTGAAATAAGTTAGGCCTTGGGTGCTGCCGGTGTGCGGCAGAGGCTGGCAACGCGAAATGTGCCCATCAATCCAGAATGTTGATGCTCCGCCACATGGCAATGAATCATCCAATCGCCTGGGCTTTCTGCAACAAATGCGATCTCTTGGGTCTTAAACGGCCAGACCAGCGTTGAATCCTTAAACGGTCCCCACTGTCCATTGGGCAGCCGTTCGCGCAAAACGGTGCCATGAAAGTGCATCGGATGAAACCAGGCCGTTTTATTGTCAATTAGGCACCGTACCGTGCAGCCCTGCTCAAATGTAAACAGCGGCTCAGGATGTTTGCCATGCACATCCATGTGCGAGCCATGATCATTGCCCCGGCCATTCATGAGCCAGATGGCCTCGCGGGTCGCTTTGTTCGATAACGCGCCGCCCTCCAGCACCATCTTTACGGATTCAGCGCCCGCCAGCACCGGCTCAAAAAGCGCATTGGGCGGCAGCTCGCCAAAGGGCTTACGGGCCCCCACCGCGGCGCGGCTGCTGTAGCGGATCAGGCCGACTTTATTACGCATCGCTGGGAAGAATTCATCTTCGATCTCAAACTGTGCGTTCGGCGCTCCGGTGCAATCCAGAATCAGATCCAACCGATTGCCCGGCGAAAAATAAAAAGACTCGGTCAGCCGATAAGGCGTACACGGATGCCCATCGTGGGCCACCACCAGCGGCTGATGCCCATGAATCTTGATCCGAAAAAGTCGTGCACTGGCGGCATTTAGTAAGCGCAGGCGAATCCGCTGTCCGGCACGTACATCCAGCATGGCCGGGCCGCGCTGGCCATTGACCAAGACGATATTGCCGAGCCGGCCTGCATGGGCGGCGTCATGCAGGCTCTTAAAGTTTGGCGCAATCGATGCGTCCTTGGTGAGCATCACATCCGATAACACCCAGGTGATGTCGTCATCAACATCGGGCGGCTGCCGCTCATCGACCTGAATCACGCCATACAGGCCGCGGCCAATTTGCTCATAAGTCGCCACATGCGGGTGGTACCAGAAAGTGCCCGCATCCGGCAGGGCAAACTCATACACAAAATCTTCGCCGGGCTTGACCGGCGTCTGGGTGATGCCGGGCACGCCATCCATGGCGTTGGGCAGCCGTATGCCATGCCAATGAATGGTCGAGAGGCTGGCAAGTCGATTGCGAAAACGAATCCTGAGCGTGTCGCCCTGATTGGCCCGCAAGACCGGGCCCGGAATCATGTTGTTAAAAGCCCAGACATCTGTGGCGGGATAGTCATCGCCCAGAAGGCCCAGCCGCGAAGGCTGCGCGATCAGCATATGATCACGAAGCCGGCCGCCTCTCGCGAGGCCCGCCAGTGGCAAGGCAGAAGCGCCCGCAAGGGCTAATCCAGCGGCGCCTGCTTTTAAAACGTGTCGACGGTTCATAATGGATCGCAGGCCAAAGTCTTAAGGAGGTCTCCAAAAAATGCAAGCCGCAGCCCCGCAACTTCTGGCCCTATTGTTGACCGCTGCCGCAGCGCCCGCGTGGCCGCATGGCTGTCCGCTCGAGATGTACAAAATTGACCAGGCCCTGTCCACGTCAAAAAATCTGGATCCAGCGGTCGTCAAGAGAGTTCGTGAATTGCGTGCCGAAGCTGAAAAGCTACACAAAAAAGAGCAGCACGGTGAGTCCATGCTGGTGTTGGGCTCAGCCAAGAAGCTGTTAAAAATCGAATAGTCCGCCACGTCCCCACGTCAGCCGAATCCATTGGCCCACTCCATGCGCTATCAGCATCATCTTTTTATTTGCACCAATCTGCGCGACAACGGCGACTGCTGTGCAGCGAAAGGTTCGCTGGAA
>CAYFPT010000163.1:0-346 GCA_964345065.1 uncultured Bordetella sp.
GCTGCGCAGCAGGGTGAGCGGGCCATAAGCGGAGACAGTGAAGCCCTTGAACTTTTACTCACCGGGGCGATGGTGGCGAGCATCCTTGAGCCCACCCTTGCCCACTACTGGGGCGATATTCCCAAAGCAACACTTCAGTCACCTGGCGAGGCTCAGTCTGAACTGGATCGGCTGCTTGCCGAAGCAGGACTGCATTTGAAATCCCATCTGGCATCACAGCTATCCAGTGCGCAGCGCTACAGTGCGCTGATGTCCGCTAATGCGATTCGCTTAGTCCGTGGCGGCCTTCGGCTGCCGCAGCCGAATTCAGTCAGCGGCGGCGCTATCAGTGGCAGCACTCGCGATT
>CAYFPT010000163.1:356-2394 GCA_964345065.1 uncultured Bordetella sp.
CAAAAGAAGAACTTGCCGCAGATCTCGCTGTCTGGAATTTCCGTGGCTAATTTTTTTCGCGAAGCTTCTGAATCGTTGTTCTGCTGGTGATCTGCTCAGGATCAACGACCAGCTCGATGATGGCGGGCTTTTGACTAGCAATCGCACGGCTTAATGCCGGCAAGAACTCAGCAGTCTGACGCACAGTTTCGCCATGGCCGCCATAGGCCCGCGCAAGCGCTGCAAAGTCCGGGTTGACCAAATCAGTGCCCCAGACCCGCTGGGGATACTCGCGCTCCTGGTGCATACGAATCGTGCCATACATGCCGTTATTCACGACAAACACAAGGATATTTGACTGATATTGAACTGCGGTTGCGAATTCCTGGCCGGTCATCAAAAAGCAGCCATCACCTGCAAAGCAAACCACATGGCGATCGGGATATTCCAGCTTGGCAGCGATCGCAGCGGGCACGCCATAGCCCATCGCACCACTGGTGGGTGCAAGCTGTGTGCGAAATCCGCCGTAGCGCCAATAACGATGGACCCAGCCTGTGTAATTGCCAGCGCCGTTAGCAACGATGGTCTGATCGCCAAGTTCAGATTGAAGCATGGTGATCACCGCTGCCAGGTTCAGTGCTGCGCTTGGTGTGGGAGTGGGCCTAGTGTCGGCTTCAAATTCAGATCGACCCTGCTGGGCCCAGCGCTGTGCACTGGCATTAGCTGGTCCAGCAGGCATGCGGCTTAACATCTCCGCAAATTCCGGCATGCTGCTATTGATCATGAGATCGGCCTGATACACACGGCCAAGCTCCTCTGCGCCGGCGTGCACATGAATCAGTCGCTGCTCAGGCCTTGGTGCACGGATCAGGCTATAGCCGCTAGTTGTCATTTCGCCTAAACGCGGGCCAATCGCAATCAAAGGATCGGCCTGACGAATCATCTCGGCAAGCGCAGCAGCAATCCCGATTCCCGCATGGCCAACATAAAGCGGATGCTGATTGGGGACTAAGTCTTGGCAGCGAAAGGAAGTGCAAAGCGGGATTCCATTTTTCTCTGCCCAGTCAAGAATGTCGCGACAGGCTTTTTCTGTCCAGCCACTTCCGCCGAGCATTGCTAAAGGCCGTGCGCCATTTGCAATGAGTTCTTGAAATTTGGCGAGCTGGGCTGCCGATGGTGATGCAGCGATACGCTGATAGCGCGCAAGTGTCTGTGGGGCTGCCTGCGCAGTCAGCATGTCTTCCGGCAAGGCAAGCACCACGGGGCCGGGCCGGCCTGAAGTGGCGAGATGAAAGGCGTGGCTCATCATCTCTTCGACCCGGTCTGCACGATCCATCTGGGCGACCCATTTGGCGCTTTGGCCAAACATTCGGCGGTAGTCCACTTCCTGAAAGGCCTCGCGCTCCGCGAAATCCGAGCCCACCTGGCCGATCAGCAGAATCATGGGCGTGGAGTCCTGATAGGCCGTATGCAGCCCAATGGCGGCGTTCGAAGCGCCCGGGCCGCGGGTGACCATGCAGATGCCTGGCTCGCCCGTTAGCTTGCCGAAGGCCTCAGCCATATTGGCTGCCCCACCCTCCTGGCGGCAGACCACCAGCCGAATCTGATCCCGGGCCTCATACAGGCCATCCAGCACCGGCAGATAGCTCTCCCCAGGCACGCAATAGACCGTCCGCACGCCGTGGGTCAGCAGCGCCTTGACGATCAGCTGGCCGCCGGTTTTAGGGGTATTGGAAGAGGGCATGAGGTAGTTACGGATTTTGGCGGGCTTTATTGGACCATTATTTAAAAGAAATCACTCCAGGAGTGGTCATTGACAGCGAACTAATGGTTGTATAACATCGGTAACTACTTTGTAATAACCTTCGAATCATGATTAAAACCCTAAGCGCCGTTGGAAACAGCCTCGGATTGATTATTGAGCGTCCGATTCTTGAGTTGCTCAAGATCACCAAAGATACGGAACTCGAGGTCCGTACCGATGGCGATGCGCTCATCATTCGGCCACTTCGAAAAGAAAAACTCGAACGCGTGCGTGAGGCGACCCATCGTCTGATGG
>CAYFPT010000163.1:2440-3039 GCA_964345065.1 uncultured Bordetella sp.
ATAAACTATCGAAATGAATCCTGATTTCCTCACTCTTGAGGAAGTCCTGGAAATTCACAGCGCCCAACTGTCCAGATTTGGCGGTGCGGCAGGTGTAAGGGATATAGGACTTCTTGAATCCGCGCTCTCACAGCCCCAGGCAAGCTTTGGGGGTGATTATGTGCACGGGGACTTGTTTGAGATGGCAGCCGCCTATCTCTTTCATGTTGTCTCAAATCATCCATTTGTTGACGGAAATAAACGCGCTGGCCTGTTAAGCGCGCTCGTATTTCTGGATATCAATGGAATTGAAATCAACGATAAAGGTGACACGCTATACGATCTAACAATTAAAGTCGCCTCGGGAAACTCAAATAAGTCCGAGATCAGTGAAGTGCTTCGTAGTCTTGCTGCGCCGCCCCGCACGCGCCCCTAACCAATCACATTCAACTCCCGCAGCGGCTCGCCGCGGACAATCCGATCATGGCCCAGCGGCCGAACATCGATGGTCTTGGGTTCGCCATGAAGAATCCACTCCGCAAGCGCCAGGCCCGCCCCAGGGGCATGCTGCATGCCATGGCCAGAAAAACCCGCGATGCAAAAGAAATTATCAAAACCAT
>CAYFPT010000164.1:0-3021 GCA_964345065.1 uncultured Bordetella sp.
CGTAAATGGAGACAAGCTCTTCCTCACGCCAGAAGAATCCATGCGAATTCAGACTGTGCTGAATTCCGACATCGTGATGGTGTTTGATGAATGCACACCCTACCCTGCGACCTATGATCAGACAGCGGAATCGATGCGGCTATCGCTGCGCTGGGCAAAACGCTCCCACCAGGCCTTTCATCAGGCGGCCAACCCCAATGCCCTATTCGGGATCGTGCAGGGCGGGATGATCGAAGCGCTGCGCGCCGAGTCGGTGGCGGGCTTAATGGAAATTGGGTTTGATGGCTATGCCATTGGTGGCCTGTCGGTGGGAGAGCCCAAGGAAGACATGATTCGGATTCTTGACACGGCCACGCCGCTACTGCCCAAAGACAAGCCACGCTATCTCATGGGCGTGGGCACGCCCGAGGACTTGGTCGACGGGGTGGCCCGGGGTGTGGATATGTTTGACTGTGTCATGCCTACCCGCAATGCACGCAATGGCTGGCTGTTTACGCGTTACGGGGATTTGAAGATCCGAAATTCCCGCTATCGGGATGACTTAAGCCCGATTGATGCATCCTGCCATTGCCCGGTCTGTGATCCGGGTCGGCATGGCGATGACCGGCCCGCCTTCAGCCGAAGCTATCTCTATCATCTGCAGAAAGTCCAAGAGATTCTTGGCGCCCACCTGGCGACCGTCCATAACCTCTACTTTTATTTGGATCTCATGCGCCAGATGCGTGAGGCGATTGAAGCCGGCCAGTTCGAGGCCTGGCGCAAGGGATTCCACCAAGATCGCGCCGCAGGCGTTTAGCACAGGCACCGCCGGTATACTTGTGGCCTTTTCCAAAGGAATATTTCCATGCTGATTTCTCCCGCTTTTGCGCAGGCTGCCGGCGGTTCGCCCGAGTCCTCGCTGATGAGCTTTATTCCGCTCATCCTGATGTTTGTCGTGCTGTACTTTTTAATGATCCGGCCGCAGATGAAGCGCGCCAAGGAGCACAAGTCGATGCTGGCCGCGCTTAGCAAAGGCGATGAGGTGGTCACTGCCGGTGGCGTCGTTGGCAAAATCACCGAAATCGATGAGGCCTATGTAACGCTAAATGTCGGAACCGATTCCCCGGTTAACATCCATCTGCAAAAGCAGGCGATTCAGACCCTCCTGCCCAAAGGCACGATCAAGAGCATCTAAGCAGTGAATAAGCTTCCGATCTGGCGCGCCATCGTGATGCTGGTGGCGCTGTCTTTTGGCCTGCTTTATACCCTGCCGAATTTCTTCGGCGAGGCGCCCGCCGTTCAGGTGTCAAGCGCCAAGTCCACCGTGAAAGTGGACCAGGAAATTGCTGAGCGTGTTAACCGAAGCCTGCAGGTGGCCGGCATCGCAGCAGAGTCCGCCGCGCTGGAGGGCACCAGTGTTCGCGTGCGGCTGCCCGACACCGACACCCAACTGAAGGCCAAGGATGCGATCGATAAAGCCTTAAATACCGATCCGAAGGATCCGCGGTTTGTCGTTGCCCTGAATCTGGTTTCAAGCTCACCGGGCTGGCTTTCGGCCATGCGGGCCCTGCCGATGTATCTGGGCCTGGATCTACGCGGTGGAGTGCATTTTCTTTTACAAGTGGATATGCCCGCTGCGTTATCGAAGCGCATGGATGTTCTGGTCACCGACAGCCGCACGCTTTTGCGTGATAAGAATCTACGACACAGCGGCATCAGCCGCACTGCACAGGGCGTAGAGATTCGATTTCGTGAGCAAGAGACCCGCCAGAAATCCCGCGAGCTCTTAAACACTCAGATCCCCGATCTCAACTGGATCGAGGCCTCTGTGGGCGGAGAGCTGGCGCTCATCGGCAGCATGCGGCCTGAAACCGAGAAGCGGGTCCGTGACTACGCCTTAAAGCAGAACATCACCACGCTTTCCAATCGGGTGAACGAGCTGGGTGTGGCCGAGCCAGTCATCCAGCAGCAGGGGCCTGAACGCATTGTGGTCCAGCTGCCGGGCGTGCAAGACACCGCAAAAGCCAAAGACATCCTGGGCCGCACAGCCACGCTTGAAATTCGCATGGTCGAAGATAGCCTGGAGGCGCTCAATGCCCTGGCCACCGGCCGCGCACCCGCCGGCCTTGAGGTCTTCACCGAGCGCGGGGGCGGCCCGCTTTTGTTAAAGCGCGAAGTGATTCTGACGGGTGAAAGCCTAACGGATGCCCAGGCCGGCTTTGATTCACAAAATCCGGGTGAGCCCGCTGTGCATCTCACTCTGGACTCCAAGGGTGCGCGGGTCTTTCGTGACGTCACGCGCGAGAGCATCGGCCGGCGGATGGCGATTCTGTTGGTCGAAAAGGGTAAGGGTGAGGTCGTCACGGCGCCGGTGATCCGAAGTGAAATCCCCGGCGGCAGGGTTCAGATTTCAGGCCGCATGACCACCACCGAGGCCGCCGATGTTGCCCTGCTGCTGCGTGCGGGATCGCTGGCTGCGCCGATGGAAATTATTGAAGAGCGCACCATCGGCCCAAGCCTTGGCGCAGACAACATCAAAAAAGGCTTTAACTCAACACTCTACGGATTTATTGCAGTCGGTATCTTTATGATGGCCTACTACCTGCTCTTTGGCGCCTTCTCGGTTGCCGCGCTATCGGTCAATCTGCTGCTCTTATTTGCGATTTTGTCGCTGCTGCAGGCCACACTGACCCTGCCTGGAATCGCAGCGATTGCGCTCACCCTTGGCATGGCGGTGGACGCCAACGTACTGATTAATGAGCGGGTTCGCGAAGAGCTGCGCAATGGATTAAGCCCCCAGGCGGCAATACAGCAGGGCTATGACCGGGCCTGGGCAACGATTCTGGATTCGAATGTCACAACGCTTATTGCGGGGGTCGCCCTTTTGGTCTTCGGTTCTGGGCCAGTGCGGGGCTTTGCAGTGGTCCACTGCCTGGGCATCACGACTTCAATTTTTTCCGCAGTGTTTTTCTCGCGTGGGCTTGTCAATCTGTGGTACGGCGGCAAGAAGAAGCTGGCCGGGCTGTCGATCGGCTAAAGGGG
>CAYFPT010000165.1:0-1245 GCA_964345065.1 uncultured Bordetella sp.
GAAATGGAGTTAAGCTGCGCGCCGGCTTCAGTAGACTTGCGCATGTGAAATCCCCTGCCCCCTCTGCCGGCCTTAACAAAGACAGTGGTCCGAAGGTTGCGGCCTGCGGTGACGATCAGATCCTGATTGACTTTCAGGGCCAGCCGAATCCGAATGAGGCAACGCGCGTGCTCTGGGCACGCCTGATGCAGCATCGGCCTGCCTACTGTTTAGAGCCGGTCGCCGGGGTGGCGACACTGGCGGTGGTGCTGAACTCTGTTTCAAGAAACGATGAAGTCCGACAGCAGGCCTGCGCTGAGCTCACTGCGCTTGCAAGTGACGCAGTTGGTGCATCAGCGGGTGAAGGCACCCACCATGTGATTCCTGTCTGTTATGCGGCCGAGATGGCGCCTGACCTTGATCGTGTCGCTCAACTCACGGGCCTGACCACTGCAGAGGTCATTCGACTGCATCAGGCGGGCCGCTATCTCGCCGAGTTGATTGGATTTATGCCGGGATTTGCGTATATGTCGGGTGTGGACCCTCGGCTTTTCGTGCCGCGGCTGCCGCAGCCCCGCCCGGCTGTTCCCGTGGGCGCGCTGGCGATCACGGGTAATCAGTCGGCGATTTATCCCACCGCCACACCGGGAGGCTGGAATCTGATTGGCCGCTGCCCGATTCGACTTTTTAATCCTGCGTTAAATCCTCCTTGCCTGATTCAACTCGGAGATCAGGTGCAGTTTGAAGCGATTAGCTCGGCGCAATTCGATCGGCTATGGGCAAAGCGCTAGATAAGCTGGTTATAAAACGTACGGGATTGCTGACTTCGATTCAGGATCAAGGCAGACCCGGGCTTTTGCATGCCGCCTTATCGCGTGGCGGGGCGATGGATCCGATGCAGATGGCCCTGGCCAATCGCCTCGTTGGCAACCCAACGGATGCAGCAGGCCTTGAGTTCACTGGCATGGGGCCGACGCTTTTGTTTGAGCGGCCCGCTGCGATCGCCTGGACGGGTGCGGCGATGGCCGCGACCTGGACTGCCGACGATGGCATCAAGCATTCCGTGCCTTCGCATCGGCCGGTGTTACTTCCGGCTAAATCGCTACTGCAATTCGGTGCCTGCGCTTCTGGTTTTCGATCTTGGCTAGCGGTTGCAGGCGGACTGGAGGTACCGCGTTTACTCGGAAGCCGCTCACAACACCTTGCCGCAGAACTGGGCCTGCCGCGGCTGACTGCGAATACAGAACTGACAATTGGTCCCGATGC
>CAYFPT010000165.1:1255-2960 GCA_964345065.1 uncultured Bordetella sp.
CCAACGCGCCCAAAGCGCCATCGCGGCGGCGTTGGACCGCGATCCCCAGGCAATCGAGATTGGCAGCACATCAAAAGCCGCCCGGCTGCGCTCGACCCGATGGTCGCTGCGGCCATCGGTGCCCGAGAGCTGGCCCGCAATCCAGCTTTCATGCTTGCCTGGCCGGCATCTGCACCACCTCGCTGATGCGGATCGTCAGGTGCTGATGACCCAGGCCTGGCAAGTCAGTGCCCGCAGCAATCGTCAGGGCCTTGGCCTTGAGGGCCAGGCGATGAACACGGAGCCGTTTTCGAATCTGCAAAGCGAGCCAGTTCGCGAGGGCACAGTGCAATTGCCGCCGGCCGGCACGCCCTTTATTTTGCTGGCTGAGCATCAATCCACGGGCGGATACCCGCGGGTGCTTGAGGTCATCAGTGCTATGACGAGTGTGTTGGCCCAGGCGGGGCCAAACTCGCGAATAATCTTTAAACTTGTCGACGATAAAGAAGCCGATGGGCTTGAGCGTGCGCAGCGGCGATCATTTGAGGAAACTTTGGCAGCAGTCGATCTTAAGTTACAGCAATGACAAAAACAGTTGACCTGAATGCGGATGTCGGCGAGAGCTTTGGTGCCTGGAAAATGGGCAATGACGCAGCGTTGATGCCCTTTCTTACCAGCGCGAATATTGCATGTGGTTTTCATGCGGGCGATCCCAAAACCATTGCGCGAACGGTCGCGCTGGCCGTAAAACACGGTGTTGCAATCGGCGCCCATCCGGGGCTGCCGGATCTGGCGGGATTTGGCCGGCGCAATATGGCGATATCCGAGGAAGAGGCCTACCAAATCGTGCTCTATCAATCCGGCGCACTGCGGGCTTTTGCGCACGCGGCGGGCAGCCGTTTGCATCATGTGAAGGCCCACGGTGCGCTGTACAACATGGCTTCAAGCGACCCTGTGTTATCCCGCGGCATTGTTCGTGCTGTGCAGGCCCTCGGGGATCAGGTCGCGATCGTGGTGCTTTCTGGAAGTCAGACTGAGCAGGTTGCCCGTGAGGCGGGCCTGGCTGTGGCGTGCGAGGTCTTTGCAGATCGGCGTTACCAAGACAACGGACTGCTGGTGCCGCGAACTGATCCGCGGGCCTTAATCACTGATGAACAAGAATCTATTGACCAAGTGATTGCCATGGTGACTCAGGGATCTTGCACCTCAGTCAGCGGGCGCACGATTTCGGTGCGTGCGGACACGATCTGTCTGCACGGTGACCAAGATGGGGCTCTGGTTTTTGCGCAGGCGCTGCGCGCGGCGCTCGCCCAGCAGTCAATTGCGCCTAGGGCTTTCCCCTAAAGCTCGGAACTTAGGGCCACAGGGCCGTGTGATCGGGCCTTGTAGGGAATAACATTCTCGATGTTCATTTTTCAGGGAGAGCTTGTCATGTCTTTAGTGCGTAAGTCATTTGCAGCGCTTGCGGCGGCTGCTGCCATGCTGATGTCGGGCCCTTTGCTGGCCCAGGCCAAGTGGGATCTTGCTTCAGCCTATCCGCCGGGTAACTTTCATACCCAACTTTTAAATCAGTTTGCCGCTGAGGTCGATAAGGCCACCGCAGGCAGAGTCAAGATTACAGTCCACCCGGCGGCCTCATTATTTAAAGCCCCTGAAATTAAGCGTGCCGTACAAGGTGGGCAGGCCCAGGCCGGTGAAATTATTTTGGTGAATTTCCAGAATGAGA
>CAYFPT010000166.1:0-1030 GCA_964345065.1 uncultured Bordetella sp.
CGGGAAACTGGGCCGCGCGCAATACACGAACACTATCGATACGGCGCACTGCCCGGGCGCTGGCCGCCGCCTGCGGGCCCAGGCCCGCTGCCGCCATATCGCTTGAAAACTCAGAATCCCGAAAGACTGTGAGGCCCTCTTTCAGAGTTAACTGAAACCAGTCCCGGCAGGTGATGCGATTGCCAGTCCAGTTATGAAAATATTCGTGAGCGACGACCGACTCGATGCCGTCGTAATCAATATCCGTTGCAGTCTGCGGATCGGCCAGCACAAACTTAGTGTTAAAAAGATTCAGGCCCTTATTTTCCATCGCACCGGAATTGAAATCCGGCACCGCCACGATCATGAAGCGTTCGAGATCCAGCTCTAGTCCATAGCGCTGCTCGTCCCAGAAAATCGCGCGCTTTAACGACTGCAATGCAAATTCTGCTTGCGACAAATCTTCTCGGCGCGTGTAGACCTGAAGCAGGGCCTGCTTACCGCTCTGTGTGGTGATGGTTTCCTCTAGCCGATCCAGGTCTGCCGCAACTAAGGCAAATAGATAACTGGGCTTGGGAAAGGGGTCCTGCCAGTGGGCCTGATGCAGGCCATTACCGAGATCGCGCCCGCTAATCAGATTGCCATTGGAGAGCATGACAGGGAACTGATCCTTCGGCCCCCGCATGATGACTTCATAGCTGGCCATCACATCGGGCCGATCCAGAAAATATGTAATGCGGCGAAAGCCCTCGGATTCGCATTGGGTAAATAGGCCCCCGCGGGATGCATATAGGCCCATGAGCGCCGTGTTGGCGGTGGGATTAATTAGCGTTTCAATGCGGATCGTGCCGGAAACAGGCGCCTGATGAATATGCAGATGCTGCGAAGAGTGCTCAAAGGCATCTTGGGCAAGTGGCTGCCCATCAATTGCAACACTTATCAGCGTAAGTTCATCGCCATGAAGATGAAGCGCAGCTGACTCACCCATGCGCTCAAAGCTAAATTCATTTACCACCCGGGTGGAGTCCAGATTCAGCGTAAAGTCCAGTCG
>CAYFPT010000166.1:1040-1577 GCA_964345065.1 uncultured Bordetella sp.
GAAGAAATGCGGTGGCTTGGCGGCCGGTAGTCCTGACGGAGAATCGTGGCCGGTACTGCGGGGATAGGGTTAAGCGCGTCGCGTGCGTTCATGGTGTGGGTGCAATACTGCCTGAATCGCAAGATTAGCCGCAATCATGCCCATAGTGGCGGTCACCGTCACCAGCGACCCGTAGCCCGCACAGGCAAGTTTCGCAGCGGGGTCGCAATCCTCACCGCGAAGGATCGGCTGACGGCTAAACACGGTCTGGATACGCATCGTTGCTTGCCGCGGAAAACCATGGTGCTTGCGCAGGTCGTAGCGCAAGGTCGAGAGCAAGGGGTCTTGGAGAGTCTGTGAAAGGTCATCCGCCTCGATTCGGGTAGGGTCAGTTTTTCCGCCCGCCGCGCCGCAGACGATCAATTGCTTTAATCGTTTTTCGGCCTGCATGATCAGGATCATGGCCCGCTTGGCCGCAAGGTCATCGGTCGCATCGATCCAGCCACCTGGACAAAGCGATAGCAGTTCAGCCGCATTTTCAGGCCGTAAGAATTCATC
>CAYFPT010000166.1:1587-2613 GCA_964345065.1 uncultured Bordetella sp.
ATCCAGACCTGGGGCCCGGCCCCCTCGGCTTGCTTTAATTCAGTCTGAACGGCACGCTGCACGGACATAATTTCAGCCGCATTTTCAGGCCGTAAGAATTCATCCACCACGTTGATCCGACAATCCGGCGCGATATCCAAAATCCTGGCTGCGAGTGCCTGGCCCTTTGCCGCCCCAAGGGTGGAATGCAGGGCCTGCGCCTGGCGATTCAGATTGGACTCTGCAACGTGATCCATATCAACCAGAGTCAGGGCACCGATGCCGGATCGGCCAAGCGCCTCGGCCGCCCAAGATCCCACGCCCCCTAGCCCCACAACACCGATATGGGCCTGCCGCAGCCGTGCAAACTCCTGCGCGGAAAATAGTCGGGCGGTACTCGCAAACTGACGGGAAACGCCTAGGGTGCCGGGGGCTGAAGCCATGAAATAATCTTAAGTCATCATCAGCCGACCCAAGACCACAGACCCCGTCCATGCCACAGCGACTCTCTGAATTTCTTACCCAAAGCAATGCGCCAGAAGCCCTGGCCAAGGTCATTCAGGGCCTGCTTGAGGGCTGCATCACCATCAGCCAGGAGGTACGCCGCGGGGCCCTCGCCGGTGTGCTGGGCGAGGCAGGAAGCGAGAACATCCAGGGAGAGCATCAGAAGAAACTGGATGTTATTTCCAATGAGATTTTGCTTGCTGCGGCCAAAAAAGCGGGGGCTTATGCGATTGCCTCCGAAGAGATGGGGGCGCCAGTTATCAATCCTCGGCCGACTAACGACTATCTGGTGCTCTTTGACCCGCTGGATGGGTCATCGAATATCGACGTCAACGTTTCCATTGGGACTATTTTTTCGATTTTGAAAAAACCAGGCGAACTGCAGGGGGGTTCCGCCGAGCAAGTAACCCAGATGTTTTTGCAGCCCGGCAGACAGCAGCTGGTGGCGGGCTATGTGGCTTATGGCCCCTCCACCCAACTCATCATCACCCTGGGCGGCGGCACCACCGCCTTCACTCTGGATCAAAACGAGTGGTGGGTAAC
>CAYFPT010000166.1:2623-2919 GCA_964345065.1 uncultured Bordetella sp.
GCACTGGGAGCCCCCGGTGAAGCGCTATGTCGATGAGATGCTGGCCGGGAAAACCGGGCCGCTTGGAAAAGATTTCAATATGCGCTGGATTGCCAGCATGGTGGCTGATGTGCATCGGGTGCTAACCCGCGGGGGCACGTTTATGTATCCGCGCGATGCCCGTGAGCCCGATAAGCCCGGAAAGCTGCGGCTTATGTATGAGGCCAATCCTATGAGTTTTTTGGTGGAGCAGGCTGGGGGCGCATCCACCAATGGCCGCGAGCGCATCCTGGAGCTTCAGCCCCAGAAACTCCACG
>CAYFPT010000167.1:0-2917 GCA_964345065.1 uncultured Bordetella sp.
CTGCTGGTGCAGCCTGCCGACGGGCCGGATGTCGATTTTGTTTATCGGATTTTTAATGCTGACGGCCAAGAGGTCGAGCAGTGTGGCAATGGCGCCCGATGCTTTGCGCGCTTTGTGCGTGATCGGGGCCTGACGACGAAGTCCACGATTCGTGTCCGCACCAAGTCGGGTGTGATTTCGCCAATGATTCATGCCGATGGATCGGTCACGGTGGATATGGGCCCGCCGGGTTTTGATCCGCAGGAAATCGGATTCGATACTTTAGGGCTTGCCCATCAGCGTGAGGGCCAGGCGGATCTGTGGCAGATGCAGCCACCCAATGCTGCACCCTTCTGGATCACGGTTGTCTCAATGGGCAACCCGCATGCAGTGCAGTGGGTCCGGCAGCTTGACGCGCATCCGGTTGAGCAAATCGGCGCCTGGTGTGAGTCCCATCCGCGATTTCGTGATCGTGTCAACGCCGGCTTTGTTGAGCAACATTCTGCGCGGCAGATTGCGATTCGAGTGTTTGAGCGCGGCGCAGGCGAGACCCTGGCCTGCGGCACTGGCGCCTGTGCGGCCGTCGTTGCGGGAATTGCGCGGGGCCTGCTGGGCCCCGCCGAACCCATCGAGGTTCAGGCCCGGGGCGGCAGACTTAAAATTAGCTGGTCTGGCCAGGCCGCTGATCATGTCATGATGACTGGGCCCGCAGAGCCTGTTTTTGATGGAGTAATGCAACTGTGAATCCCAAAGAACCCACGCTGGGTGATCCAGCCGCATTGACCGCGGAGCAGGTGATCCAATATCTGAAGGCCCATCCTGATTTTTTTGATCAGGCGCCTCAGCTGCTCTCAGAGATCAATGTGCCCCATCCGCAGTCAGGCCAAGCGATCTCGCTCATTGAGCGTCAGGCCTCGGTGCTTCGCGACCGCATTAAATCGATGGAATTAAAGCTTGCCGATCTGCTGCGTCACGGGCAAGAAAATGATGCAATCTCCGCGTCGATGCAGCGCTGGATTCGTGGCCTTTTCCTGCATCCCGATCCCGCGAGCCTGCCACGCCTGTTGGCGGACTCGATTGGAAAGATTTTTTCGGTGCCGCTGGTGGGCATTGGCCTCTGGCGGCCAGCGGCCTTGCTTGCCGGCCAAGACTGGGTTGTGAGCCCAACCGCCGATTACGTTGAGCAGATGGATGGACTCCGGGTGCCGGTCTGCGGCCCAACGGGCCTGTCTGCCGCTGCCCGGCTTTTGCCCGAGGCGGGCCGTGATGCACAGTCGATTGCGGTGCTGCCGCTGCGCGTGGGCGCTGCGCCGGAGGCCTTTGGCGTGTTGGTTTTTGGTTCTCCGGACCCCAGACGGTTCGCCCCCGATCTTGGCGTCGCCTTTCTTGAGCGCATCAGTGAGATCGCCAGCGCTGCGCTCTCGAAGTGCGTTGAACATAATGGCCAAGGCCAGTGAGCTGATCGAAACTTTTTTGCAGTCCTTGGCGCACGGCCGTCGCTACTCGGCCCTGACCGTGCAGGGTTATCGTCGTGACCTCGATCGGCTACTGACCGCGTTTGCTGATCGCCAGCTGGCTGAGCTAAAGCCCACCGAAGTCCGCACCGAGGTCGCCCGATGGCGTGCAGAAGGCCTTTCTGCGAAAAGTATTGCGCGCCGGCTCTCCGCCTGGAGAACGTTTTTTGATTGGCTGGCACAGCAGCAGCCGATGCCAATGAATCCCGCCAAGTCCGTCCGCCCGCCGCGGGCCGCCAAGCGCCTTCCGAAGGCCCTTTCGGTGGACTGGGCGGTGCAATTTGTTGAGGGAAAGTCAGCTGACGGCAGTCCGGATATTGCACCCGAGGATGTACCGATCGGTGATCGTTTTATGCAGCTACGCGACCGCGCGCTTACCGAGTTGATGTATTCCAGCGGCCTGCGATTATCGGAGCTGGTGGGACTGAATTGCCAGCCCGAGGCATCGGTGGCGGCAGGCCGCAATGGCTGGATTGCGCTGGATTGCGCTGAAGCATTCGTGGTGGGCAAGGGCGGCCGAGCCCGCCGTGTCCCGATCGGCGGCCCTGCGCTCGCCGCCCTGCGGGATTGGCTTGCTTTTCGGAAATCACAGGGCGAGGCGCTCGATCACGCGCCCCTGTTTATTAACCGATCCGGCGGCCGGCTTTCGGGCCGAACCGTGCAGCGTCGCTTCGGCCAGCGGGCAAAGGCCCTCGGCATGCCCACGGCAGTCCATCCCCATATGCTGCGCCATTCATTTGCAAGCCATGTGCTGCAATCCAGTGGCGATCTGCGTGCCGTGCAGGAGTTGTTGGGCCATGCCCAGATTGCGACCACGCAGGTTTATACCCATTTGGATTTTCAACGGCTGGCGCAGGTTTATGATGCCGCCCATCCCCGGGCTCGGCGAAAATCGTCAGCCCCACCGAAGACTTAATTTTTTGGATCACGTATGTCAGCACCCGTTGCAGTTCAGGCCCCAGTGGCGATGATTCCCGTCACGATTCTCACCGGATTTCTCGGCGCAGGAAAGACCACGCTGTTAAAGCGCATCCTTAACGAGGCCCATGGCCAGAGGATTGCGGTGATTGAAAATGAATTCGGCCAGGAGAGCATTGATAACGAACTGCTGTTTGGCGACACCAAAGAGCGGATCGTTGAGATGAATAACGGCTGTATCTGCTGCACGGTCCGCGGTGATTTGATTGAGATGCTGGGCCGGCTTGCCCAGCGTCGCGCAGCCGGTGAGATTCAGTTTGATCGCGTGGTGATTGAGACCACCGGCCTTGCAGAGCCTGGGCCAGTTGCACAAACATTTTTCGTCGATGATGACATTGCCGAGCGGTATATGCTGGATGCAGTGGTGACCCTAGTCGATGCGGTGCATGGGCCCGATCAACTCAGTCAGCATGCCGAAGCCCAGGCGCAAGTGGGGTTTGCAGATC
>CAYFPT010000168.1:0-2904 GCA_964345065.1 uncultured Bordetella sp.
CCACGACTACCACCGCCACCACTACCACTGGCACCGCTACCACCGGTACCGCTACTGGCTATTGCGGCCAGGGGCTGCCCGTTACAGCCGCAGAACCATAGGTTCTGGACGCCACGTCTGGAAGAGGCATTGAGTTGGGGCAGTTGCCAGTTCACGGGGTTGTAGGCGAGTTGACCGGTTTGGCCTGGGCTGCGCGCTGAACGGCCTGGATGATTCGGTTGTGCGCGCCGCAGCGGCATAAGTGCTTATCGAGCGCATCAACGATCGCATGACGGTCCGGGGAGGGATTTTTTGCGAGAAGTGCCGCGCTCGATATCAGAATGCCGGCTAAACAATAGCCGCATTGGGCGGCCCGCGTTTCGCAGAATGCTGTTTGCAGCCGATGGGGCTGCTCGGGGGTGCCGAGCCCCTCGACGGTGACGATGTCGTGCCCCTCGGCCGCCCAAAGTGGAAGATTGCAGCTGGTCTGGGGCTTGCCATCTACGAGCACCATACAAGAGCCGCACTCTCCCTGGCCGCAGCCAAATTTTGGCCCGCTCAATCCTAGTTCATCGCGTAGCACGCAGAGCAATGTTGTTGCACCGTCGGCATTGATTGTGCAGGTTTTGCCGTTGAGTTGCAGTGTAGGCATAGTTGGTTTAAGCAGCCTGTATCGCTTGCAGAAGATTATCTGAGGAAAGCGGCAGTGTACGCACGCGCACGCCTAGACCATTGGCCACAGCATTCGCAATGGCTGCGGCAACTGGGCCCTGGGCGGCCTCGCCAGCGCCAAGGGATGGTTCGTCCGGTCGATCCAGCACGTGCACGTTTACTTGGGGAACTTCCGAGAACCGCAGTATGGGATAGTGCTCCCAGCCATCGCTGATAAGACGGTCTCTGGTGAACTGCATTTGCTCTTTTAGTGTCCAGCTGGTGCTCTGAATTGCTCCGCCCTCGATCTGGTTGATCACACCATCGAGATCAATGACTGTGCCGACGTCTACCGCCAGATCTAGATTGGTCACGCGTACGACATTGGTGACCGATACGCGGGCGATTACGGCACACCAGGCTCCTGTATTTTTATAGCGGGCCCAAGCCAGACCCCGGCCGATGCCTTCTTCGTTGTGGACGTTATGGCTATTCCACCACAGAGAGCGGTCGACCACTGTATCTAGCACTGCTCGCGCTCGGGGGTCATCGAGGTGGCGACGGCGAAATGCGAGAGGATCTTCTTTAAGTGCAAGCGCAATCTCGTCGATAAAGCTCTCGATAGCGAAGACATTCGCGTAGCCACCCAAGGCCCGCATGGCCGAGGTACGCAGGGCCATGACGGTAAGCCGGTGGGTGATTACCTCGAGGTGAGGTAGCCGGTAGGCAGGCACTGCATTACGCTCTGCACCACCGCCCGCGGCCAGCGGTGGGTTAATGGGGAGGGGGAGTGTTGTCGATTTGGAACGCTCGCTGGCGGCCAATAGACTGGGTGTCTTAGCGCGGCCGGGTCGGGAGCTGTAGCCATGGGCCCATAGGTGGTGACGCCAATGCGTAATATTGCCAGAGACATCGACTCGGGCCTGCAGGTCGATGAGCTGGGCGGAACCAAGAGGACTGTGCGTGAGTTCAGCTGCACGTGACCAGAGCACACGCACAGGATGCCCTGGGCATCGCAGTGCCATGAGCGCCGCATCAAGTGCTACGTCGTCGGCACCGTTGTGGCCATAACAGCCTGCGCCTTCTACGTGATGAATCGTAATGGCATCACGCGTAACGGCTGGACTTTCCAAGGCCAGTGCGAGCACGAGATCATCACGCAAATTGTGAATGCCCTGGCTGTGTGTCCATACTTCCATGCGCTGACCATCCCAGTGGGCAATGGCGCAGGACGGTCCGATGGAGCCATGGGCTAAATAAGGTTTGAAGTACTCGGCGCTGAACCAGCGCCCGTCCGTCGGCAGATCACTATTTGTGGATTGCGGCGCATTCGAGAATTGCCCGCTGCGGGCGGTGACGGTCACTTCGTGGGGCGCCGAGCGCAAAAAAGTGGGCAGCGCTGAAATGTCTGGAAGAGAGCCTTCTGTATGCCAAGTAAGCCGTTGAGACACGGCTGTGGCACCGGCTACGGCGTCGCGCTCGCGTTTTGCGATGACTGCGATAAAGCGGCCGTCGATCCAGAGCTGTAGATTTGGATGGTCTTTTTTTAGCGCGGCCAGGGCTTCAGTCGCGCCATCGTCCAGCCTAGCATTCAGTAGCGGCGGTCGGATTACACGCCCGTGGAGCATGCCTGCAAAGCGTAAGTCATGAATAAAGCGTGGACGACCGAACACCTTGTCGGGTAAGTCCACCCTGGGCTGCGATGTGCGCCCAAGCTGGTGACGCTGTCCAGCGGTTTTCGGGGCGTAGCAGCCTTCGTACTCAACTTCAAAATCAGTCTGGTTCAGCAAAGAGCCATAGCCCCCTAATAATTGCCGTCCAGGCCCAATAAATTGACCGTCTTCAATACAAATCTGCTCCGGATGTAGTCCTGATTTATCCGCAGCCCGTGCCAGCGCAAGGCCGCGTAGCTCTGCGCAAACGTGACGCAAAGCGTTTCCGCTGTCCTGAATCGAGAGGCTTCCGGAGGTGACGCCCTCATCAGGCCCACGAGTGGTACTGGCAGTCAAGATGGTCACAGCAGACGGCACTAGGTCTAGTTCCTCGGCGACGATGAGCTGAAGTGCAGAGAGAATGCCCTGGCCCAGTTCCGCCTTGCCAGTGAAAAACTGCAAATCACCTTTTTCGCTCATGCGAACCCATTGGGAGAGTCGCCGATTGGTATGCAGGCTGCCGGGCAGCTGTGCCCGGCCATCACCCCGGTCGATAACAAAGCCTCGCGGATTATTCATGTCACTGATACTTCGGGCCCTCGTTCAGTACCGGCCAAGAGCG
>CAYFPT010000169.1:0-2891 GCA_964345065.1 uncultured Bordetella sp.
TCTTGGTGGTTGATGCTCAGGGGCGGCTCGAGGGTGCGGTTGGCATTCATGATCTGTTTGAGTACAAGATTCTTTAGTGCCGATGATGGAGCCCCCGCCGCAGATGCCTGCCCGCTTTGATCTCCGCGAGGCTGCCCGCAGGGCCCGAGGGCTGCGCTGGATGTTTTTCGATGTCGATGGCGTGATGACCGATGGCGGTCTGTATTACGGCGCCAATGGTGAATCCCTAAAGCGATTCAGTGTCTTGGATGGCCACGGACTAAAAGCACTCAAACATGCCGGCATACGGATTGGGATTCTGAGTGGGCGGTCCCATCCGGCGACCGAGGCGCGGGCCCGCGAGCTGGGATTTGATGTCGTGATCCAGGGCGCCGAACATAAAGGCACAGCCTTCGATCGATGCATGGCCGAATTTGGAATTGCCCCTGCCGACTGTGGGCACATGGGTGACGATCTGCCCGATCTGGAAATTTTCTCGCGCGTGCATTTTGCTGCCACAGTTCCCAATGCCGCGCAGGCCGTGCTGGCAGCGGCCCACTGGGCCTCACAGCGGGCCGGAGGGGCGGGTGCGGTGCGCGACTGCTGCGACTTTATTTTAGAGGCGCGCCAATGAGGCAGCCCGAATGGCTCGGCAGCACCATCTCGGTCGGCCTTTTTGCGCTGCTGGCAGCCGCCTCCTGGGGCCTAAATGAATTTCTCCGTCGCAGCCAGCTCGATTCGGTCGTGATCAAAAAAGAGGGGCCGAACGCAATCATTGAAAATCCGCGCGTCACACGAAGCGACGCGCAAGGCCATGCCCAGTATCGGCTGGATGCGAAGCGAATCCTTTTTGAAGAGCAGGCCGATCGCAGCCTCGTCGAGCAGCCGATTATGGTCTCGCTCGCACCGGATCGGCCGAAGACCGTGATGCAGGCAGAGCGGGCTATTACGACCCAACAACAAAATCAAATCGATCTAGAGGGCAACGTCAGAATTGAGCGCAATGCGTTTGATGGGCAGCCCGCAGCCCGGGTGAGCACCAGCAAGGCGACTGTACTGATTCGCGAAGAGCGCGCGATGACCGATGCGCCGGTCACCATTGAGCGCGGGGCGTCAACGCTGCAGGGCAACGGCATGCGGCTTGACCAAAAAACACGGCAGCTGGAGATCACTTCAGACTCTCGAATGGTTGTGCCCAAGAAAGGCCAGCCGTGAGTTGCGTTCGGCGCTCCCGCTGGAGTCTGGTGCTGCTCTTGTTGGCTTCCCTTGTTGTGGGCGTCGGCTCCGTTCAGGCAGAAAAAGCGGATCGTGAAAAACCCACCACGATTGACGCTGATCGACTCAGCCATGATGACCAGAAACAAATCACGACTTTTACCGGCAATGTTGTGCTGACCAAAGGCACCCTGATTCTGCGCGGCGATCGGATGGAGCTCTGGCAAGACAGTGCCGGCAATACATTCGGCATGATGATCGGAAAGCCAGCACGCTTTCGCCAGAAACGAGACGGCGTCAATGAATTTATGGAAGGTGAATCGGGACGCCTTGATTACAACGGCAAGGATGAAATTGTGACCCTCAGCCAAAATGCGGTGCTGCGACGGCTCGAGGGCGATCTCTTAAAAGATCAAGTGGCGGGCGATGCCCTGACGTATAACAACGTCACCGAGCAGTACCAGGTGGAATCCCATCAGGGCCAGGCCCGCTCGCGGATGACGCTCATGCCGGGCAAGCGTTGATGGGGGCGATCAACACCCTGGATGTGCGGGGCCTGCGCAAGGCCTACAAGGGCCGTGATGTCGTTAAAGATGTCACCCTGCACATTGAAAGCGGCGAAGTAATCGGACTACTCGGCCCAAACGGCGCAGGAAAGACCACCAGCTTTTATATGATTGTTGGCCTGGTGAAGTCCGATGCCGGCGACATCCTCATGGACGGACAAAACCTGGCCCGCCTGCCGATCCACCGCCGTGCGCGGCTCGGCCTGTCGTATCTGCCACAGGAGGCCTCGGTCTTTCGCAGACTATCAGTGGCCGACAATGTCCGAGCAGTCCTGCAGCTTCAACACGATGAGCGCGGCCAGCCCCTGGATCCCGCGCAGATTGAAGTCCGCCTACAGCAACTTCTGGATGACCTGCAAATCGCGCATCTGCGGCAAAACATGGCCAATGTGCTCTCCGGTGGTGAGCGCAGACGGGTTGAGATCGCCCGGGCGCTGGCCACTTCACCGCGATTTATTCTTTTGGATGAACCCTTCGCCGGCGTGGATCCGATCGCAGTAATTGAGATTCAGCGGATCGTCCGATTTCTCAAAGAGCGTGGAATCGGTGTGCTCATTACCGACCACAATGTCCGAGAAACACTTGGCATCTGTGATCGGGCCTACATCATCAGCGAAGGATCTGTGCTTGCCAGTGGTGTGCCCCAAGACATTATCGCTGATGCAAATGTCCGCAAGGTTTACCTTGGGGAACACTTCAGAATGTAACGTGCATGGCCGCAATTAAACCCTCCCTCGGCCTTCGCACCTCTCAACAACTTGCGCTTACGCCACAGCTGCAGCAGTCCATTCGACTGCTGCAGATGTCGACCGCCGAGCTTGAGCAGGAGGTCGACCGCTTCCTCACCGAAAATCCACTGCTGGAGATGGCCGAACCCAGCGCAGGTGCCGCTGCAGACACGCCAGAGGGCCAAGGTGCGGAGGCCACGACAACGGATGCCTCGGATGAGGGCATGGCGGGATCCGCTGAAAGCTGGTCCTCGAGCGGCTCGCGGACCAATCATGATGATGATGACTGGTGGGAATCTCAACGTATCCAGCCAATTGACCTTCGGGAGCACTTGCGCGAGCAGGCCCAGAGCCTAAAACTCTCGGATCGTGATCGGGCCTGGCTGATGACCCTGATTGAATC
>CAYFPT010000170.1:0-2878 GCA_964345065.1 uncultured Bordetella sp.
TTCGGATTCGACTTCGTATTGGTTGTACTCGGCATCCATAAAGACATACATCGGATCAGCGAAATAAGAGTACGTGACCTCTTTGCGGTCCAGCACCAAGGTATCGAATTTTTCATCGGCCTTAAATACTGTTTCCTGGCCAGAGCCCGATAGCAGGTTTTTCATTTTGATCTTGACCACGGCAGCATTGCGGCCAGACTTGTTGTATTCGGCCTTCAGGATCACCATGGGATCGGAGCCCACCATCACCACATTGCCCACGCGAAGTTCTTGTGCGGTTTTCATTTAAAAATATTCCAAAGGGATAGACAAGAAAAGCCCAGAAGCTGGGCTTTTAGAAAACCTGAATTCTAGCTTTTTTTACTCGAGATTTTCCGGCCAAAGGCACGAATCAATCCCCGCTCAAGCGACTCTTGGGCCGCAAGCTTTAAGCAGGCCCGATTCAGCTGCAATCGGACCCCCTGATAATGATCGACAAGATCCCTCCAGGCACCACTCACCAATAAATCCGCATGTGCGTCGGCCGGCCGAATTCCATTCCAGGCCCAATGAAAATTACACAACGCTGCAAGTGCCGGGTCGGCCAAGGTCTGATGCATCCAGCCCGCGAGTTTATGACGATGGGCCACATCGGGCTGACGATAAGGCTGCCAGATAAACGGCACCTGCCAGGGGCCAGCGGCAGCCCAGTGGGCGCGCACAAAAGAATCTTCCCCGCGCACAAAATTCAGATCACAGGCCTGCAGGATCTCGTCAAATTCTTGCTGAGAGAACTCAATTCCACTTGGCTGCCAGAGCCGATACGACACAAAGCCCGCAGGCAGCTGGCGGTCAAGCTGCTGTCTTAGTTCGTCCCAGCGGGCATCGGCATAGCCAAACGCCAGCACAAGAAATACATCACGATCGATCGGCTCACCCGCCAACTCACGCCGCCAGACCCGGCGCTCCCTGGCCGAAATATGGCGCCAGCTGCCGTGCAAAAGGCCCCCTGTGGCAGTGGCGAGGGTGAGGCTTTTCCGTGGACCGTATCGGCCCAGGGCTCGGTGGCCAAATAATCCAAGGTGATCCACTGCGCCTGCGGGCTCAGTGCCTCGAGATACGCTTTTGGCGGGCTGCAGGCAAAGGCCTCGATCACCAGATCTGCCTGTTGCTCCCGTGGAACCCCATGCCGCTGCCATTGCGCCTCTGTGGCAGCCCAGGGCAAAACCGTAACGCCCGCAGCAGGCTCAGCGCCCCGCATGGCATCCAGGATGTCGGGCCGGTCGATCACGAGCAACACATGACCAACACCGAGACGCCCAAGTGCAAGGGCTAAGCGCCAGCAAAAGCCTGCATCGCCGAAAAAATCGACGATGCGGCAAAAAATTGCGGCCCTTTGAATTACTGCAGCCCGCTGACTTGCGTCTCGAGAAAGCGGATCTCGATGGTGCTTCTTAGCCAAGCGCTTTGCCGACGACTTCTCGCACATCCGACGAGAGCTGCTCCTCTGCCGCAACCCGTTCAAGCGCAGCCTTCATCGCAGCACGGCGCACGGGCTCAAATCGGGCCCAGCGATCCAGCGCCCGGGCCATGCGCGAGGCAAGCTGTGAGTTACGCCGATCAATCGTGAGCACCGCCTCGGCCCAGAGCAGATAACCGCCGCCATCTTGGCGATGAAATCCAGGCAGATTCTGGTTAAAAAAAGCACCGAATACCGATCGAACGCGATTGGGATTTGACACATCGAACTTCGGATGCTGCATCAAGGCCCGTACATGGGTCAGCGCCTGATCATTCGGAACAGTCACCTGCACGGCAAACCACTTATCTAAGGCAAGATCATGATGCTGAAACTCGTGGAAATAACGATCTAAGGCCTCTCGGGTGGATGGTCCATCGAACTCCAGTAAAGTCGACAGCAACGCCATTCGATCCGTCATATTGCTGACTGATCTAAATCGCGCCAGAAGTTCTTCTGCGGAGAGCACGCCCAAAAGCGCCAAGTAATGCTGGGCAAGATTGGCCAAAAGCCGCCTTCCTGTGGATAGGGGATCGGGCGAATATGGGGTAGCAGCCGCCCGCAGCTCTTGATCGATCCGCTGCAAAGGCCCAGTCATCCCAGCAGCGAGTTTTTCTCGCAGCTGATCCCGCGCGCTTCTAATCAGACCCGGATCGATCACTGAAACTTTCTCGGAAATATAGAGCTCCGAGGGTAGTGATAGCAGCAATGCTTTATAGCCATGATCAAGGGCACTATCACCCGCAATTCTGCTAAAAGCGGAAATCATTGAAGAAAGATCAACATTGCCGGGCTTTAGCATGGCATCCAGCATGAGCCGCTGCGCGGCCTCCCACCGATTAAAAGAATCGGGGTCATGGGCCAAAAGATGCAAAAGCTGGCTGCTGCTGTAATCAAACTCCAGCGAAATCGGCGCAGAAAAATCCCTCAGCAGAGATGGCACCGGCCGGCTTTCACAGGGAATCGATAGCGTGGCCTCGCTGCCCTTTAGCAGTAGCACCTGGCCATGCCATTCAGCATCTCCCGAAATCGACGCATCGGATAAGGGGCACGATTTACCGCTTAGATCGAGTAGGCCTAAATCAATCGGAATCATCAGCGGCGCCTGCTGGGGGCTGGTGCTGGCAAGCTCTTGAGCAAAGTGAAGCGAATAGATGCCCGGCTGATCCTGATAATTCTCAATCACTTTTACCTTAGGAGTGCCCGAGGTGTCATACCAGCGCATAAACTGGGCTGCGAGTGCTGATGCGCGTGCGTCAGGCTCAGGGGCTGTCGAGGCGCTGGCATCAAACATGGCGGCAACGAATTCTTCGCATGTCACGGCCTGGCCATCATGCCGGGCAAAATACAGATCCATGCCTCTGCGAAATCCCTCCACCC
>CAYFPT010000171.1:0-2844 GCA_964345065.1 uncultured Bordetella sp.
CATTAGTGCACAGGGAATGCGGGCCTGCCTCCGATCAAGACCAGATCCGACATCTGCAGATAGGCAAACATTTCGCCAAGCGAATCGCCGAGAAGTACTGTTGATGATGACAGGCCTGACGACGGCTGCGGATCGCTTATCGAGAGCTGCCACTGGGCCGATCGGCGGCAGGCCCGCATTCCCTGTGCACTAATGATCTGGGCCACCCGCTCAAAACGCTGCGGATGACGCGGCACAATCAAAAGATGATCATGCTCGGTCAGCTGCTGGTGGGTCCTCGCGTTTAACCAGGCCTGAAGAATTTTTTCCTCTTCATCATCGCGAGTGCTTACCGCCGCCCAGATGCGGCCGGCAGACGAGATGCCCAGCAGTGGATTTTGATTCAAGGCCTCTCGCCAGCTGCGGCCCTGCTCCAGCAATGCGGCTGAAACACTCAGGTCAAATTTCATATTGCCGAGCACTGCTATTTCTGGCGGGCGGGCAACTGTCGGCGCAGGTGTCGGCAGGGCGAGCAGTCTCCGAAAACCTTCCGCATCACGCTCGGTCTGTGCCGCGATGCCGGCAAGGCCCGCCACTGCGGGCCGGGATAGCCATCGAAGCGCGAGCAGCCGGCGGCCCGATCGGGGTGAAAGCCGTGCATTAATCAGCGCAATTGGAATCTTTCGATCACGCGCAGCTGCAAGCAGATTTGGCCAGAGCTCAGTCTCCATCAGTGCGCCGATGCTGGGCTGCGCCCAACGCAGAAATCGATCATTGGCCCAGGGCAGGTCATAGGGCAGATAACACTGCAAAAGCCGCAGCGGCTGGGCGCTTAAGACATCGGAGAAACATGCAGCGCCTGTCATGCGGCCCGTCGGTGTTGTATGCGTCAGGATAATGCGGTGGCCGGGAGACTGATCCAGCCAGCGGCGAATGAGCGGCTCCGCCGCCCGCGTCTCACCCACCGATACGGCATGTATCCACAGCAGGTGCTCTTGGTCAGTAGAGTCGGCACGCCATTTCGTAAAGGCCTGGGGAGCAGTGCCGAAAAAACGCTCTGACCAGTGCTTCCAGTACTCGCGCTGCCGCAGTCCCCGCCACAGCAGATGCCAGACCAGGCCGGGCAGCACCGCCAAGCTCGCGAGGGTGTAGGCCCAGCGTGTCAGCGATTCAATCATTGAATAAGCCCCAGATCGACGCATGCGGCCAAGACCTGCTGGGCCTGAATCGACGCCGTGCTGTTGGCCCTGGTCATGACGCGGGCGTGGGCAGCCCAGTTCGGGGCAAATCGAGAGGCGGAAAATCGCTCTAGGTGTGAGGCTGACATCACGGCAACGGTGGGTGTTCCCAGGGCCACTGCAAGATGCATCAGGCCACTATCAACCCCCACTGCCGCCCGGGCGGACCGCATGTGCTGCGCAAGCGCCGCCAACGACGATTTCGGCAGTAGCCGCGTCCGTCCGCCGATCGCTTGCGTGAGCGTCTCTCCCACCTGCTGCTCCTGCGGCGTTCCCCAGACCAGCTGCACCTCAAGGCCCTGCTGATCCAGTGCACGGCCCAATGCAATCCATTCCTGCACCGGCCATGACTTCTCTTGCCGGGTTGTGCCAGGAAAAAACATCACAGAATTGCCGTGCGGCCTATGAGATTCAAGCGCCGTAATCGGACCCGTCGGCTGATAGCCCAGCGCCTGGCCACAGAGCGCGCGCAGGCGCTCAATGGCATGCCAGTGCATCGGCGCATGGACCGCCCTGCCCGCCGCCAGACTGGAAAGGGCCTCACGACTTGTGGGCCAATCAAAACTAAAACGCGCCTGCCGCGGACAGCGCATGCAAGCAGTAATCCAGGCGGTCTTCAATAGGCCCTGCGCATCAATCACCGTGTCATAGGCCCGTGCACGACAGCTGGCCAGAAAGCTGCGAATCTCCTGCCGTGTCGCGGCCGCCAGCAGGGATTTTCTCCAGCGACGGGTCGCCACAGGGATGACCCGATCGACATTCGTCAATAAGCGGGGCAGCTCGACAAATGCCTCTTCGCAAACCCAATCAAATCGGATTTCGGGCCGTTGTTGCTGCGCCTCACGGACCGCGGACAGCATATGCACGACATCGCCCATCGAGCTGGTTTTCACCAACAGCACGCGACGCACTGCCGCACTGTCCTGGGCTGCCGATGTTGCCCGATGATCGTGAATTAAAACGGCAGCCTCGCCGTCGGCATCAGCCGGCTGAGATTGTCACGAAACTCCGCCTGAATACGGGCCAGGGCCAGATCATTGTCCGCTTCGAATCGCATCACAATCACCGGCGTAGTGTTGGAGGGTCGGGCCAGGCCAAAGCCATCGGCATATTCGACCCGCAGCCCATCGATGGTGATGCGCTCTTGGGCGCTCGGAAACTTGCCTTCGGCACGCAGCCGCTCAATGACCGTGAAATTCTCGCCCTCAGCAGTGGCCAGCTGCAGCTCTGGCGTCGACGGTGACTCCGGCAGGGCCTCCAGCACTGCGGAAGGATTTTCAGACCTGGAGACAATCTCAAGCAGTCGTGCAGCGGTGTACAACGCATCATCAAATCCGTACCAACGATCGTTAAAAAATGTGTGTCCACTCATTTCACCCGCAAGTGGCGCAGCGGTTTCTTTGAGTTTAGCCTTGATCAGCGAATGGCCCGTTTTCCACATCAACGGCTTTCCGCCATGCTGCCGTATCCACGAAGCCAGGTGCCGAGTGCACTTCACATCAAAAATAATTTCACCGCCCGGCCGGGCTGCCAACACATCGGCGGCATACAGCATGAGCTGCCGATCTGGCCAAATGATTTTTCCCGATTTGGTCACCAGACCCAGCCGATCACCATCCCCATCAAA
>CAYFPT010000172.1:0-175 GCA_964345065.1 uncultured Bordetella sp.
GCGATGAAGTCTTTAAACGACTTGATCTGCATGGCCGCCAGCAGCACCATGATCGAGGCGGCGATATTGAAGGTAAACAGAGCATCGAGGGCCGGCGGCGGCAGGGGGATCAGCATCATCGCCAGCACTGCCAGGACAACGGCGGGGGCGGACGGCTGGGACGAGAAGCCCGGAA
>CAYFPT010000172.1:191-2817 GCA_964345065.1 uncultured Bordetella sp.
TCATTTAGACCCGCATTATGCGGGACTAAATGTCACTTCGGGTAGCCGGCGTCTTGGGCTCGCGGCTATTTGGGATAGCGCACGGCGTCGCGGATATCGCCAGTAACCGTCCAGCCTTTGGAGAGGTCTCCGGAGAAGCCGCCCACCACAAGGAAATACAAAATCACCAGCACCACGCCAACCGGGATCATGTACTTGGCCCAGCCCCATTCATGGTGGGCTTTCTCAATCGGCCGGGCCTGCACATGTTTGGGTATGGGCTTGGGCAATTCATCGGCGATTTGTTCCAAGGCGATCTGGGCGGTTTTGTAGGACTGGTTGGCGGCCTGCTCCTCGTCTTTATCGAGATGCTCGGCAGCCTGCTGATAGGCCTTAGCCGCCGCAGCCAGCGCAGCGGCGGTCTCGCGAAAACGCCGGGCCCTGAGTTTTGTTTCGCCTGCTAAGAGATCTGCTTCCATCTGCTTTGCTCCCTCTGATGCACTGCTTTCACTTACCGCTTAAGTCTGCTGCCCCACCCAGCCTGCCTCAATCCAGTGGGTCCGTTCGCGGCTGATGGGCCAGGCCATAAAGCGCCGCGGCGTATGTTCGGGCAGCACACGCTCGGTGAGATGGTCAAGCCATTGTCCCCCTTTGGCCACACGTTTGGCGAGCTCATGGGTTGTGACTGCGCCCGTGGAAAAAAATTCAAGCTCCCCCAGGTTTGCTGATGTTGTCTCACCTGAAATTCGATCATGAAAGCTGGCCCAGTGTCGACCCGCAAGGCCGAGTTTGATTTGATCAAGTTCAAATTCAATTCGCTCCAGGGCTTTATGGTCTTGGTAGCGCAACTGCCCAAGTACATTACAAAAGAGCACCGCATGGCTGGGGTGGCGGGCCAGTAGCGCAGGCAGCACCCGCTCAAAGGTCGATGGCACCCAGGTGGGGTTCAACATGCCATTTGTGCGTGCGGATTGGCTGTCGTGTAGCTTGAATCGCCGCCGGAAAATTGCCCGGGCGGCAGGATCGGGGTCGACTGCGATGAGGTCAGAAAAGGATTGGAGAAAGCCTTCGGTGGGCAGGCACCAGCCGCCGCTTGGGCCTAAAAGAATCAGCCCATCCGGCCGTAGGCCCCCGCCAAACTCAAGCTCGGCCCGCCAGTCGGTGAGGAACCGGTCAATTCGATTTTTGAAGTCGCTCCATAGGCTTCGGTGCCGAAGCAGGGCCTTGGCATGCCAGAGTAAACCACCGCTTTCAGAGAGCAGGGCGGGGTCGGTCACGCCTATTTGAAGACAATCATCTTGCCTTCAAGCTTCTCCAGCATATCAATGGCTTCGGCCTGAACGCCACGGAAAGCGCCCTCGGGGTGGAGCCCCTGCATGATCATGGCCTGTTTTTTTGCCTCGACATTGCCGAGACGGCCTGAAATAAAGAGATATTTGAAGGCTTCGAAGTCGTCTTTTTTCGCGTGCTTGCCATCCATGTGTTGCTTGGCAATCAGGTAGCAGGCATCGATGGATCCCAGCTCGAAGCCCCTTCTGAGCAAATTCATGATGTTGTTGGGGGTGGCCAAAGGCAGGTGGGCGCCCTCGTTCATGTAGAGCCGCGCTAGGGCCACAAAGGCCTCCGGCACTTCCATATTGCAGGCCAGATTAAATAACTCGACTGCTTTTTCGATATTTTTGATGCTGTAGGGGGCGCGCCAGTAAAGGATGCCGAGGTTATAGGTGGCCTGGTGATTACGGTTTTTGACCTCTTCGGTCATGAGCTTGACGGTCTGGGCGAGCTCTTCGTCCAGCATTTGCTTATTCAGCGCCATTTCGGAGAGCTTGTAATAGGCCGGATCCTCGGCGTTGGCGCAGAGCATCATGAAGATATCGAAGGCTTGGCGGTAGGCGCCAATTTTTAGGGCGCGCTCGCCGTCCTCTAGATCGTATGCCATAAAACCTTTACAGTTCTTCCGATAAAAACAAGGGGGGGACAAGCCATGGCAGCGATGGCGATGGGCACACGCTTTTTGCCTTGGATCGGCACCGGGGTTCTGGGCCTGATTTTACTCGGGTTTGGCCAGTGGATTTGGGCGATCTTGGCCCTGGGATTATTCGGCCTGGGTGTCATTGATATCCGCCAGCCCCACCAGGCGGTGCGGCGCAATTACCCGCTGACGGGCCGCATACGCTATGCCCTGGAGTACATCCGGCCGGAGATTCGCCAGTATTTCCTGGAAAACGACGAAGAAAAAATTCCGTTTTCCCGCAACCAGCGGGGCCTTGTGTATCAGCGCTCCAAGGTTCAGAACGATAAACGCGGGTTCGGGTCGATTAAAGATATGTACTCAAGCGGGGCGGAGTGGATTGGCCACTCGGTGGTGCCCACGCACCCGGACCCATCGGGCTTTCGGGTTCGGGTGGGGGGCAAGGCCTGCGCCAAGCCCTATGACATCTCGGTTTTTAATATCTCTGCCATGAGTTTTGGGTCGCTGTCGGCCAATGCCATCATGGCCTTAAACCGCGGCGCCAAGATGGGCGGGTTTGCGCATGACACGGGCGAAGGATCGGTGTCCCCCTATCACCGTACCCACGGCGGAGATCTCATTTGGGAGATTGGTTCGGGCTATTTTGGCTGCCGAACGGCAGAGGGCCGCTTTGAT
>CAYFPT010000173.1:0-2814 GCA_964345065.1 uncultured Bordetella sp.
GAAACTTGAGAAAACACTGAGGTACCGACCCGCCGGCGCGACAGCACCCCCGCCCGATGCAGCAGCGCCAGATGCCGCGATACATTGGGCTGCGGCAGGCCGGTCTGCTCAACGATCTCTTGCACCGAACGCTCGGCATAACAAATCGCCTGAATAATGCGGAGCCGTGAGGGCTCAGAAAGCAAGGAAAAGTATCCGGCCGCCCGCTCCAAAAGGGTCAGTAATTCGGGGGCGCTGGCCTCTTGCGGGGTTACCGACTTGGCCTGGGGATCGAACGGAACGGTGTTCATTGTCTGAGTCTTGCTTTACCTTGCAACGATTGGTTTACATCAAAGGCTTGGTGTCAGAATATACGGATAAAAGCATATTAGTCAACCGCCCATGTCTGCCGCCCTAACCCCTGCCCGTGACTTGACCGCCGCGCTCAATCGGGCTGCCGCCCGCGAAATCGTTGTGCTTGGTTTTTACACTTCACACAGCTGCCCTTGGTGCGTGGCCGTTCGCCGTGAGCAGCTCGAGCCACGGCTGCGCGCCAACGACCCCCCAAAGATCGCAATCATTGAGTTTGATGCCGACAGCGACGCAGTCTTTACCCTGCCCGATGGCCGCCGTCAGACTGCCCGTCAGTGGGCCCATGGACTCGGCTTTCGGCTGACGCCGACCTTAGCCGCACTGGATCGCACTGCCAAGCCCATCGTCTCGCCCTTGGTGGGGTATAGCTCCAAGGATTTTTATGGCGCCTATCTGGAGGAGCAGATCCGTCAGGCGCAGCGTTATTGGCAGAATCAGCGCTAAGTCGCGCGGGACTCAAGGGCCTCAATGGCGGGAAGCCGCTTGCCTTCCAAAAACTCTAAAAAAGCACCGCCGCCCGTTGAGATGTAACCAATCTGCGCAGCAATATCGAACTTTGCAATCGCGGCCAATGTATCGCCGCCGCCAGCAATCGAAAACGCCGGAGAGTGGGCAATGGCAGCTGCAAGCATTTTGGTGCCGCCCGCGAACTGCGGAAACTCAAAGACGCCTACCGGCCCGTTCCAGACAATCGTGCCGGCATTGGAAATCATCGCCGATAGCCGCGAAGCGGTCTTCGGGCCAATATCGAGAATCATGTCATCGTCTGCGACTGCAGTGGCCGCCACTTTATTGGCCCGTGCCTGGGCTGAGAACTCATTGGCCACCACCACATCTTCTGGAATCGGAACCTGCGCCCCGCGCTTTTCCATCATGTCCATAATGCGCCGGGATTCGTCGATCAGATCGAGCTCGGCCAACGACCGTCCGATCGGCAGCCCCCTGGCCGCCATGAAGGTATTGGCAATTCCGCCGCCAACAATTAATTGATCGACCTTCTCGGCAAGCGCACGCAAGATGGTGAGTTTTGTCGAGACCTTTGAGCCGGCAACAATGGCCAATAGCGGGCGCCGCGGATGCTCCAGCGCGGATGCCAGTGCATCCAACTCAGCGGCCATGAGTGGGCCAGCGCATGCCACGGCTGCAAAGCGTGCAACGCCATGGGTGGTGGCCTCGGCCCGGTGGGCAGTACCAAATGCGTCATTGACATAGATATCGCATAAGGCGGCAATCTTTTTTGCGAGGGTCTCGTCGTTTTTCTTCTCGCCGCGATTGACCCGGCAGTTTTCCAGTAAAACCACCTGGCCCGCGCCGACTTTAAATCCACCTTCGACCCAATTCGAAATCAACGGCACCTTTCGATTTAATAGCTGGGCAAGCCGCATTGCGACCGGTGCGAGCGAATCTTCTGGCTTAAACTCCCCCTCGGTGGGCCGGCCCAGGTGGGAGGTGACCATGACAGCAGCACCGCGATTTAGCGCGAACTCGATGGCCGGCACCGAGGCCCGGATTCGGGTGTCGTCGGTAATTGCCCCGGCATCATCTTGCGGAACATTTAAATCAGCGCGAATTAATACCCGCTTTCCTGCAAGCGGCAGATCGGTCATACGCAAAAACTTCATCTTCTTCCCTTTGGCCTGCAGTCATAGGGGCGCAGTGGCGCCGGCCCCGCCATTGTAATGAACCCTAGGCCCGGCGCTTTAAGTCCATGAGACGAAGAATCATCGGTGTGAAGATGAGCTGCATCGCCAGGCCCATTTTCCCGCCAGGTATGACCAGCGTGTTGGGCCGCGTCATCATCGAATCGTGCAGCATTGATAACAGGTACGGAAAGTCGATGCCTCTGGGGTTTGTAAAGCGAATGACCACCATGCTCTCATCGGCGGACGGAATATGTCGGGCGATGAAGGGATTCGAGGTGTCCACGGTGGGAACTCGCTGAAAATTGACATGGGTTCTGGAGAACTGCGGAACAATATGATTGATGTAATCCGGCATGCGGCGAAGAATTGTATCGACCACGGCCTCCTGCGAATAGCCGCGCGTGGTTTTGTCTCGCAATAACTTCTGAATCCACTCCAGATTGATGGTCGGCACGACACCCACCAAGAGATCCACATGCTTTGCGACATTCGCCTGCGGACCGACATAGCCGCCGTGAAGCCCCTCGTAGAACAGTAAGTCCGCCGGAGCAATCATGTCCTGCCATGCAGTGAATGTGCCGGGCTCGCATCCGGACTCGGCTGCACCCGCTGCATCGTGGATATACCGACGCACCCGGCCGGTTCCCGTCTGCGCAAATATTGAGAATGTCTCTTCGAGCTCTTTTAAGAGGTTGGCCTCGGGGCCAAAATCGCTAAAGCTTGGATTTCCGAGCTGGGCCTGACGCTCAATCTCAGCGCGCATCGCCTGACGATCAAAGCGATGCATTGAATCGCCTTCAAAAATCTGCGCCCGAATGCC
>CAYFPT010000174.1:0-2812 GCA_964345065.1 uncultured Bordetella sp.
GGTTGGCGCCGTTTTTTATTTCTGTGCCCCTCAGCGTATATTTCATAATGTGAAATTAAGATGGGCAGCCCGCCATTGTTGCTGCACCGCGGTTTTGAGGCCGCCGGCGGTTGACAGCTTGGCCGTAAATCCTTGAAAATTGAAGGCTTTTCGCCATTTGGCGAGCCCAAATTTATTTTTTAATTCGAGAGAACTTCGTCAATGCCCACCATTAACCAGCTGGTCCGCAAGGCCCGGACCTCTGAAGAGATTAAAAGCAAAAGCCCCGCACTGCAGGGCAGCCCGCAGCGTCGCGGCGTCTGCACCCGTGTCTACACCACCACGCCGAAAAAGCCGAACTCTGCCCTGCGAAAAGTTGCCAAAGTCCGGCTGACCAACGGCTTTGAGGTCATTAGCTACATTGGCGGTGAAGGCCACAACCTTCAGGAGCACTCCGTGGTGCTGATTCGCGGTGGCCGCGTAAAGGATCTTCCGGGTGTTCGCTACCACATCGTGCGTGGCTCGCTGGATCTGCAGGGCGTGAAAGACCGCAAGCAGTCACGTTCTAAATACGGCTCGAAGCGCCCGAAGGCGGCGTAAACGGTGGGGCCCGCATCTGGCCCCACCCATAACTGCCTTCCCCAAGCGGCACGATCCACCCCGGTGGGCGCGCCATGTAAGGGTCCAGACAAGAGAAGCACGTGCTGGACTGAGTCGGTAAATCAGCCCTCAAGGCGGATTTGCTGAATCAACTGAATAAGGAAAACTGCTATGCCCCGTCGTCGCGAAGTACCGAAGCGTCTCATTCTTGCCGATCCCAAATTTGGCAGCGAGGACGTTTCAAAATTTATCAATGTGGTGATGCTCCACGGCAAAAAAGCCGTTGCTGAGCGCATCGTGTATGGCGCCCTCGATTTCATTGAGAAGAAAGCCAACAAAAACCCGTTGGACATCTTCCACCAGGCACTGACGAACGCCAAGCCAGCCGTTGAAGTGAAAAGCCGACGCGTCGGCGGCGCAAACTATCAGGTGCCCGTTGAAGTCCGGCCCGCACGACGCTCCGCTCTGGCGATGCGTTGGCTGCGTGAGGCGGCGAAAAAGCGTGGCGAAAAATCCATGAATCTGCGGCTCGCCGGCGAACTCCTTGAGGCCGCCGAGGGCCGGGGCGGCGCGGTGAAAAAACGCGATGAGGTTCACCGCATGGCAGAGGCCAACAAGGCCTTCTCGCACTTCCGTTTTTAATTGTTGATTTGACGTTATCGAAAGCAGGTTTGTTTTATGGCCCGTAAGACCCCCATTGAGCGCTATCGCAATATTGGTATTAGCGCCCATATTGATGCAGGCAAGACCACCACCACCGAGCGGATCCTCTATTACACAGGGGTGAACCACAAGATCGGTGAGGTCCATGATGGCGCTGCCACCATGGACTGGATGGAGCAGGAACAAGAGCGTGGCATCACGATTACTTCTGCTGCAACCACCTGCTTCTGGAAGGGCATGGACCTGTCATTTCCTGAGCATCGCTTCAACATTATTGATACCCCGGGCCACGTCGATTTCACCATCGAGGTGGAGCGCTCCATGCGCGTGCTGGATGGCGCCTGCATGGTCTACTGTGCGGTCGGCGGTGTTCAGCCCCAGTCGGAAACCGTCTGGCGTCAGGCCAATAAGTACCGTGTGCCACGCCTGGCATTCGTCAACAAAATGGATCGCACGGGCGCAAACTTTTTTAAAGTCGTCGATCAGATGAAGACCCGCCTGCGGGCGACCCCGGTGCCGGTCGTGATTCCGATTGGCGCTGAAGAGAACTTCAAAGGCGTGGTCGATCTGATCAAGATGAAGGCCATCATTTGGGATGAGGCCTCTCAGGGCATGAAGTTTGACTACCAGGAAATTCCTGCGGATCTGGTGGGCACTGCCAAGGAGTGGCGCGAGAAGATGCTCGAAGCCGCCGCTGAAGCCGATGAAGAGCTGATGAATAAGTATCTTGAAAGCGGCGATCTCGATGAGGCCGATATCAAGAAAGGCCTGCGTGCCCGGACCATCTCGACCGAGATCCAGCCCATGCTCTGCGGCTCAGCCTTTAAAAATAAAGGCGTGCAGCGCATGCTGGATGCAGTCGTTGATTTTCTGCCATCGCCGATCGATATTCCTCCGGTACAGGGCACCGATGTACGCGAGCAGCCGGCCAGCCGTAAGGCCGATGACAAAGAGAAGTTTTCTGCCCTTGCATTCAAGCTGATGACAGACCCGTTTGTCGGTCAGCTGACCTTCGTTCGGGTCTACTCGGGCGTTTTGAAATCGGGCGACACGGTCTATAACCCGATTAAGAGCAAAAAAGAGCGCATTGGCCGGGTCTTACAGATGCATGCCAATAATCGAGAAGAAATCGATGAGATTCTTGCTGGCGATATCGCCGCCTGCGTCGGCTTAAAAGAAGTCACCACGGGCGAGACCCTCTGCGATCCGGATGCCGAGATCGTGCTGGAGCGCATGGTATTTCCTGAGCCGGTCATCTCCCAGGCGGTGGAACCCAAGACCAAGGCCGACCAAGAGAAGATGGGGATTGCCTTGGGCCGCCTCGCGAAAGAGGATCCTTCATTTCGCGTCCGCACAGATGAAGAATCCGGCCAGACGATTATCTCGGGCATGGGTGAATTGCACCTTGAGATCATCGTCGATCGGATGAAGCGTGAATTTGGTGTCGAGGCGACGGTGGGCAAGCCGCAGGTCGCCTACCGCGAGACCATTCGCAAGCCCACCGAGATCGAGGGTAAATACGTCAAGCAGTCCGGCGGTAAGGGCCAATATGGACACGTCTGGCTGAAAG
>CAYFPT010000175.1:0-232 GCA_964345065.1 uncultured Bordetella sp.
GGGCCAGATCATTGATGTAGCGCTCTACGAAGCCGTATTCAACTGCACTGAAAGCTTGCTGCCAGAATACAGCGCGTTTGGTGTAGTGCGCAATGCCGCTGGCAGTGCCCTGCCGGGCATCGCGCCAAGCAATGCTTATCCTTGCAGCGATCAGGCCTATGTGTTGATTGGTGGTAACGGTGACAGCATTTTCAAGCGCTTAATGCAGGCTATCGGCCGAGAAGATCTGGCC
>CAYFPT010000175.1:242-2795 GCA_964345065.1 uncultured Bordetella sp.
CCTGACAGGCGAGCCTGGGCGAGTGCCGGTGCGCACCGGCATCAGCATTGGAGACACGCTTGCTGCCTTGCATGGGGTGATTGGAATTCTTACAGCCTTATACGAGCGTCAGCGCTCCGGCAAGGGCCAGATCATTGATGTAGCGCTCTACGAAGCCGTATTCAACTGCACTGAAAGCCTGCTGCCAGAATACAGCGCGTTTGGCGTGGTGCGCAATGCCGCTGGCAGTGCTCTGCCGGGCATCGCGCCAAGCAATGCTTATCCTTGTAGCGATCAGGCCTATGTGTTGATTGGCGGTAACGGCGACAGCATTTTCAAGCGCTTAATGCAGGCTATCGGCCGAGAAGATCTGGCCAACGACCCGGCGCTTGCCAATAACGCAGGGCGCGTTGCAAATATCGAAATGATTGATGCCGCCATCGGCCAATGGACGAAGCAATTTCGGGTCGATGAGGCCCTCGCCAAACTACGGCAGGCCTCGGTGCCAGCGAGTCAGATTTATTCGATCAAAGATATTGCAGAAGATCCGCATTATGCGGCGCGCGAGATGCTGCATCAGATTGATGTGCAAGGCAAGCCTCTGGCCATTCCAGGTATTGTTCCGAAGCTCTCGCGCACGCCCGGATCGCACCGGCGTAATGCACCCGACATCGGCCAAGACACAAATGCCATCTTGCAAAACATTGGCCTGACGGAAGCCCAGATCGCCGCATTGCGTAGCGAGGGCATTGTATGAGCGGCAAGCGTATTGACTTCCATGAGGTGGCCACGCGTGGTGGCTTCCAGATTCAGCCGCAGTTGGTTCCCGCCGATCGAAAAATCGCTCGTGTTCGGCACGGAGCGGGCCATGTTGCACAGTTGCAAGAAAAGTTCAGCCGATAAACCACCCACAGGAGACCGATAATGAAACGCCGCGACTTCATGATTGCCACTGCCGCAAGCGCCACGCTAACGCCGTTGGCAAGCCTTCGGGCCCAGGCCAAATATCCGCAGCGTCCCATTACCCTAATTGTGCCCACTGCGCCAGGTGGTAGCACCGATTTCACGGCCCGACTGATTGCCGAGCCATTATCCAAAGCACTTGGCCAGCCGGTGGTGGTCGATAACAAGCCGGGGGCATCGGGCAATATTGGCAATCAGCTTGTGGCGCGCTCCAAGCCTGATGGCTACACGCTACTGATTTCATATAGCGGCTATCACGTTGCCAATCCGCACCTCTTTAAGCAAGCGGGCTGGGATCCGATTAAGGATTTTGCGCCGGTGGCCATGCTTACGCGTGCACCCCAGGTGATTGCGGCAAGCCTGAAACTGCCGGCCAACTCCACTAAAGAACTGATTGCATATGGCAAGGCCAATCCTGGCCGGCTTAACTATGCCTCGAGCGGCAACGGATCAATTCAACATATTGCTGGTGAGCTACTTGGGCAGATGACCGGCATGCGCATGACACACATCCCGTATCGCGGCGCCGGCCCGGCCGTGCAGGATCTCATCAGCGGCGAAGTCGATTTGCTCATTACCACGCCCGCTGCTGTAGTCAGCTATATTCAGGCGGGCCGCGTGAAAGGCTTGGCCGTGACCAGCACGCAGCGGCTGTCGGTGCTGCCCAATATGCCCACGGCAAATGAATCGGGACTCCAGGGCTACGAGCTTGATTCGTGGTTCGCGCTGTTTGCACCGGCCGGCACACCACCAGAGATTGTTAAACAACTAAATGCCGAAGTGAACAAGATTTTGCAGATGACAGATGTGCGAAAAAAAGCTGATGAGTCGGGTACGGGTGTGGAGACCATGTCGCCGACGCAGCTAGGCGACTTCACGCTCAAAGAGCTTGATCGCTGGGGTAAAGTGATTAAGTCAGCCCAGATCAAGCTGGACTAAATGCCGCTTTAGTCTTCTATCGCTAGGCCCCGATACGTTCGTACTCCAGAAAGTTTTCACAAAAGCGAGATCTGACTATGCAAAATATTATTTCTAGAAAAACATCGCATCGCACGGTATTGATGA
Source organism: uncultured Bordetella sp. (assembly GCA_964345065.1). Taxonomy (GTDB): domain Bacteria; phylum Pseudomonadota; class Gammaproteobacteria; order Burkholderiales; family Burkholderiaceae_A; genus Lacustribacter. Next base: position 2,250 of record CAYFPT010000175.1, read on the forward strand.
GCCTGATCGCCATTGGTTTGGCGGGTGCAATGACTGTAGGTGCCACCAATACAGCCGTTGCGCAGTCAACAAGCTGGCCGGGGAAAAAACCCGTCACAATCGTTTCGGTCTTTCCGCCCGGAGGCTCTGTTGACCAGGTGGCGCGATTGCTCGCTGAGCGGCTCTCAAAGAGCACTGGTGGTCAGTTTATTGTCGAAAATAAGGGTGGCGCATCTGGATCCATTGGAACTGCGGCCGTCGCCAAATCCACCCCAGACGGACATACGCTTGCAGTCGTGTTTGATACCCACTCAGTTAATCCATCACTAATTCCAAGCCTGCCTTTCGACACGATCAAGGATCTCGCGCCGATAACGCTTATCGGAACAGGTAGCATGGTCGTGACGGCCCATCCGAGTGCCCCCTACAAGGATTTCAAACAACTTCTCGATTCGGTCAAAGCCAAGCCTGACAGTGTCAGCTATGGCTCGATCGGAACGGGCTCACTCGGTCACCTCGCGATGGTGCAGATGGGTAGCAGTCTCGGTATTCGATGGACCCACGTTC
>CAYFPT010000176.1:0-2290 GCA_964345065.1 uncultured Bordetella sp.
TTCGTTTAAGGCCCTCTTCGCCTTCAGAATCGGCATCGGGCAATTCAGGCCCCGCGTATCCAGCACGCGCTCTGCGTTCGATTCAATCGGAGTGCTTGCACTACTCATCGCTTGCGCCCGCCTAAAGCTTGGACTTCACAAAAGCGGGCACGCTCTCTAAGGCCTTGGGAAGGCCCGCGGGATCAGTGCCGCCCGCCTGGGCCATATCCGGCCTGCCGCCGCCCTTGCCGCCGACTTGCGCAGAAGCGGCAAGCTTCGATTTAAGCCTTGCGATTTCTTTTTCCATCGCTTTGACGTTATCCATGATCTGGGCAAGACGCGCCGGCAGTTCATGGGCCGAAGACTTCACCACTGCAGCAGCCTGGGCCATTTTTGATTCCAGTGACTGCAAAAGTGCCAATGCATTTTCACCAGTTACGGCCTCGATTCTGCGAATGCCAGCCGCTACGCCCGACTCAGAGACCACCTTAAATAGGCCGATATCGCCCGTGCGGCTGACATGAGTTCCACCACAGAGCTCACACGATGAGCCGATATCCAGCACCCTGACCTGATCGCCATATTTCTCTCCAAATAAGGCCATCGCGCCATGGGCAATCGCATCATCAAAGGCCATCACCTGGGCCTTGGTGGCCTGATTGGCAAGGATCTCGGCATTGACAATCTCTTCAATCCGGCGAATCTCATCATCGGTCACCGGCTGATTGTGTGAAAAATCAAATCGCGTCTTCTCCGCATCCACCAAGGACCCCTTTTGCTGCACATGGGAACCCAAGACTTCCCTGAGTGCTTTATGCAGCAGATGGGTCGCAGAGTGGTTACGCACGGTGTGGGCCCGGCGATCCATATCCACTTCTGCGTGGAGTTTGTCGCCCACCCGGATCTCGCCGGTGAGCACCGTGCCATGATGGCCAAAGACTTCGGCCGAAATCTTCAGCGTGTCTTCAACGGAGAAGGCCATGTTTTCTCCGCGCAGGCCGCCAGCATCGCCGACCTGGCCGCCCGACTCAGCATAAAACGGCGTGACATCTAAGACCACCACCGCCTGATCGCCCGAGGCAATCGATTTCACGCTCACGCCGTCCCGGTAAAGGGCAGTCACTTTCGCGGCATGCTGAAGCGCTTCATAGCCCACAAATTTTGTCGCGACACCTGAGTACTCCAGCACATCGGCGGCCTTGAATTTTCCTGCTGCGCGGGCCTGCTCACGCTGACGGGCCATGGCCGCATCAAATCCTGGCTCATCGACTTCGACGCCGCGCTCGCGGCAGACATCAGCCGTGAGATCCAAGGGAAAACCAAAGGTGTCATACAGCGTAAACGCGGTCTGGCCATCGAGCCGTCCGCCTTTGCCCAGGCCCTGCAAGGCAGCATTCAAAATGCCCATGCCTTTTTCCAGGGTCTCACCAAACCGCTCTTCTTCTTGCTTTAAGGTCGCAGCAACTCGATCTGCCGCTTTTTTTAATTCAGGATAAGCCGCACCCATTTCCTTCACGAGGTCTTCCACGAGCTTATAAAAAAACGGCTGCGATTGGCCGAGCTTATGGCCGTGGCGCAAGGCCCGGCGCACAATCCGTCGCAGCACATAGCCGCGGCCCTCATTGCCCGGAATCACACCATCCACGATCAAAAAGCTGCAGGCCCGAATATGGTCTGCAATTACCCGCAATGAGGGGTTGGCCAGATCTTTGCAGCCCGTCTCGCGGGCAGTGGCGCGAATCAGATTCTGAAAAAGATCAATCTCATAGTTACTGTGGACATGCTGAAGCACCGCGGCGATGCGCTCCAGCCCCATGCCGGTATCGACGCAGGGCTTGGGCAGCGGCGTCATCTTGCCGGCTTCATCGCGCTCAAACTGCATGAACACCAGATTCCAGATCTCAATATAGCGATCGCCATCCGCATCCGGGCTGCCCGGCGGCCCGCCAAAGACATCGGGCCCATGGTCGTAAAAGATTTCGCTACAGGGGCCGCAGGGGCCGGTATCGGCCATCTGCCAGAAGTTATCACTGGCATAGCGGGCGCCCTTGTTATCGCCAATCCGCACAATCCGCTCTTTGGGGACCTTGATTTCGTTGGCCCAGAGGTCAAAGGCCTCGTCGTCTTCCTGATAGACCGTGATCCATAGCCGCTCAGCAGGCAGCTGATAGACCTGGGTGAGCAACTCCCAGGCAAAGTGAATCGCATCACGCTTAAAGTAATCTCCGAACGAGAAGTTCCCCAGCATCTCGAAAAACGTATGGTGGCGCGCGGTGTAGCCCACGTTTTCCAAATCATTGTGCTTGCCGCC
>CAYFPT010000176.1:2300-2794 GCA_964345065.1 uncultured Bordetella sp.
CTCGAATTTCTGATGCGTTCATGGCTCAGACAGCACTTAAATGTTCAGGGAGGGGCCACCGCGTTCACGGCCCATTTCTTGGGCTCTGCCGAACCCCGTAGTTTAGACTGACTACCCGCCACAGCCCGGCCCAACGCCAGGCCAGCAGGCCTGCTGGGGGCCGAGGTTTACCCGGGCTGGGGGACTATGGAAGAATCCCACTTGGCCAGGAGGAGAAATGAAGATCTATAACCGTCGCGACTTTAATGCCGGCCTGATGTTTTTGGCCATTGGCCTGGGATTCGGCCTGTACTCACTGGAATACTCCCTTGGCACCGCCACGCGAATGGGCCCAGGCTATTTTCCGCTGATGCTCTCTGTGATTGTGGGCGTGCTGGGCTTAATGGTGTTGGTCATGTCCTTTATCCCCGCCGATGCCCAGGAGCCCCCAGGGCCTACCGACTGGCGCGGCATCGGCCTCATCCTTGCCAGTGTGGCCCTATTCGGGCTGCTAC
>CAYFPT010000177.1:0-2761 GCA_964345065.1 uncultured Bordetella sp.
CAATCGCATTACTTTGTCCGCCAAAGTCAGCAGTGTTCAGGACTTGATCACGGTCTATCGGGCGCTGTCCGCACGCTGCGACTATCCGCTGCATCTCGGCCTGACCGAGGCCGGCATGGGCAGCAAGGGCATCGTGGCCTCGACGGCTGCAATCGCAGTCTTACTCCAAGAGGGCATCGGCGACACGATTCGTGTTTCTCTGACTCCCGAGCCCAATGGCGATCGCCGGCAGGAAGTCATCGTGGCCCAAGAGATTCTTCAGTCCATGGGCCTGCGGGCGTTTGCGCCGATGGTGGTGGCCTGCCCGGGATGCGGCCGCACGACCTCGACATTTTTTCAGGAACTGGCGGCCAAGATTCAGGGCTATCTGCGCGATCAGATGGTGGACTGGAAAAAAACATATCCGGGTGTGGAGAACATGACTGTCGCGGTGATGGGCTGCGTGGTGAATGGCCCCGGTGAAAGTAAGCATGCCGACATTGGCATCAGCCTGCCGGGAACAGGTGAGCAGCCGGTGGCACCCGTGTTTATTGATGGCCAACGCAACGTAACGCTCAAAGGTGAGCGGATAGCGGAAGAGTTCCAGGACATCGTTGCCCGTTATGTGCATCAACGTTTTGGTGGGGCGGCCTAGCGCAATGGCGGCCCAGCAAAAAATTGTTGGCGTGAAGGGCATGAACGACCTTCTGCCCGATCAGTCAGGCCTGTGGGAGTGGGTCGAGTCCAGAGTGGCGGAAGTCTTTCGGCAGTATGGCTACCGCGCTATTCGCACGCCGATTCTTGAGCCCACTGCACTTTTCGTACGCGGCATCGGAGAAGTGACTGACATCGTTGAAAAAGAGATGTACACCTTCACCGATGCATTAAATGGTGAGCAGCTGACACTGCGGCCGGAGAATACTGCTGCAGTCGTGCGCTCGGTGATCGAACACAATCTTCTCTACGATGGCCCGAAGCGGCTCTGGTACGTGGGCCCCATGTTTCGCCATGAGCGGCCGCAGCGGGGCCGCTATCGGCAGTTTCATCAGTTTGGCATCGAGGCACTCGGCATGCCGGGCCCGGATATTGATGCCGAGCAGCTCATCATGATCCAGCGGCTCTGGCAATCACTGGGGCTGCGTGGGGACCAGGCTCCCCGGCTTGAGCTGAATTCCTTGGGCGCGCTTGCCGAGCGGCAGGCCCACCGCAAGGCCTTAATTGAACACTTCCAATCGCATGCATCGCTTCTGGATGCCGATGGCCAGCGGCGGCTGCTGACCAATCCGCTGCGGATTTTGGATTCAAAAAATCCCGCCATGCAGCCCGTGATTCAGAGTGCGCCGCTTCTGACTGATTTTTTAGGTGATGCATCGCGCACGCATCTGGCTGAGGTAATCAAAATCCTGGAGCAGCATGGCATTGCTTACACCCTGAATCCGCGTCTGGTCCGGGGATTGGACTACTACAATCTCACGGTCTTTGAGTGGATCACCGATCGGCTCGGAGCGCAGGGCACCGTCTGCGGTGGCGGCCGTTATGACAGTCTGATTGAACAGATGGGGGGTGCGCCTGCCCCGGCCTGTGGATTTGCGATCGGCGTGGAGCGTTTAATTGCGCTACTGCAAGAGGTTGCGGCACCTGAACTGCCCTCGGTGTTAGATGTCTATGTCGTACATTGGGGTGGGGCCTCGGTCGGTGCCGCGATGCAGCTTGCCGAGCAGTGCCGCAGCCAGGGCCTGCGGGTGCAGATGCACTGTGGCGAGGCAAGCCTGAAGTCGCAGATGAAAAAAGCGGATCAGAGTGGTGCCCAGTGTGCGGTGCTGATGGGTGAAGATGAGCGGGCCCAGGGCGTAGTAACAGTAAAGCCGCTGCGCACGGAGGGCGGCATGGTCCAGCAGGATCGCGTGCCCTTTGGCGATGCGGCGGCAGTGATTAGCGGGTTGTTGAAACGCAATGAAAAGAGGGGTAGTTAGCCAATGCGTGAAGATCTTGAGCAGCAAGAACAGCTGGATGCAATTAAAGGATTTTGGAGCGATAACAAAAAGTGGCTTGTTCCGCTTGTGGTGGTGCTGCTGATTGCCGCGAGCAGTTTTAATGGCTGGAATTGGTGGCAAAACCGTCAGGCAGTAAAAGCCAGTGAGGCCCTGACGGCGATGGAGGGCGCCCTGGGAGAGCAGAGCCTGGAGAAGGCCCGTGCTGCCTATAAGGCCCTCGCATCGGATTTTCGTTCTTCGACACAGGCTGCACTCGGTGGCCTGCAGATGGCCAAAGCGTTGGCGGTTGCTGGCGAGCTTGCCGAAGCCCGTACGGTCTTGCAGCAGGTGGTGGATCACAGCGCGCCTGAATTTGCTTGGATGGCCAGAATTCGTTTAGCCGGTGTGATGCTGGATGAGAACAACGCAAAAGCTGCCCTTGATGCATTAGGCGGTAAGCCGCCAAAGGAACTTGCCGCCCTGGTTGAGGATCGCAAAGGCGACGCCCATGCCGCGCTTGGAAACAAAGAAGAAGCTCGAAGCGCGTGGAAGGCGGCTGCCGATGGCCTGCCTGCGGCATCGCCTTCGCGGGGATTAATCATGCGCAAGCTGCAGACGCTGGATGCCTTCGGGAGCGCGAAGTCATGAGTCTGAAACCACTGATGGCGGCGATCGCGGGCGCGCTGCTGCTGGCCGGCTGCACGGGAACACCCAAGCCAAAGCCAGCAACACTAAAGGATTTCAAACCGTCGTTGAAGGCCTCAGTGGCATGGAAGGTGGATCTTGGTAAGGCCGCAAAATCGGCGGGC
>CAYFPT010000178.1:0-1595 GCA_964345065.1 uncultured Bordetella sp.
AAGAAGCGCTCAATAAGGCCCACTCGCGTTGAGAAGGCCCACTAGATGGACTTGATGATTAGGCGGGGCCTTTGGATTATTCTGATGATCCTCGTAGCGGCCGCCCTGTGGGCCGCGTTTATTCCCCTGGATGCGGCGGTGCCCTCCAATGGTGTTGTCGTTGTCGATGGCCGACGAAAAGTCGTGCAGCATCCGCGGGGCGGCGTCATTCAGGAGGTGCTCATCCGAGAAGGTGAGCCTGTTGCCGAGGGGGATCTTCTCATTCGACTCGATTCAAGCGCAGAGCTGGCGAATCGGTCACAGGCCCAGGCCCAACTCGCAGCAGCGCGATTTCAGTCAGAGGCACTGAGCGAGCAGCTCGAGAGCTTGCGGGATCTCACCGATGAAGGCTTCTATCCGCGCAATCAGTTGATTGAGTTAGAGCGCAAGCATAAAGAGTTCTTGGTTCAGCAGCAGGCCCTGCGCTATCAGATCCTTGCCTTAAATAAAGAGCTTGAGCGCACTGCGATTCGGGCACCCATTTCAGGGCGTGTGATGGGCGTTGGCATCAACACACCGGGGGCGGTCGTGATCGCGGGGGCTAAGCTCATGGAGGTGGTTCCAAATAGCGATCAGGTCTCGATTGAGGCGCAAGTACGGCCCTATCTTGCAGACAAGGTGTTGCCTGGCGCGACCGCTCAAATTCGATTTAGCGCACTGCAGGCGGTGCGCACACCGGTGATACAGGGAACGGTCGAGTGGATCTCGGCAGATCGTTTCTCAAATCCAGAAGATAAGGCCAATCCTGAAGGCTATTTTCTTGCAAAGGTAGTGATCTCCCCGACAGAGCTGCGAAAGGTGGATGGCTTTCGCGTGATTCCCGGAATGCCTGCGGAGGTCATGATTAAAACCGGTGAGCGCACGTTTCTGCAGTATCTGATGAAACCTTTTATCGACCGACTCGCTGTTTCGGCACGGGAGCACTGATGCGGCCGAATCAGATGCGGGCGCTGGGCGCCCCTGTGTTGCTTGCGGTGTTGGCGATCGTGTTTCATCCTTCACTGGCTGCGCAGCCGTTGCCGCAGGATTCGATTACAAAAATGTCCCTATTAATTGCAGAGCACGTGACCCAGGCACGGCGATCCGATGGCACATATCTCGCGAGTCTCGCTTCGAAGGAGGCCTCCTGGCATGCGTTTCAGATGAGCTCGGCTACAAAAGGCGTGAAAGTATCTGCCTCAGCGGGAAGTTTCTATGCGGATCGTACCGAGGAAAATCGCAGCGCCCTTGGAACCACTGAGTCGCAGCGTCGATTTAGTTCCTCAATTGTTGCGCTGACGGCCCGTCAGCCGCTTTATCGCAAGAAAGATCTCATTGCGATTGAGCAATCTGCAGCCGCCTACCAGAGCGCCGAAGCGGCACTGAAGGCTGCCGAGCATACCCTTTTCGGCCGAGTCTTCATGTCTTGGATTGAGGTATTGACCGCTCGGGATCTTTTGCAGTTATCGCAATATGCCTTAGAGCAAACCACGGTGATTCGCGAGGAGATGGAGCGGCGCGTGCAGGCAGGCGAAGTCTCGATCGATCAGCTGATCGATCGAGACTTCGCCTGCCTG
>CAYFPT010000178.1:1605-2760 GCA_964345065.1 uncultured Bordetella sp.
GGCCTTAATTGAGCTGGCGGGCCCGGAGGCTGCGGTGCCGATTGGCCTATCGCTGGAGGCGGTTGCACCCAGTCCGCTCCCCGACCTGACAGTCCAGCAGGTTGCGGGCCTTGTCGAACAACAAAATCCAGAGCTACGGTCTGCCCGCCACTCTGAAGAGCAGGCCCGACTGGAGCGGGATCGGATGCTCGCAGAGCGACATCCTACGGTGGATTTATACGCCTCCGTCTCTCGTGGCGAGAATGACACTGTTTCTTTTATCCGCGATGAGAGCCGTATTGGTCTTCAGCTCAACGTGCCGCTTTATACATCGGGCGCCATCGAGGCCTCCGTCGCCCAGGCAGACGCCCAATTCCGACGGGCCCAGGCCAATGCCCAGGCGCTCTTGGTGAAGTTACGCAATCAGGCGATCGCTTCAATGACCAAGGTCAGTGTGAGCCTTGTCAAAATTGACGCGACACGCATTCATGTGGAGGCCGCTAGCTTGAGGGCCGAGGCGGTGCGCAAGGGGTTTTTGGCTGGTGTGAAGACCCGGGGGGACATTGCCCGTGCGGAGTCAGAATACATCCAGGCCCGACAGCGTCGCGCAAATGAAATGCTCGAGTACGCATCCGCCTGGGCAGAGCTCATCGTAACCACCGCCCAAATTGATCCGATCTTTCTCGAGGGCACGCCGCCAGCGATCAAGCTTCCGGTTCGAATAGTCGCTTCCCCGTGATGTGAGCGGGTTTTACACGTGCGGCTTGGATGATGGCCGTTGGATACAACCCAGACTTGCCGCATTGCGAGTGTAAGTGAACAGGAGATTCAAATGCGTCAGGTCCTTGCGGTCGTGGGGACGCGGTCTGAGATGGTGCGGCTTGCGCCAGTGATTCGGCGACTAAGGGATGAGGGTGGCCGTGCGGTCGGGGTGCGTTGGATTTATGCAGGCAATCAAGCGGGGCAGGTCTGGCAGACCGGTGCAGCTTTTGGCCTATCACCCGATGGCGAGATCCTTCCCGATCACAGGCCCTCTAATTTGCTTGAACACAGCTGGGCACTTACCAATGCGATTTCTCAGGAGATCGAGTCCAGGCCACCCGAACTCCTCATCGTTCAGGGCGAATCGCTTCCCGCGATGTTGGCAGCCCAGCAAGCGTTTATGCGGCGCATTCC
>CAYFPT010000179.1:0-2745 GCA_964345065.1 uncultured Bordetella sp.
CAATGCAGCAGTGAGGCCAGTGACCGCGGCCCCAATACGGCCTGAATCTCTCCAATGGCCAGCACACGATCGCCATTGGGGCGGGCAATTTCAAGCTGAGTAATTCGAATCCTTGGTCTGAACCAGGTCTCCCAGTCCGCCGTCAGGCCCCCAACAGCAGCCGACAGGCCCCGCTGCGACATCTGGGCCTGAAACTGAGAAAACCATGCCGACTGCCGATCGGACATGGCAGGCCAGATCCAGAAGTGCAGGGCCATCAAGGCGGCAGCCGCAAGGGCGGCTGCAACGACTGCGACCGCAGCCGATGCCTGAATCAACAGCCATGCGAGATGTCGAATGCGGCCCGGCGCTTGCGCTAGCATGGACGGGATTCTTGCACAGGACCCATGTCTTCTCACCTCGTTTCATGCGCCTGTCGGACAATTCCAGCATGACGCCCTCCCATTCCATTGATCCCTGTCCCGCTGAGGCCAGCGACTATGCGGCCGCCTGGCATCACTCGGCCTTCGCGCGCCGGGCGCTGCCCGGCGTGATCGCGCGGGGACAGCTGCTGGATGTAAAAACAGCCATCACGGCCGATGTGCTCCATGCACATTTCCAGCATTTCTGGCCGGAGGTGCTGCGCACGCCCTCGCCCGAGACGATGACTGTCGCCCTTCGGCAGTTTCGCAATAGTGCGCTGCTGGCCATCATGGTCCGCGACCTCGCGGGAACTGCGGATTTAAACGAGAGCCTGGAATCCATTACCGCCTTGGCGGACCTGACAATCAATGCCGCCTATGTCAGCGCAATGGCAGTGGCGATTGCCCAGCACGGCATTCCCCGCGACAGCCAGGGCCAGCCCCAAGACTTAATGATCATCGGCATGGGCAAGCTCGGTGGCCGGGAGCTGAATGCCTCCTCGGATGTGGATCTGATTTATGTCTTCCCCGATGACGGCGAGACCGATGCCACGCCCGCCAACAGCCGGCCCATCGATGCAGCCTCATTTTTTATCAAAGTCGGCCGACGCATCGCAGCCCTTCTTGGCGAGGTCACGGCCGACGGGATCGTATTTCGTGTCGATCTGCGGCTGCGGCCCAATGGCGACTCGGGTCCGCTGGCAGTCAGCCTGGGCATGCTTGAGCAGTATTTCATCGTCCAAGGCCGCGAGTGGGAGCGCTATGCCTGGATTAAGGCCCGGGTCGTTAATCAGCCGGTGGCCCAGACGCCCTCTGCATTTCAGCAGGCCATCAGCGGGCTGCACGATATCGTTCGGCCGTTTGTGTTTCGGCGCTATCTTGACTTCAATGTCATGGCGGCCTTGCGCGAATTGCATGGACAGATCCGCGAAGAGGCACAGCGACGGCAGTCCAATCGTGAATCCCACATGGCCGGCGAGCATGCGCCCGTCGATGTCAAGCTTGGGCCGGGTGGCATTCGTGAAATCGAATTTATTGCCCAGCTGTTTCAGCTGATACGTGGCGGCAAAGAGGAGCCCCTGCGTGCGCGCAGCACCCGCGAGATCTACCATTATCTTGAACGCTCGCGCCGGCTGGAATCACAAGAAGTCAAAATGCTGCTCGCCGCATATGAATTCTGGCGACGGCTTGAGCATCGATTGCAATATCTTGAGGATGCGCAGACCCATGTCATGCCAGGAAAGCTTGCGGCCATTGCCCATCTGGCGCGGTCGATGTCATATGCATCTGCCGAGGCATTTCTGCAGGCACTTGAGCAAATCCAAGGCCAGGTCCAGCAGTCGTTTGAGCGGCTCTTTACGGCCGAGCCCGCCGGGCCGGCACCGGCCGAATCCGGCAGGCCGGCCGCCGAGACGCGGCTTGAGCGGCTAAAAGCCCAGGCCCAGCGGTTCGCATCCGAGACGGCAAACCCCGAACAGACATTGACGCGGCTGCATCAGCTGCTGGAGTCCATCGGAAGGCGGGCCTCGTATCTCGCGCTTTTTGATGAGTATCCGAATGCATTTCTGCGTGTCGCCCACCTGGTCAGCGCCTCCGCCTGGGCAGCAGACTATCTTCGCCAGCATCCGATTGTGCTCGATGAGCTGCTCGATGTGCGTGCAGCCGAAGACCCCCCCGATCAGCAGGCCTTTATTGAGGAGCTGCGGACCCGTGTTGCCGAGGCCGTTCACAACGGTGTGCCGGATATCGAGCAGCAGATGGATGCCTTGCGTGAGACCCATCATGCGGCCCTATTTCGATTGCTGGTGCAGGATCTTGACGGACGCTGGAGTGTTGAAACACTGTCCGATCATCTCTCGGCCATGGCCGACAGCGTTTTACAGGTCACCCTCGAAACGGTCTGGCCAACGCTGACACGTCGGCATCGCGACACGCCACAATTTGCGGTGATTGCGTATGGCCGCCTCGGCGGTAAAGAGCTGGGCTATGCGTCGGACCTGGATCTCATATTTCTTTACGATGATCCGCATGAGTTGGCCAGCGAAATCTATGCCCGCTACGCGCAGCGGTTCAATATCTGGCTCTCGACTGCGACCGCGGCCGGCACACTCTTTGATATTGATCTTCGGCTGCGGCCCAATGGCAACGCAGGCCTGCTGGTGACATCGATGGAAGGATTTTTAGACTACCAGCATCGGCATGCCTGGGTCTGGGAACACCAGGCCCTGACGCGGGCACGCTTTTGCGCAGGCGATCGCGCGATCGGCCAGCGTTTCGAGGCCGAGCGAGAGCGTCTGCTGCGCCTGGCGCGGCCCACCGAGGGCCTCTTGGAAGAAGTGCTGGC
>CAYFPT010000180.1:0-2731 GCA_964345065.1 uncultured Bordetella sp.
AGTTATGCCCTACAAGGCCCGATCACACAGCTCTGCGACCCGAAGTTCCGAGCTTTAGGGGAAAGCCCGAGGCGCAATCGACCGCTGGGAAAGATTCACGCCCGGAGCACGCGCATTGCTCCATTTGGATTCCGCTGGCCCTGAAAATCAATCAGGATCGGATCTTCATCGCAGGCCACAACCGTCGGGCCGAAACCGGCAGTTTCCTATTGCAATCAGGCTGCGATCGCGATTTTGCTTTTTACCCGTTGCAAAACTCCGGGTGAATCTGGGGTGGACGCGCCCTAGCGTCTCACTCGTAAGCCGGCGCGCAGCTTGACTCCATTTCTTTGCGCAGCCGATAGGCATTCAGCGTGGTGTCCACCGCAACATCCGACCAAGTGATGCTCTGGCCTGCAGGCACATCACGGATGAGCTTGACATCATGGGCAAGGCCTAATGGCAGCCCGCCAATGGCCAGCGACTTCTGCGCAGGCAGAAGCTTTCCGTGCACGGTATAGCCGCCCTCCCCGTCCAAGAGTTCCCCGGTGCGAAGCGGCCGCTTGGCGGTCGCAATGACATCGGCATTCATGCCGATCGCCGCGCCAGTGGCCTCACCACGCAGGGCCACCGAGGCGACCGAAATACCGACTTCCAAGCCGATTAAATGCCAGCGTTTATAAAGACAGGCATAACGGCCACTCGGGTCGGTTCGCACCATGTATTCCTTAAAACAATTCCGGATGTATTCAGTCTCGCCCTCGAAAACCACGAAGACTCCGAAACGAATGTCATAAGGCACCTGCCGGCCATCTTTTTCCAGCGAAGAAACAACCTCGACTTGGCCCTTTTGATGCAGCACACCGCCCTCCGCGATTGGCCGGCAGACAAACGGAATGTCATCCACAGATGCCGCCGGATAGCTCAAGCCATCTGGCGGCGCCACCAGCCCGGTGGCATTACAAATCGCCGTGCACTCAATGGCCGGCTTTGAGCCATCGAGAAACGAGTTAAACATCTTCGGATTAAGCCCTCCGATGCGGGCCTGCTCTTCGGTGAGCCCATAGTGGCCCCAGACTGTCTCGGGCGTGGACTGCGCAAAGTGCGGCAGCCACTTGTGGCCCCGGCCCGCACTCACCACGGAAAATCCGGCTGCACGGGCCCAGTCGACAAGATCGCAGACCAGTGCAGGCTGATCTCCATACGCAAGGCTATAGACCACGCCATGCTCGGCAGCGCGCTTTGCGAGCAGTGGGCCGCAGAAGGCATCCGCTTCAACAGTGACATTGACCACATGCTTGCCGTGAGTAAATGCAAATAGACAATGATCCACTGCGGCAATCGGATGGCCCGTGCACTCCACGATGACATCCACACCAGGATGCCTGACCAAGGCCTGCCAGTCATCGCCCACATGGGTGTTGCCTGCCGATAAGGCCGCATCAATGGAGGCCGCCGAAAATTGCGGCGGCGACCAGCCCACCCGCTGAAGATTTTTTTTGGCCTGATCCGGCGATAAATCTGCGATGCCCACCAGATGCAGGCCGGGTGTTTTGGGCACCTGGGCCAGATACATCGAGCCAAACTTTCCGGCACCAATTAGCCCCACCCGAATGGGCCTTCCCTCAGCCTGGCGCTGCCTGAGTTTTGCGTAGAGATTCATGGCATTCCCCCTAGCGTTCCGGCCCCGATTGTCGCCGATTCCAAAGACCCCCAGGCCTGTCGGGCTGAAGGCCTTGCCGCGAAATAATAGATTTGCTAAAAAACTATAGTTTAAATATATAAATCAGGATTCTGCATGCGTGTCTTGATCGTGGAAGACCAGCCCGAAATTCGGCAGCTGCTTCGGCGCCAGGTCGAGGCGCTCGGATTTTCCGCAGACGAGGCCACCAATCGTGAGGATGGCCTGGCGATGCTATTCGGGGATTCGGAAATCGGTGTGGTCATACTGGATCTGGGCCTGCCGCCAAAGGCCGATCACTACGAAGAGGGCCTGGCATTTCTGAAAACAGTGCAGGCCAAAAATAGTCTTGCCAAGATCGTGGTGCTCACCGGCCAGTCTTCGCCGGTGGTCACGATGCGGGCCATCGAGCAAGGCGCATTTGATTATCTGGAAAAGCCCGTGGATCCACAGGCACTGCAGTATTCACTGCAGCGGGCGATGCTGTTTCGCGATACCCACGCCAACATGCGTGAATCTTCAAAAATCAGCCTACATCTGGTTGCGGATGCCGCAACCGAAATCAACACCCAAGCCCTGCGTGATCAGCCGATGCAAAAGCTGATCATGTCGCTGCTTGAAAAAAATAACTTTAATGTCTCCGCCACCGCCCGAGAGTTGCAAATGAGCCGGGAGCATCTCTACTATTACCTTAAGAAATACAAGATTCAGCGGCCGAAAAAGGATGGGGTGTAAGAAATTCTTACACTGTAAAAATTCTTCACTGGGCAGTAACCCGAAGACCTCTCAGACTCCGGCTTTCCATTTACTTTCTGGAGGCCTTTATGCGTTACGCCCTGCGCGCCATCTCAGGTGCCATCACCATCAGCCTAGCGGTCATTACGCCCGCCACTCAGGCAGCAAGCAATAGTGCAAACTTTGATGTGAGTATTCAAGTCAATGCGACCTGCGCCATCAGCGCAAGCAACATGACCTTTAGCAGCATCACCACAGGGACCACGAGCAATACCGATGCAACCTCGACCCTGACCGTTAACTGCTCGAACGGGACGCCGTATACGATTTCGATGG
>CAYFPT010000181.1:0-2726 GCA_964345065.1 uncultured Bordetella sp.
TGATGGAGCTCATCAACAACATCGCCAAGCAGCACTCGGGGCTTTCGGTTTTCGCTGGCGTGGGTGAGCGTACCCGCGAGGGCAACGACTTCTATCACGAGATGAAAGAATCGAATGTGTTGGATAAGGTGGGCATGGTCTTTGGCCAGATGAATGAGCCCCCCGGCAACCGCCTGCGTGTGGCGCTCACGGGCCTGACGATGGCCGAGCGATTCCGCGATGATGGCCGAGACATTCTTTTCTTCGTTGACAATATTTACCGCTACACACTGGCCGGAACCGAGGTCTCTGCGCTGCTCGGCCGTATGCCGTCCGCCGTGGGCTATCAGCCGACCCTGGCCGAAGAGATGGGCGTTTTGCAGGAACGCATCGTGTCGACCAAGGTCGGCTCGATCACCTCGATTCAGGCGGTCTATGTGCCGGCGGACGACCTGACGGATCCCTCGCCTGCGACCACGTTTGCGCACCTTGATGCCACCGTGGTGCTCTCGCGTGATATTGCTTCTTTAGGTATTTATCCTGCTGTGGATCCGCTGGACTCGACATCACGTCAGGTGGATCCCAACGTTGTGGGCGATGACCATTACACCACGACCCGCCGCGTGCAGGCGACCCTGCAGCGCTATAAAGAGCTGCGCGACATTATCGCGATTCTCGGCATGGATGAGTTATCACCTGACGACAAGCAGGCTGTCGCCCGGGCCCGAAAGATTCAGCGCTTCTTGTCGCAGCCCTTCCACGTGGCGGAAGTATTCACGGGGTCTCCTGGTAAGTACGTTCCGCTCAAGGAAACCATTCGTGGCTTTAAGATGATCGTAGATGGCGAGTGCGATGCGATTCCCGAGCAGGCCTTTTACATGGTGGGCGGCATCGACGAGGTTTTTGAAAAGGCCAAGACACTGCAGTAAGTCTCGTTATTGATCTCGGACTACCTTTAGCCAGGAATCACCATGTCAAAACAGTTTCAGGTCGATGTCGTCAGCGCCCGCGAGAGTATTTTCTCGGGCGTAGCGACATTCGTGGCGCTCCCCGGTGAATCCGGCGAGCTGGGGATTTTGCCGGGCCATATTTCGCTGATTACACGAATCAAGCCCGGCACCGTTCGCATTCAGAATGGTGGCCCCGAGACAGAAGAGCTCGTGTTTGTGGCTGGCGGCATCCTGGAGGTGCAGCCCAAAGGCGTTACGGTGCTGGCCGATACTGCGATTCGTGGCAAAGATCTTGATGAGGCCAAAGCCCAGGAAGCAAAACGCAAGGCCGAAGAGGCCCTTGCCAGCAAAGCCGCGGAGATGGACTACGCGAAAGCCCAGGCTGAGCTGATGGCGGCCATCGCAGAGATTCGTGCGATTGAGCGGCTGCGCAAGAAAAAGTAATTGGTTTTTCAAAACGATCTGTTTCTGCGTGCGCTGAACCGTCAACCGACCGAGCGCACCCCGGTCTGGCTTATGCGTCAGGCCGGCCGATACCTCCCCGAATACAATGCCACCCGTAAACGGGCGGGCGATTTTCTGAGCCTTTGTAAAAATCCGGAGCTGGCCTGCGAGGTCACGCTTCAGCCGATTGATCGATTCGGTTTTGATGCCGCAATCCTTTTTTCTGACATCCTGACGATCCCGGATGCGCTCGGCCTTGGCCTTTATTTTGAGCAGGGTGAGGGCCCGAAATTTCAGCGCCGCATCGAAAACGATTCGGACATCGCCGGCCTTGGCCGTATCGACCCAACCGTTGAGCTGCGCTATGTGGCAGATGCGGTTTCCACAATTAAGCGCGCACTGAATCAGCGGGTCCCGCTGATTGGATTTTCAGGCAGCCCCTGGACCCTTGCCTGCTACATGATCAATGGGGGCGGCAGTGGCGATGACTTTCTTGGCGTGCGCAAGTGGATGTACAGCCGGCCCGATGCCCTGCAGCAGCTTTTGGAAAAATTATCGGTCGCGGTAGCGGATTACCTCGTCATGCAGATTGAGGCGGGTGCTGATGCCGTCATGGTGTTTGACAGCTGGGGCGGCTTTTTGCCCGAGGCCCACTTTGAGCGCTTTTCGCAGAAACACATCAAGGCCATTGTGGACCGGGTGCATGCGGCCAGCATTTCAATTCGACAGCATCAGGGCCAGACTGATGGCCAGCCCACGCCGGTGATCGTGTTTGTTAAAGGTGGCGGCCAGTGGCTCGAGTCCATTGCTGCGACAGGTGCCCAGGCGGTCGGCCTGGACTGGACTACTCATTTGGGCCAGGCCCGAAGCCGGGTGGGCAGCCGATGCGCCCTGCAAGGAAATCTTGATCCGGCGACTCTTCTTGGGACCCCGCCGCACATTGAGGCTGAGGTGGCCCGGACCCTGGAGAGCTTTGGTCCGGTGTCTTCGGGCGCCGGCCATATCTTTAATCTGGGCCACGGAATCTCTCAGTTCACTCCCCCTGAAAACGTCTCCTGCTTAGTGGAAGCGGTCGCTAACTATTCAAAAAAGCTCCGTTAATCGGCCTTGAATTAGCCTGCTTTCGCAGCCCAAAATCGGTCTTTATACACAGATCCAAAAGATCTATGGTTGCGGTTGTATTTTCTAATTTTTATTGAATTAGACAAGCTAAGTAGCTGATTTTTAATTAAATTTTATTGATTTAGTTATTTCTGCTGGGGATTTTTTCAGATCTTGAACGGCGCACAACATCTTGGAGCCTGAATTGCCCACAGAGTTGTCCACATCCTCTGCCAGGATTGTGTCGGTTGC
>CAYFPT010000182.1:0-573 GCA_964345065.1 uncultured Bordetella sp.
CCGAGGACTTCGGCAAACTGGTCAACGCCGAGGTCACCAAGTGGGCCAAGGTCGTCAAAGATTCCGGCGCGAAGATTGATTAAGGCGTTTTAGGCGAAGCCTTGCGGGCGCCAAGTATCATGATGATGAGCGCCCCAAGGCCAAAGCCCATGACACCGAGCGATACATGCAGGGCGCCCTTACTTTGGGCATACATCACACTCGAATACGCAAGATAGCCGCAGCTGGCGGTAAAGACCAGCGGCGTAATCGGGTAAAGCGGGACACGAAATGGCCGGTGGCCTCCGCGATCCCGAATACGCATGACAAACACTGAAACCCCCACCAGAAACAGAAAACTCCAAAAGACAGGGGCTGTGAATTCGACCATAGCCTCAAAGCCGCTGGTCTGTAAGGCGCCAAAGGCCACCAGCGCAAGGCTGATCACGCCCTGTGAGATATAAGCAGCGGTCGGCGAGCCGCGATAAGGCTGCCAATAGCCAAGAAACTGCAGTGTGGGCCAGTCCCGGCCTAAAGCGTAATTGGCCCGCGCGCCGACAATCAACGTTGCATTGATGCTGGTCAGTGTGGCGA
>CAYFPT010000182.1:583-2082 GCA_964345065.1 uncultured Bordetella sp.
GTGTGGCGATCGCGACAAAAATTCCCATGGCCTTTTCACCGATCGGACCAAAGGCGCTGCTCAGCAGGTCTGCACCCGGCGCCTTGCTATCGGCCAAGCCCTGAATGCCCAGGCCGGATAACAGTGCCAAGTTGACCAGCAAATAAATTACCGTGATGGCAAAAAGGCTAACGATGATGACCGGCACGATGGTTTTCTCGCCGCCTTTCACTTCTGCGGAAATGTAGGCCGCCTCGTTCCAGCCGCCAAAGGTCAGCAATACAAAGACCAGTGCCAGGCCCAGCAATCCCAGTGGCGGCGTCGAAGAGAAGGCCTCAGGCTGCGGTGTTGATGGGCCCGCCACCGAGAAGCCTGCAACCACAATCAGAATCAGGCCGAGCACTTCTAAGGCTGTGAGGGCCGATTGAAGATTGGAGGAGACATGCAGTCCCAGAATGTTGATGGCGGTCAGCACCACGATGATGCCAGCGGCCCAAATCACTGGTGATGCGCTGCCCAGCGGAATGACCTTACTCATGTAATCGCCAAAGACAAACGCAAGTAGCGCAATCGAACCAGTATTAATCACCATGGCCTTGGCCCAGGCGTATAGAAATGAGACATTTTTGCCATAGGCCCGGCTTAAGAAGTGATAGTCGCCTCCGGCGTGCGGGTAGGCCGTGGAGAGTTCGGCGTAACACAGCGCACCGGCCAGCGAGATCACAGCGCCGGCACACCACATCAGCACTAGCCAGCCGATGTCACCGGTGACTGAGGCCACCATTGATGGGGTTTTGAAAATGCCGGCACCGATCACGATGCCAACAATGATCGCAACCGCTCCCAAAGGCCGCAGCAGCCGCTGCGGCGCTTTCTCCTCAGTCATCTCAGACTTTCTTAGCGGCGGCTGCCTTTAACCTGGGAATACGACGTGCCACCTTGTTGATCGGCCTCCAGCACATTGCCCTTGATGACCGCCTTCACCGTCTGAAGCGAGCCACTGGCGGAGAGGTAGCGAAATGAAAGCCGATCACCTTCAAGCTGAGCCCCGAGAATGGGCTGCACATTCCTGCCGATCGTAATATTGCCCCCCACACGTTGAAAGCGCTGTGTGAGCTGCAGGGTTCCTTTTGGTCCGCCGTCTAAGCCCTCTAGCGACCACTCGCCGGCAACATCGGCGGGCACAACCCAGTAATAGCCATTGGCCCGGCTGGTCTCAATACGCTGATCGGGCTCCCAGTCGCCCATATCGAATGCATGTGAAACGATACGAGTTCCAGGCCGCATTTTTAGAATCGTGGGCCGCAGGCGCATATTCAGATCGGGCAGCAGATACATCGTGATCACCGTGGCTTCAGAAAAATTTTCTTTAAAGATGTCGCCATTAATGATCTTGACCTTCTCGCCGACACCGGAGCGCTGCGCATTGCGTCGGCCTAAGGCCGCCATGTCGGGATTAAATTCAATACCTACCGAGCGCGCGCCGCGTTTCGCTGCTGCGATGGCAATTCTGCCGTCAC
>CAYFPT010000182.1:2092-2682 GCA_964345065.1 uncultured Bordetella sp.
CCCCGAGGTCGTACACGATATCGGCGGCTGTGACTTTGGCGGTATCCAACATTTTCGCGACCAGCTCATCGTTGGTTGGAACCCAGATCACATCTTTACCCTCTTGGCCGACATTGGGCCGGTATTTGTCATCTCCGAGGGGGGTATCGGCCAGGGCAAGGCCCGCCTGAACCAGAAGGAATGCGAGCATCAGGACGGTCAGCAGGCGAATCGACTTAATCATGGAAGTGGGCTTTCTTTTGAAATAAAACAGGGTAATTTTCGCTTAAAAGTACGAACATCTTTTTACATTCTGGCAGACCCCGTGTTTGCCCTAGGTCCCCAGCCCCGTCTAAAGCAGGATGAAGCCGCTTGTGATTGCGCCCCAAACCCTCCTTGATCGACTTCCCGAGCAGCCCATGCCTGCCGGTTTCGAGTCCTGGCCGCAGCGTCTGCCCGCGCCCTTTCCGGTTGAGGAAACGTTTCACGTTAAGCCGGATTTGGCCAAGCTCGGTGGCGAGCCCTTATGGCTGGAGGACCGCGACTGGATGGGCTGGACGGCACAAAAGCGTCGGCTGATGGCCCAGGGCCGCTGCCCGATTTTTGCTGAG
>CAYFPT010000183.1:0-587 GCA_964345065.1 uncultured Bordetella sp.
GCAAGACCCAGAGATAGATCGGATGCCGCTGCATGCCCCACTCTAAGGCATTAGAAATCCCGTTCGTATAGGCACCCCGATGCGAGTAGACAACACCTTTCGGATTGCCCGTCGTGCCCGAGGTGTAATTTAAGCAGATGGGATCCCACTCATCCTCAGGCCATTGGATTGAAAAATTAGAATCGGCTGACTCTAAAAACGTCTCGTATTCAGTTGCGCTTAAGCGCTGCCTTGGGCCTGCATATAAGGGATCATCCACATCAATCACGATGGGTAGCTGGGAATTTTTCTCTTCCAAAATCGTCAATGCCGTAGCAATCACTGGCGCAAATTCCTGATCCACGATCAGCACTTTTGCCTCGCTGTGCTCAAGCATATAGGCGAGTGCCCGGGCATCTTGCCGCGTGTTCAGCGCGCACAGCACCGCGCCTGCCATCGCAATGCCAAAGTGGGCTTCTGCCATCGGCGGCGTGTTGGGCAGCATCACTGCCACGGTTTCGGATTTCTGAATTCCCAGCTTTTGCAATGCACTGGCCAGCATCTTGCAGCGTTGATAGGCCTCGCGCCAGGTGCGTTTGAGTTCCCCG
>CAYFPT010000183.1:597-2617 GCA_964345065.1 uncultured Bordetella sp.
AACTGAATTGGGCTTTGGACTGCAAAATTGGCAGGGCCTTTTTCTAGCCCCGTGGCGTAGAGCTTAACGCTCATGGCTGGGCAGCGCTTGCGGCCCTGATCTGGCGCTCCGAGGGCAGCCAAGACACGGTAAAGGCCGTGCAGCAGGCGATGACGGCCATCGCGATAAAGAGTGTTTCAAAGCTGGAGGCCTTCACAATCGGGCCCAGAAGATAGACCGCAATCCCGCTTACCCCGAAAGAGACTGCGATTCGAATGCCAGCGACTCGGCTGCGCATCCGGTCGTCCACATACCGCACGACGACCACATCCAGAAATGGAATCGCGCCAAAGATTGCCGCCATAAATCCGAGCGCGCAGATGAACAGCATCCAGCCGGTAGATTGGGCAGCGAGGCTAAAGAGCAGAATCTGGCTGATGACGACGCCGAGATAAAGGGGCTTCATTGAGACCTTATCGATCAGCCGGCCCACGATGACCTGGCTAAATGCGGCGACAGCGTAGACACAGGCAAGAAGCGCCCCCAGTGTTGCCGGATCACTTATGACTCCTGCAAAGCGTTCACGGAAAAGCTCGGTGTTGCCATTGGTGGTGAAATTAAAAAGTAGCGCCCCTGAAGTTGATGCGATGGTCATAACCGTCAGCGCGCGAATCGTGACTGATCTCGGCAGAGGATGGGCTGCAGACTTTTTCTTGCCTGGCGCATGAAGTTCTTCAGGCGCAACTCGGGCAAACGCAAGGCCCATGATGGCCGAAACTGCGGCGGGAAACACAAAAGCAGCCCGCCAGCCGAAATACTTCACCATAAATCCGGTCAGGATGGCCGCAATCGCCAGGCCCATATTGCCGGCGAGATTATTCACGCCGATGGTGAGCCCCGGTGTTTTGCTGGTGCTCAATAGCATTGGGATGCCCACCGGGTGATAGATCGAAGAAAACGCACCCATCACCGAGAGCGCAATCGCCATCTGAATCGGGCTTTGGGTGACGGCAACGGCAGCGCACGAGGCGGCAATCCCCCAGAAAAAGACCAGCATCATTTTTCTGCGGCCCCAGAGATCACCCAGCCGGCCCGAGGGAATGGAACCTAGGCCAAACATGATGAAGGCCCCTGCGGTGTAAGGCATCAGGTCTTCCCAGCGATCAATGCCGAATTCAATTGCGATGGTGGCTACCGCCGAGGCAAAGACCAGTAGCACCAGATGATCGAGCGCATGGGCGGCATTAAGCAGTAAAGAGGTGGGCCGATTCATAGAGTCAAATTGTAGGCCAGCTTGCCCAAAGCAGGTTTAGTCCGGATACTTGATGTTTGCCTTTTTTTGACTGGCCCGAGATGCCCTCAGTGACTGAAAAATCAAATGCCAACCCCATGACGGTCGCGCTTTGGATGATGCTCATCTGCGGCTGCTTAATCGGGCTGATCTCCTTTGGAATTCGCTCCTCGTTTGGCTTATTTGTCGATCCCATCTCGGGCAGTGGCGGATTTCAGTTCGGTCGCGAGGCCTACGCATTTGCGATGGCGATACAGAATCTTTTCTGGGGTATTGGCCAGCCAATTGCGGGCGCACTTGCGGATCGCTTTGGGCCATGGAAGGTTTTGGCCGGGGGCGGTGTGATTTTCGCTGCGGGCCTGGCACTCATGACAGTGTCCAGTGATCCGCTGACTTTCACGCTCACCGGTGGAATTCTGATTGGCCTGGGCATGAGCGGGGCAGGGCATAACACCGTGCTGGCCGCGTTTGCGCAGGTCATGCCAGTGGAGCGCAGGCCCTGGGCCTTGGGCCTGGCCACTGCGATGGCAAGCCTGGGCCAGTTCATGGTGGTGCCTTTGGGCCAGGCCTTTATCGAGGCTTACGGCTGGGGCATAACACTTCTGATCATGGCCTTTGCGATGGCGAGTACGCCTGCGCTTGCCTTATCACTGCGGCCCCGCGGATCGGTGCAGAGTGCGGCTGCGCCACTTACTGCAACCGCAAATTCATTTCGTGAGTCTTTGCGTCAGGCCTTTGGCCATCGCAGTT
>CAYFPT010000184.1:0-2600 GCA_964345065.1 uncultured Bordetella sp.
CCGTGCCGAGCGATTGCGCTCGCATGTAGTATACCATCGGCATCGGGAAAGTTAATCAAAATCTGGATTTTGAATACGGAATATTCAAAAACGGCACCCACAGGGCTAAGTGCCTGATATCCCTTCATAACCCCCTAATAGTAATAATATATAGACTCAGACTCTAAGATATTGATTATTATAGGGTATTATCCCCCGGAGGCCCAAAACGGCCAAAAAATAGGGGTCGCCACAAACTTTTCTCGTAAAGAAAAGATGCGAGGCACCCCCCATTTTTATGTCGTTTTTCGAGGTTTTTGTCGAATTTTCCTTTGACTACAAAGGCTTAGAGTCTGAGGCTGGCATTGTCTTGAAAATGCCAATGTCTAGCAAAATCAAAGGCTTAGGGTCTGAGGCTGGTCTACATCTTTTGGCGGGTTTGAGCCACGGGTCTGCGCTCACGTAAAGAGGCACCATGAATCCAGGAAATAGCATAACTTCCATGCCTGCGCACGTCAAGCTCCAGGTCCGACAATGACGAACGAAATTCCTGGAGCGTTCGCCGGTTGCGGGGCTGTATGTTGCTCCGCTCGCACCAGTCCAGATAGTGCTCAAATGCCCCGGAACGCATGGCCGGCTGGGTGACTGGCACCCCATCGGCATCGGCCTTAAACACCAGCTCAGACGCCGCCCACAGCAGAACGTTGTCGGTACTCCTCCACCAGCGCGCTTTCGTAAGCTTCGATTCCATCGATTCGATCAGCCCGTTTTGCTGCCAGTCGAAAAACCCAGCAAATGCCCACGTGAGCAACGATCTTGACTGCTCTTCCATCTGCCGACCGATCGTGGTATCTGCCGCCCCTTTGAACGGTCTAAGCGTGACCACCGTGAATCGGTTCAGAAAGTTCTGCGCCTCCTTTGGTGGCATCGTTGGCGCGCCATTAGAGCAATAGATCTGGAAAAAGCGCGGCTTGATCTGCATCGCCTTCTCGCCAACATCACGGACCTCGATCGTGCCGTGTTCCCCGGCAGTTAGCGAGTCCTTGAAAAAGTCCGCAGCCCTGGCCGGGATAGCCCCGCACTCCCCGACGATGTTGACGCGCGACCGCTCCAGAGCCCCCGTCCGGTACTCACTCGCGTCATGCAACGCCACACCCGTCCGCGTTTCAGCCGGAAACAGAGACCCGAACGCTGAAGCCAGCGAGCTCTTGCCGCACCCGCGAGGCCCTGTCAGCCACAGGTGAGCACCACGCACGTGCTGAGATAGCCCGGCCAGCGCCAGACCGAACCGCATGCGTATCGCCCGCCAGTCATCCACCTGCCCCGGCATCGATGAGTTCAACACCCGCCACAGCACCGGACAAACCTCTGCCCAGCGCTCATCATCGACCGGCCAGTCCATGCACTGAGCCCTGGGTGAGCTGAACGGGTAGATGTACCGTTGCCGGTGCTCCTGCCGCTGCTCCTCATAAACCCGCCACTTCCGATCGGCGTCCAGGGCCATGAAGCAGTCCTGGAAGTTCAACCCGACCGGCGCATCCTCAAAAAACCTGTCGCGCGCCACCAACGTTTCCGCCATCTTCGCTGCATTGGCGGCCTTCGTCATGGTCATGTGCAGCTTCTTGTAGGTCTTCAGTTCATACTCTTCCTCACGTCCCTCCCCATCATCACCCTTGACCCACTTGATCTTGCGCTCAATCTTCGGCTTGCCATATTGGACTTGCCGGTAATTGGCCACCCGATTGAGAAGCACACTATGATCGATCCGCACCCACACGTGGCACTCGACATCGTAGACCCACAGGGCGCCACGGGTATAAACCACCCTCCCTTGTTTGATGACTTTGGCCTCGACTCCTGTCATGCCGCCAGGATGCTGCCCAGGCATGTCGAGATCGTCCAGGATATCAGCCAGTGCCCGCAAGCCGATCTCATCGCAGGTCTCATCGGGAATGATAAGGTGCTCATTCGGCAGGAAGACCTTGTCTCCCGCCTTCAGGTATCGACTCTCGCGAGGCGCCATTGGCTCCGCGGCCGGCACATCATCCGGCACAGGTTCCCCCGTCCAATCGATCTGTTCATCCACGCGGCACCTCCAGCTCAAGCAATCTCACGAGCTGCGGCAACCACGGCACCACCAGATCCGGTAGCTCCTGACCGCGCCGTGCCTTCATTGCCCACTGTTTGACGGCATCAGATGACCGATCCGTACCGGTCAGCGCGCTAAACACCTCGGCCACTCGTTCAGGCCCGACTTCGTCATACGCCTTCAAAAACCTCTCACCCATATGCCCTCCAGTGAAAAAAATCACTAAGCTATCTTGTCATCCAGTATCCCCGATGACAAGATAGAGACGTCAAAATCAGGAGATTATCATGGCATCTATTTGGTCCTGTGGCGGTGGCACGCAATCGGCAGCAATCGGAGCACTGATTGTGCGAGGTGTCCTTCCTGTGCCGGACATGGCACTGATAGTGGATACAGAGCGTGAGCGCAGCACTACATGGGCGTATATGGATGATGTTCTTGCCCCTGCGCTTGCTGCGGTTGGCTGTGAGATTCACAGGGTACCAAAGTCAGACTTCACGCGCCTAGACCTGTGGGGGGGTGCTGATGGTGA
>CAYFPT010000185.1:0-2249 GCA_964345065.1 uncultured Bordetella sp.
ATCCGCCAATAAAAGTAAAGAGCGATGAGGCAGAGGAAGAACTGCTGGAAGGCGTAGCCGATGAACTCGAAGAAGCGCTGCTTGCGGCCTTGGGGATGCCGCTTAAGTCGGCATTGGCCACCGCACTCATCTCACCGCCGGTGGGCGCGGTCGCTGTTCCCGCAAGAGTCAGCAGGTCTTTCGGCAAATCAATCACCACGGCGCTGCTTGGCGTTGTGGAGATCGTGAGGTTGCTGCCCGATACATTTGCCACAAGATCAATAAAGGTCACGCGGATATTGCTGGTGACTGCGCCGGGTGGTGTGGCCCCGGAATTCACATCGGTGCCGGTGAAGGTCACTGTCAGATTGGTGATGCTATTGGTCGCGGCATGGGCGGTGGCCTTACCCGAGAGCGCCAGGCGGGCCTCGGTATCGTTGATTTTGGTCAGGCTTGCCGTTAATCCCGCTGGCACGTTCGATACCGTGCCGAGTGTGGCGCCTGTTACGCCCTTAAACGTATCGCCCGAGAGCCGAATCGAGAGCGGGGAGGTGAAGCTTCCATCGTGGGTATTGCGCTCGGGAAGGCCATAGCTGGACCAGGTAATGCCGGGTGTGGATGACCGTAGCGCAGTGACCAGCATGTCATCGAGTCGCGTTCCCGCACTGGAAATCTCGGCCGTGGTGGGCACCCGTTTGCCCAGCAGCGCATAGGCGGTCACGGCCTTAACCTGATCCACCATCTTGTCTTTGAGTTCTTTGGATTGCGCAAATGAGTTGAGCACCTCGCCGCGGTCCATGCCGCGATTGAGCATGGTCAGCCAGAAGGCCTCGCCACCGGCATCTGGCAGACGATCCAATACGTTTTGATAAAGGATCCGCACATACTGGGCATTGGTGGTGCCACTGCCATACAGATCTTTAAATTCCGGCGAGGCATGAAAGATTTTTGCGATGTCATTGAGTGATACGCCACGGCCATAGATGCCGTTCCAATACATCAGGCCGCCATAGTCGGGCACCCGATCAAAACTGGACTGATACAGCCGCGTTAGGCTCTCAAAGCCGCCCTGGTAGTCCGACCGGGTCAGTAGGTCATAGGCAACCTGCGACTTCGTATAAAAGCCAGAGTCCAGCCGGGTTCCGTAAAACGACAACTCGGCCGTGGTCGGGGCGCGATACAGCACATCCCGAAAAAGGTCTGTCACAAAGTTATCGTTTTCTACCGACATGGCCAGCTTTCTGAAGGGCAATTCACAATAAATTTACCTCTGCAGGGGGGAGAACGGATTTTTCGCACAAAAAGTGAAGGCGTTTTGCCCTGTCACCTTGGCAAAAATTGCCGTATCCCCTGTCTTTGAGACAATTTGACCATGGCCGCCCCCCCACCCATGCGCATCCTGTCCTCTCTGGGGGACCGGGCCGCGAGCATTGGTTTTTTTGTGAAGCAGGACTTAATCGACCGCTATCGATCGGATGTCCTGGGGGTGGTCTGGCTGTTTCTCCAGCCCCTGATTTATATCGCCTTATTTAGCGCGGTCTTCTCGACCCTGATGCAGGCAAGGCTTCCGGGCGTGGCGGGCGGCTTTGGCTACACGGTCTATCTGATTGCCGGGCTTTTGGCCTGGAATGCGTTTTCTCAGTCTTTTTCCCGACTCTCCACCTGGTATCGGGATCGGGCCCATCTGTATCGCAAGGTGCCGCTGGGCCTGGTATCGCCACCGGTCTCGGTGCCGGTCTCGGAGCTGGTGATTTACCTGATCTCCATGGCGTTGTTTGCAATTTTTCTTTTGGCCATTGGCCATCCGATCACCTGGAATTGGCTCTGGCTGATTCCTGTGCTGCTGCTGTTGCTCGGCTTTTCGTATGGGATGGGGATTGTGGTGGGCATGCTGGAGGTCTTCATTCCTGATCTGCGCCGCTTCGTGCCGATTCTGCTGCAGATCGGCTTTTGGGTGACACCGATTGTCTACACGATTGATATTCTTCCGGCCTCAATGCAGGCCATCCAGACTGGCAATCCAATGGCGCCTGCGCTCGCCTCGGTGCAGCGCGCAACCGCATCGACGCCCTGCTCGACCGCTTGCCCCAGGAAGCCAGCGCCAAGGAGAGCGAATGAAGCAGGTGGAAGTGCAGATCATGGGCCAGGGCTACCTGCTGGGTTGTCCCGAAGGCGGTGAAGCTCGCTTGCAGGCCGCGGTGGACCGCGTGGACGCCGCCATGTGCAAGATTCGCGATGCGGGCAAGATCAAAGCACGTGACCGCATTTCA
>CAYFPT010000185.1:2259-2518 GCA_964345065.1 uncultured Bordetella sp.
CCTCGGGCATTGCCATGATGGCGTTACATCATCGAATCAAAAAGGCCCTGCGCGATGCACTCTAACGGCCCGGTCCTTTCGGTGAAGGCGGTCAGCAAGGCCTTTCAGATTTATGCAAAGCCTATCGATCGCTTAAAAGAGGCCCTCTGGGGAGGCGCACGTCACCAGACCCATCAGGCCCTCAGTAACATTTCTTTTGAACTTTTAGCCGGCCAGGCGCTTGGCGTGATTGGCCAGAATGGCGCAGGAAAATCTACTC
>CAYFPT010000186.1:0-2505 GCA_964345065.1 uncultured Bordetella sp.
GGGCGGGGGCAGCCGCAGGCTTCACATCTGCCGCACTGGCCATGCCAGCGCTTAGCGCGAGAGCTGCCAGCGTTGAGAGAAGCGGTATTGATAAACGGTTTGCGCGCGACATCATAGAGAGTCCTCCATTGCAACGCTTACGGACAGGCTTAAGCGCAAGTTAAGGGCCTGCAGGACGCAGACAACGCCATCTTGAAGACTTTTTAATGGTGCCCGGAGCCGGAATCGAACCGGCACGGCTTGCGCCCCAGGATTTTAAGTCCTGTATGTCTACCTATTTCATCATCCGGGCACTGCTGAAGGCGGCATTTTAGCCCTCAGGCCAGCGTGTCGCTCCGGCCGCTCACACGCCGTCAGCGCATCAGGCCGCGAGCGTGACGGTCTTTGCCGGATCAAACAACGGGTTTTCGTAATCCAGCTGCTCCGGAGATTTCACCTTGCCGATGGTTGTGGCGTAGCTGCCCGGGTTGGCCAGCA
The DNA here is from genome assembly GCA_964345065.1 of uncultured Bordetella sp. Lineage (GTDB taxonomy): Bacteria > Pseudomonadota > Gammaproteobacteria > Burkholderiales > Burkholderiaceae_A > Lacustribacter. The sequence continues at coordinate 478 of CAYFPT010000186.1, forward strand.
CACGGCACTTGCCGACCTGGTAATCAAAACTGTCATGCACATGGCCATGAATCCAGATATCGGCCTTCTCGACCAGGCCATCCAGATCTGAGACAAAGCCCGCATTGCAGGGGTCGCCACGGAACCGCGGATGAACGCTGCCGCGCGAGGGCGCATGATGGGTGACGACCACGGTCTTGCCCGCAAAGGGCTCATTGAGTTTTGATTCCAGCCATGCGCGATCGCATTGATGCTGCTCAAAGGCCTGCTGGGCGGAAAAGCCCTCGCCGGGCTTATCGATGCCCATAATTTTTCGATGATCAGCGATCCGGGCCTCGCAGGCCAGCATCGAGGCGAGCTGACGGCCGCCCGTGCCCATGAGCTGATAGTTGGTCCACAAGGTGCAGCCCAAAAAACGAACATCGCGAAAGATCCATTCATCGCGAAACAAGACCCGCATTGCAGAATCTCGGGCCGCAAGACGAATTCTTTCCACTTGCGGATGGATTGCGGTGTCATAGAACTCATGATTACCCGGCACATACAGTACGGGAATCTCCCAGCGGCCGAACTTTTCAACCATATGGGTGTCGACGTGAATATCGCCGGCAAGAATCAGCAGGTCGGCCTCTGCGCTGCCCAGTCGCGCGATGCGCACGAAATCCGGAAACCGGCGATTGAGGTATTCCAGATGCAGATCTGAGGCGAACTGAACAATCATGAATCATCAGTTTACAATTGGCCAATTAGAAAGCAAAGACTTGGTTTTGAGTCAGAACGCCCAGGAGACGCAATGCTCACCATCATGATTATCGTGTTTGTTCTCGCCTATCTCGCGATTGCGCTTGAGCACCCGATCAAAATTAATAAATCAGCGTCTGCCTTGATCGGCGCTGGACTGCTGTGGACGCTTTACGCAATGCTTGCGCCACCTACCGAGCCGGTCTCCGGGCACCTCTCGGAGTCCCTTGTCACCACCGCACAAATCGTATTCTTTCTGATCGGCGCAATGACCATCGTCGAGGTGGTCGATGCCCACAATGGTTTCGAGGTCGTCACCCGGAAAATTCAAACCAGCAGTCTTGCTAATCTGGCGTGGTTGGTTGGGTTCGTCACGTTCTTTCTCAGCGCAATTCTTGATAATTTAACCACTACAATTGTCATGGTTTCGCTGATGAAAAAACTTCTTGATCGCCGCGACGAGCGTCTGTTTTTCGCTGGCATCATCATCATCGCCGCCAACGCTGGTGGCGCCTGGAGCCCAATCGGTGATGTCACCACGACCATGCTTTGGATCGGGGGGCAAATCACCGCTCTGGAAATCATCAAGGGCGTATTCATGCCCTCGCTTGTTAATTTATTGGTACCCCTGGCCATGACCGCCTTCGTCTTGCGGGGAAAGCCGGTCATCGCACCTCAACGCACCGAGGAAAACCAAAGACTGATCAAAACATCTGTCTTCGAACAAAACCTGATGTTTTTCACGGGGCTCGGCATATTGGTCTTGGTGCCCGCATTTAAAACCTATACGAATCTTCCCCCATTTATGGGTGTGATATTCGGGCTCGGCATCCTTTGGCTGATCGGAGATCTCATTCATCGGGAAAAAGACGATGAAGAAAAAGAGCCCCTGACACTTGTCCATGCCCTTTCGAGAATCGACATGGGGTCGATCACATTTTTTATCGGAATTTTGCTTGCCGTAGCAACCTTGGAGCACACCCATGTTCTTTCAGCGCTTGCAAAATGGTTTGATGAAACCATAGGACGCCAAGATCTGATTGTTATTGTGATTGGGCTGATCAGTGCTGTGGTGGACAATGTTCCGTTAGTGGCCGCCTCGATGGGTATGTACAGCCTTGAGCAGTACCCCACCGATAGTTTTATCTGGGAATTTCTGGCCTATTGTGCGGGCACGGGTGGGTCGATACTTATTATCGGTAGCGCCGCGGGCGTGGCTGCAATGGGCTTAGAGAAGATTGACTTTATCTGGTACCTGAAAAAGATAGGGCCATATGCGCTTATCGGATACCTTGCGGGGGCGATTGT
>CAYFPT010000187.1:0-823 GCA_964345065.1 uncultured Bordetella sp.
CCTCAGAAGTAATTGAATTGGTGAATACTGAGTTTGCAGATCATCCCGGGTCGGTTGCCGCCTCGCAGCAAGAATTTGGTTGGCCAGTAAGCCGTCAAGAGTCGTTAAAAGCACTGAACGACTTTATCTCTCACCGACTTCCAAACTTTGGCCATTACCAAGATGCAATGTGGGCTGGTGAGCCCTGGCTTTATCACGCGCACATCGCAAGTGCTTTAAACTTAAAAATGCTCTCCGCCCGAGAGGTGGTGAGTGCCGCCGAGCAAGCCTATCACCAAGGTGTGGCGCCGCTGCCAGCTGTCGAGGGATTTATTCGGCAGATTCTGGGCTGGCGGGAATATGTGCGGGGTATTTATTGGCTCAATATGCCGGATTATCTAGAGCGCAACACGCTCGATGCTCAGGCGCGGCTGCCGAAATTTTTCTGGACAGGCGAGACTGAGATGAACTGCCTGCGAGAAACGATTCAGCAAACACTCCAGACAGGATATGCACATCATATTCAGCGATTAATGATTACGGGCTTATACACACTGCTTGCGGGCATTCATCCCAAAGAAGTCCACGAGTGGTATCTCAGTGTGTATGTGGATGCCGTGGAGTGGGTGGAGCTCCCCAACGTGCTGGGTATGAGCCAGTATGCGGATGGCGGTGTGATGGCCAGTAAGCCCTATGCGGCGAGCGGCAAATATATCGATCGCATGAGCAATTACTGTAAAGGCTGTCGATTCGATCCCGCCAAATCCACAGGGAAAGATGCCTGCCCGGTCACTACCCTTTACTGGGATTTTCTGATGCGGCACGAGGAGCTACTGGCCAAAAA
>CAYFPT010000187.1:833-1778 GCA_964345065.1 uncultured Bordetella sp.
GTGATGCAGGTTCGAAACCTTGGCAGGCTCTCGGCTGAGAATCGCAAGGCTATTCGGGCACAGGCTAGCCAGTTGGGTATTTCCTGAGGCTCTTGGTAGCATTACCAGCCCACCTAGGAGGCGAAAATGCAGCCCTTTAAGGCCATCATTTGCAACAAAACCGATTCTGGCTACACCGCGACCATTGAGACTGTGGGCGAGGATGCTTTAGTCAGCACAGGCGACCAGGATGTATTGGTCAAGGTCGATTACTCCACGATTAATTTTAAAGATGGTCTGGCGATTACCGGCCGCTCACCGATTCTGCGTAAATTTCCAATGTCTCCCGGAATTGACTTCGCAGGCATGGTGGAAACCAGCAATCACGCGCTTTTTAGAGCGGGTGATGCCGTGGTGCTTACCGGCTGGGGCGTGGGCGAGACCCACCCCGGTGGACTTGCCCAATACGCCAAGGTAAAAGGCGACTGGCTCGTGAAGAAGCCTGCGGGAATGACGCTGAAACAATCCATGGCCATCGGAACTGCCGGCTACACCGCCATGCTCTGCGTGCTGGCCATTGAAAATCATGGTGTGAAACCCGGCGATGGCGAAGTGCTGGTCACAGGCGCTGCGGGTGGTGTGGGGTCGATCGCCGTTGCTGTCATGGCAAAGCTTGGCTATTCGGTGGTTGCATCTACCGGCCGGCTGTCGGAATCAGACTATCTAAAATCGCTTGGTGCTGCTGCAATCATGGATCGCAATGAGCTATCCAGCCCCGGTAAGCCGCTGGGCAAAGAGCGCTGGGCAGCGGTGATCGACACCGTGGGCAGCCATACACTTGCGAATGCCTGCGCCACCACACGCTGGGATGGTGCAGTGGCTGCATGTGGCTTGGCACAAGGCATGGATTTTCCCTCGACAGTTGCGCCATTTATTTTGCGTGGCGTTACCCTTTATGGCATCAAC
>CAYFPT010000187.1:1788-2494 GCA_964345065.1 uncultured Bordetella sp.
GCCATGACCCAGGAAATCACGCTCACGCGTGCGCTGAGCATCGCGCCAGAGATTCTTGCCGGGCAGGTCCGCGGACGACTGGTTGTCAATGTTAATCAGCTGTGAACTCGATACTGAATATCTCGGCCTATAAGTTTGTGCCGCTTTCCGATCTTGAAGGCTTAAAGAGCGCGCTGACCACGCAGACTCAAGCTCGGGCACTCAAAGGCACAATTCTGATTGCCGAAGAGGGCATTAATCTTTTTGTGGCCGCGGCCAAGGAGTCAATTCATGATTTTTTAGGCTGGCTAAAAAGTGATCGTCGATTTTCAGATCTTTGGGCCAAAGAGAGCTGGTCGGATCACCAGCCTTTTAAAAAAATGCGTATCAAAATTAAATCCGAAATTATTCGGATGAATCACCCAACGATTCAGCCCCAGACCGGCCGGGCTCCATCGATTAGCCCAGAACAACTGAATCAATGGCTGGACCAAGGCCATGATGATCAGGGCCGGGACGTGGTGCTGCTCGATACCCGTAACGCATTTGAGGTCAGCCACGGATCATTTAAAAATGCCATTGACTTTGGCATTAAAAAATTTTCTGACTTTCCGCATGCATTAAGCGGCCATCAGGACAGTTTGGCTGGAAAAACAATTGTCAGCTTTTGCACTGGCGGTATTCGCTGCGAAAAGGCAGCGATCTATATGCGCGAACTGGGGCTAAG
>CAYFPT010000188.1:0-2463 GCA_964345065.1 uncultured Bordetella sp.
TCATCTGGAATTTCTAGTCCATCAAACTTTAGTTCGCAGTGGCCGCCGTGCTCCTCTGGGCCCATGATTGGAATCCTGCGCACAATCTCCCAGCCCGGATCATCACGATGAAATGCAAATGCAGTCAGGCCATCCCGCGAGCCCTCACCGGTTTTTGCAATCAGAATAAAGTGGCTTGCTACTGCCGCGCCAGTGATAAACCACTTCTGGCCGTGAACGATCCAGCGATCTCCTTTTTTCTCTGCCCGGGTACGAATCATTCCGGGGTCGGAGCCGCCGCCCGGATGGGGCTCGGTCATAACAAAGGCAGAGCGCACGCGGCCATCGACAATCGGATCAAGCCATTTGTCTTGCTGGGCCTGGGTTGCAACCTTTGAGAGCACGGTCATGTTGCCGTCATCGGGAGCGGCACAGTTAAAACACACCGGCCCAAAAATCGAGCGGTTCATGCGCTCATACAGTAGGGCCTGGCCGACCGGGGTAAAGCCCAGTCCACCACGTGCTTTGGGCATCTGCGGCGAGAAAAGCCCCAGGCTTTTAACTTCTTGTCGCAGGGTCTGCAATAAATCTTCCCGAACGTTTTCGTGGGCATCAAAGCTTGAGGGATCTTGCTCAAGTGGCAGCAGCCGATTCTGTACAAAGCCATCGACCTTGTGCATTAAGGCCTGGTGTTCGCTGGAGATATTGAAATCCATAGAAATCTTCTTTTTTCTAAACAGCTTGGCGCTATAGCCCCGCGCTCATGCCGCCATCAACCAAGAGCACAGACCCAGTCATATACGTGTTGCTGGGATCCAGTAGGCAGAGTAACGGCGCATTGAGTTCGCTTAAATCTGCAGAGCGGCCAAGCGGGATTTTTCTGAGCAAAGCCTCTCCGGCGGGACCATCGATCACATCTGCATTTAAGGCAGTCCGTACATAGCCGGGTGCCAAAGCGTTGACTCGAATCTTATCTTTGACTAACTCGATTGCCGATGAGCGGGTCATCTGAATCACTGCCGCCTTGCTTGCTGAATAAATCGCGGCCCGCTTCAGTGGCCGAATGCTCAGCACCGAGGCGATATTGACAATCACACCGCCACCGGCTGCCTTGAGGTGGGGCACGATTTCTCGAGTCATGGTGGTGATGCCGGAGATATTGGTGAGCAACACCCGTTGTTCATCTTCTGGGCTAGTCTCATGCAGAGGGGCGGTCACGGCAATGCCAGCGTTGTTCACTAGGCCATAGATAGTCTCTTTGGATCCCGGCTTACCCAGCGCCTGATCAAGGGCCTGCTTAACTGACTCCGGGTCGGTAATGTCCGCCTGAATCGCTATATCCACACTGTCTTTTGGCAGCGGGCGCCTGGCAAGCCCGATCACACGTGCGCCTTGGGATTTCAGGAAGCTACAGAAATGCTCACCCAGGCCGCTGGAGGCACCAGTCACCAAGATGGTTTTTCCGGCAAGGATTGGTTGGGGGAATTGGGCCATGAAAGCTCAGTTCTTAAAAGTGTTGCGTAACTCGAACTTCTGAATCTTACCGGTTGCGGTTTTGGGAAGCTCTTGAAAGACCACTGCTTTAGGCACTTTAAATCCAGCCAGCAGGCCGCGGCAGTGGGTGATGATGTCTTGCTCTGTCGCAGAGGCTCCGGGCTTTAATTCAATAAATGCGCAGGGGGTCTCGCCCCAGCGCTCATCGGGCTTGGCCACCACGGCGGCGGCCAAGACCGCAGGATGCCGATACAGGGCATCTTCGACTTCAATGGAAGAAATATTCTCTCCGCCCGAGATGATGATGTCCTTGCTGCGATCTTTAATTTTCATGTAGCCATCGGGATAGACCACGGCAAGGTCGCCCGAATGAAACCAGCCACCCTTTAACGCGGCCGCTGTGGCCTCGGGATTTTTAAGATAGCCACGCATCACCACATTGCCCCGAACCATAATTTCGCCGATCGTCTCGCCATCAGCAGGCACCGGCTGCATCGTTTCAGGATCGAGCACCGCAACCGCCTGCTCCAGCTGCTTGCAGATTCCTTGCCGCGAGTTCAGTTCCGCTCTGGCTTCTAGTGAGAGTCCTGCCCATTCATCCTGGTGTGCACTGATAAGAACCGGGCCGTAGACCTCTGTCAGGCCGTAGGCATGCAGAATCTCAAAGCCCATTTTCTCCATGCCTTCAATCATCGCAGCGGGGGGTGCCGCACCGCCCACCATGGTCTGTACCCGATGCTGAATTCCTGATTTCATTTCCTGCGGGGCATTGATCAGCATATTCTGAACAATCGGCGCCCCGCAGTAATGGGTGACCTTGTGGCTGCGTATCGCATCAAAAATCGGCTGGGCCTCAACACGACGCAGGCAGACATTGACTCCCGCCATCGCTGCAACAGTCCATGGAAAGCACCAGCCATTGCAGTGAAACATCGGCAAGACCCAGAGATAGATCGGATGCCGCTGCATGCCCCACTCTAAGGCATTAGA
>CAYFPT010000189.1:0-2458 GCA_964345065.1 uncultured Bordetella sp.
ACAACCAAGACATGATTGCTGCCCAATTTACGCAACACCTCTGACTGAATCGATACGAGCTCGGGGTGAAAGACACCCATCAGCTGATGGGCTGCGCCAGCCGGATTGGTCAGCGGGCCAAGAATATTGAAAATCGTACGAACGCCAAGCTCTTTTCGAACCGGGGCAATGTGCTTCATCGCCGGGTGATAGTCCGGTGCAAACATGAATCCAACGCCACAGCCCCGAATACAGTCGGCGACCTGGCTCGGTGAGAGATGAATGTTTGCACCAAGCTTCTCGAGAATATCTGCGCTTCCCGTTGAAGAAGATACCGAGCGGCCGCCATGCTTGGCGACTTGGGCCCCGGCTGCGGCCGCAACGAACATCGCTGTAGTGGAAATGTTAAAGGTATGCGCACCATCACCGCCCGTGCCACACATATCGACGAGATGAGGCGCCTGCACACTGACGCGGGTTGCAAACTCGCGCATGACCGTTGCCGCAGCGGCGACTTCGGTGGTGGTCTCGACCTTGACCCGCATCGCGGCAAGCACGCCTGCAGTCTGGACCGCCGAGGCCTGGCCTGACATGATGGCGCGCATGATGTCGATCATCTCCTCGTGGGTGAGATCCTGATGGGCCACTACCCGGTTGAGCGCTTGAGCAATCGTGAAAGCCATGGTTTTACCGAGGGTTATGCAATACCGGAATCATCCAGGAAATTTTTCAAAAGCGCATGGCCGGATTCACTGAGAATGGACTCAGGATGAAACTGCACCCCGTGAACCGCCAGGTGGCGGTGCTGCAGGCCCATGATTTCGCCATCGGCAGTCCAGGCGGTCACGATAAGCTCGCCGGGCAGGCCCTCTCGACTGACCGCTAAGGAGTGGTAGCGCGTCACGGTAATCGGGGACGGCAGGCTTTGGAAAACGCCTTGGCCGGTATGTTCAATCGCAGAGGTCTTGCCGTGCATCAGGGTCTTGGCCCGCACGACCCGCGCACCGAAGGCCGCGCCAATGGCCTGGTGGCCGAGGCAGACCCCAAGCAGCGGAATCTGGCCTGCGGCCCTTTGAATGAGCTCGACAGAAATGCCGGCCTGATCGGGACTGCACGGCCCCGGGGAAATCACGATTCGGTTGGGCCGCTCACCCGCTGGCCGGCCCAGAATCTGATCCACAGAGATCGCATCGTTTCGAATGGTCTCGACCGATGCGCCCAACTCGCCCAAATACTGCACGAGATTAAACGTGAACGAATCGTAGTTATCGATCATGAGCACACGCATACCCGCTCCCATCACCGGGGCCGCAGGCGCTGGGTTGCAGAGGCCGCGTTCGGATCGAGCCCTTGCTCGGCAAGCTCCGCAGCACGAATCACCGCCTTTGCTTTATTTTCAGTCTCAAGCCATTCGTTTTCGGCAATCGAGTCCGCCACAATCCCAGCGGCTGCCTGCACGTGAAGTATGCTGTCTTTTAAGACTCCGGTTCGAATCGTAATGGCCAGATCTAACTCGCCCGAGAACGATAAATAACCACAGGCACCACCATATAAGCCCCGCTTGGTGGGTTCAAGTGCATCGATAATTTCCATCGCCCGAATCTTGGGCGCACCCGAGAGGGTTCCTGCCGGGAAAGTTGCACGCAGCACATCAAGGGCGCTTAGGCCAGGCTTTAATATTCCCTCAACATTTGAAACCAGATGCATCACGTGCGAATAACGCTCGACCGTCATTTGTTCGGTCACCCTGACTGAGCCAATTTTCGCAATTCGGCCAATATCGTTTCGCGCCAAGTCGATCAGCATGACATGCTCGGCACGCTCTTTTGGATCATCCCGAAGCTCTTGCTCAAGGGCCAGGTCTTGCTCGATGCTTGTACCCCGGGGCCGCGTGCCTGCGATGGGGCGAATCGTGATTCGTGTCTCGGGTGTGTTGTCAATCTTGATCTGATCTTGGCGCACTAAAATCTCGGGCGATGCGCCAATCACATGAAAATCCCCGAGATCATAAAAATACATATAAGGCGATGGATTGATCGAGCGCAGGGCGCGATACAGCGTAAGCGGCGCGCCGTGGTAGGGCTTGCGAAGGACCTGCCCAATCTGGACTTGCATGACATCGCCAGCAGCGATGTAATCCTTAGCGGCTGCAGCTGCTTTGAGGTAATCCTCTTTTTTAAAATCCCGGATGACCTCGGTCGGGCTTAGGCGCTCTGCGCGGGGCGCAACAACGGGCGCCACGAGTTTTGACTCCAGCTGGTCTAGGGCCGCCATTGCGTGATCAAAAGACTGATCCAGCGTTTGGCCGCTAATCGTTGGATCTGCATAGACAACGAGATATAAATGCCCAGCCAGATTATCAATCACCGCCAGCTGCTCGGTGAGCAATAAAACAATATCCGGCACACCAATCGGGTCTGATTTCTGTTTCGCACCCTCAGTCGCAAGCCGCGGCTCGATGTGTCGAACGGTGTCGTAG
>CAYFPT010000190.1:0-2450 GCA_964345065.1 uncultured Bordetella sp.
CATCTCAAAGGCAGCAGTAATGGTCTCGATCAACACCGTGGCCTTAATCGTGCCTCGGGGAATTCCGAGCTCAGCCTCGCACATGCTGAGAATGTCATTCCAGAGCCGGGCCTCTTGGTGGCTTTCGATTTTGGGAAGATAAAAATAAGGGCCCGAGCCGCGAGCAATCAGTTCTTGGGCGTTGTTATAGAGATAAATCGCGAGATCGAAAATCCCGCCTGAGACCCGTCGGTCATTTACAAAGACATGTTTTTCATCCAGATGCCAGCCACGCGGGCGCACCAGCAGCACAGCGGTCTTCTCGTTAAGCTCATAGGTCTTGCCGTTTTGCTCAAGGCTGATGGTGCGACGAATTGCATCCCGCAAATTAATCTGGCCCTGAATCTGGTTGTGCCAGTTGGGGGTATTGGAGTCCTCGAAGTCGGCCATGAAGGAATCTGCGCCTGAGTTCAAGGCATTGATGACCATCTTGCGCTCAACCGGGCCGGTAATTTCCACACGGCGGCACTCCAGATCCTGGGGCAGCTTGCCGATCTTCCAGTCTGTGTCACGAATGGATGCGGTGTACTTCTGAAAATCGGGCCGCAGGCCCAGATCAAAGCGCTCGGCGACCAGCCGGCGGGCCTCGAGCATTTCCTGGCGGCGATGCTCGAACGAACGGTGCAGCCGGGCGACAAGCGCCAAGGCGCCGTGACTCAGGACTTGTGAATACTCGGGGGTGATCTCGGCTTTGATTTCAACGCCGGTAGGGAGACGATCGGCCATCACTAAAACTCCATCAAAAAATTTATTGTTGTTCTCAGACGCTTGGGGCCGACTCACCGCAGACAAGATCGGCAACTTCGGTCAGGCACTGCCCCACTACGGTTGGCGATACATCCAGCACCTCAGCGGGCGCCTTTGAACGATTCACCCAAAACGTTTTAAATCCATACCAGGCGGCACCACAGACATCCCAGCCATTGGAGGAGACCAACAACAACTCCGAAGCAGCGCAGCCGAAATAGTCTGTCGCAAGCTGATACACACTGGCATCCACCTTGTACCGCCGCACTTGATCCGCCGACAGTACCGCCGAAAACATCTTCGACATGCCGGCGCTTTCAACCGCCTGGCCAATCATGTCGGGATTGCCATTGGTAAGAATGGCCAAGGGCAGGCCCGACGCCCGCAGTCGCTGTAGCGCCTGCAGGTTTTCCGGAAAGGCTGATAAGCGGGCGTATTGACCCATCAGCGCCTCCGACTGTGTTGCACTGAGATTGAGCCCCAATGCAGCACCAGAATACTTCAAGGCATCACGCGTGAGCTCCCAAAACGGCTTGTATCGGCCGGACATCGAGCGCAGACGCGTGTACTCGATCTGCTTATCGCGCCACATCTGGGCCAATGCACTGCCCCGCCCCGGGAAGTAAGACTCCGCCAGCTGGCCAACGGAATACACATCAAAGAGCGTGCCATAGGCATCAAAGCAAATGGCTTTTGGCGCAAGTCGCATGATCAGAGACGCATTATATTGGAACCATGTCCCCCAACTCCAAGGCCGCAAAGGCCCCGATCTTCTGGCGCTCTGCCTGCGGGGCGCTCTCACGTGCTGACCCGGTTATGGCCACAATCATTGCCCAACATCGGGGCAGTTTTCTGGTCTCCCGTGGAGACGTCTTCACCACACTGGCCCGCGCAATCGTGGGCCAGCAGATCTCGGTGAAGGCAGCCGCGACCGTCTGGGCGCGACTCCTCAACGTGGTGCATCCCTTAAACCCTGGCCGGCTCGCCACGCTGGCGGCAAGCGATTTGGATGGCTGCGGGCTCTCGGCCAGAAAACGGGAGTACCTGATCGGCCTCGGCCGTCATTTTGCGGAGCAGCCCGGCCTTGAGTCATTACTCCTCACCATGACCGATGAGGCGGTGATCGCGGCACTTACCGAAATACGTGGCGTCGGCCGTTGGACAGCCGAGATGGTCTTAATTTTTGCACTGCTCAGGCCTGATGTACTGCCACTTGCAGATCTGGGCTTAATGAAAGCGATTGCTCTGCACTATCGAAATGGCCGCGATATCAGCACGCGTCAGGCCGAGCGTCTTGCAGCCGCCTGGATGCCCTGGCGATCCGTGGCAACTTGGTATCTCTGGCGAAGCCTGGATCCAGAGCCCGTAGACTACTGACATGTTCGCCTATCGCCATGCCTTTCATGCCGGCAACCACGCGGATGTGCTCAAACATCTGACCCTGGTGACGGCCCTGTCCTTAATGCAAAAAAAGGAAGCTCCCCTTTGGATTATCGACACCCATGCGGGCGCCGGCTTATACAACCTGACCAGCCCCTTGGTCAGAGACAAGGCCGAGTGGGCAAGCGGCATCGGCAGGCTCTGGAATGCTGAACCGCTTCCTGAGGGCTTTGGAAAATACCTGGAACTGGTGCGTTCCTTTAATCCCAAGGGAAAGCTCTCTC
>CAYFPT010000191.1:0-2438 GCA_964345065.1 uncultured Bordetella sp.
CCAGAGCTCTTCTCGAGTGAAGGCATCCAGGGCACCGAAAGGCTCATCAAGCATTAGGATTTCGGGCTCATGAATCAGTGCCCGGCAAATCGAAGCCCGCTGCTGCATGCCGCCCGACAGCTGCCAGGGAAATTTTTCAGTAAAACCCGTAAGCCCCACCGACTCCAGAAGCTGGGTCGCCTTCTGGCGATATGCAGTCCGCTCTGAGCGAATGCGGCTGCGATGGGGCTGCACAATCTCTAAGGGTAAAAGCACGTTATCAACGCAGGTCCGCCAGGGCAGCAGGTTGCTGGCCTGAAAGGCCATACCCACGGATTTCAGCGGCCCTTTTACAGGCTGGCCATCGACGGCCAGCTTTCCGGAAAACGGTGGATGCAGGCCAGAGATCAGCTTCATGAGCGAGCTCTTGCCGCAGCCTGAGGGCCCGACTACCGCGATGAACTCGCCTTTTTGAATGGTGAGGCTGACATCTTCAATGGCCTTGGTGGCCTGAGCGCCCTTGCCATAAGCCAGGGCGATTTGATCAAGCTCAACGAGAACATCCTGCATTTTTTTGGCCTAAGTAAAAAATGAAACCCAGCCAATCGTTCGATTGGCTGGGCGGTGGCTTTAGCGCACGTTCCGCTGATCCCGCGGGGGCAGAAACTCAGCGGTAAAGATATCTGCGGCCTTGGGCTTATTGGTGTATTTGAAGGTCAGGCCAATCTGGTCGATGGATTTCTCCAGGCGCTTGATATCGACACCGCCGAAGCCGTTTTTCAGTACATCCGGCGAGACGAAGTTACGCGCAATTGCAAGCTTTAAGCGCTCTAGCTCAACATCACGATTGGCAATCGGATTGCGCTTCATCAGTGCATTGATTGCAGTGTCGGGATTTTTGATGGTCTCTTGCACTCCGCGAATCGTGGCACGGACAAAGCCTGCGACTGCCTTCGGGTTGGTCCGGGCAAACTCGGGGTTCACGATAATCACGTTGCCATACAGGTCCACACCGAAGTCACGCATCATCAGAACGACGATGTCATCATCTTTGATGCCGTTGGCCTTCAGGTTCATGTAGGACGAAAACCAAAATCCAGTGATTGCATCGACCTTGCCCTGGGCCAGCATGGGCTCGCGGACCGGGAAGCCGACATTCTCAATCCTAACTTTCGAGGCATCGATCTTGTTGGCATCCACAAAGATGGGCCACTGGGCATAGGCGCCATCCGGAGCCGGGGCACCCAGGATCTTGCCCTCAAGATCTTTGGGCCGCGTGATGCCCTTGTTTTTCAGGGTCACGATGGAAAATGCCGGTGTGTCATAGATCATCGTGATCGCCCGAATCGGGGCATTCTGCGGGTTATCCCTGAATTTAATCAGCGAGTTGATATCTGCAAAGCCAAACTGGTACGCACCAGAGGCAACGCGGTTGATGCCCTCCACCGAGCCTGTGCCGGGGTCAACGGTGACCTCCAGGCCCTCGGCCTTATAAAAGCCGTTATCAATGGCGACAAAATAGGGCGCAGCAGGCCCCTCAAAGCGCCAATCCAGTGCAAAGCGGATGGCAGTCTGCGCCATCGTGGTGCCGGCAAGCGCGGCAAGAGCAACTCCAGCAACGAAATTCTTGATACGCATTACATCCTCCAAAAGAATCGGTGAGAGCGAGCGCAACAGCGCGAAATTTGAACGCTTATTCTAACCTTGAAACCTCGAATTCCGGCTGCGATGCACAAGGAGTTGGGCCGCAGCCGAGGCTGCAATTACAGCCGGTGATTTCCCGACGATTTCAGTAAGCCCGATCGGACATGTCACGGCTTCCAGCTCCCGCTCAGACAGCCCACGGCCAAGGAGTCGGTGACGAAATTTTGCCCATTTGGTTTTGCTGCCAATGAGCCCGATAAATGGAAAGCAGCCGGAATCTTCTCGGCGGCGCAGTAATGCAGCGCGTACGACTTCAAAGTCTTCGGCGTGGGTAAAGCTCATTACTAAAAGCGAAGATTTGGGATCGACTTGCGCAACACCATCAATCACGTCATCGGCTGGGCTGATGGTCAGTCGGGGGTGCGAGATTTCTGGAAAGACCCCGTCGCGGCTATCAATCCAGGTCAGTGAAAATGGCAGTGGCAGCAGCGCACGCACAATCGCCTGGCCCACATGGCCCCCTCCGATCAGGGCAACGGGGCTCAAGCTGCCTGCCGGGTCATCTAAGCGCTGGGCAAGCCAGCGGCCACGATCAGGCGCCTCAGGCAGCACGGTAAACATCAGCCGCATTGCGCCACCACAGCATTGGCCTAAAGATGGGCCGAGCTTAAATTCACGCTCCGTAAACTGCGGGGCCTGCCCTGACCCGCCTGGCGAATTTCGCAACAAGGATCTTGCGATGTTGATGGACTCATATTCAAGGTGTCCGCCCCCAATGGTGTTTAGCACCAGTTGATTCGTAACCAGCATCCAGG
>CAYFPT010000192.1:0-2428 GCA_964345065.1 uncultured Bordetella sp.
AGTCTTCCCCGGCCATTGATTGAGCATTACGGCTGGCCAAATCAGTGGGCCGAGTTTATTCAGTGGTACGGCGCACAGGATCGCCAGCAGCTGCGCCAGGTCTTTAAGGCATTCTGTGATGGCCGGCCAGTGGGCGGTAAATATGTCTATCGCAAAACCGATCGGCCCGCAGGATCGAGTCCGGCAATGCGCTGGACCAATCCGCCGGTGGCATGGATGGCCCATGCCGGGGCGCCGCGAATTCTCCGGGCCGGCCTTTTTGTGCCGGGACAGCAGCCGATCGATCGGCCACCTGCCCAGGCCCGTGTGGCGCTGGAGGCCTACCCGGGATTTACTGCCCGTCAGGTGAGTCGCAGCTCTTATAAAAGTGATGAACTGGCCAAGCAGACGCCAGAGCGCCGTCGGATTCGCCAACAAATCCTCGAGGCACTCATCACGGGATCGGCAGGCTTGAATTGTTCGCTCACGCTGAGTGCAACGTGGCGACGACATCTGCTCAATGATGGCAGCGGGGATCTCTTAGATGCAGTGATCTGCGCACTTCAGGCGGCCCATGCGAGCCGACTGCCCCGATATGGTTTTCCGAGTGATCTGGATCCTTTAGAGGGCTGGATCGCGTCGGTGCCACCACCGCAGGCGCTTTAGATAAGATCCGCGGATGCGACATTTCCCGGCTGTTGAGCGGCCCAGCAAAGATTTTCCTCTTCCGCCAGGAGCGCCGCGGGGTGAATGGCAGACACTCGCTGCGTTATTGCCATACCTATGGCAATACAAATGGCGGGTCGGCATTGCACTCGCATGCCTAGTGCTTGCCAAGGCGGCCAATGTGGCGGTGCCGGTTGCGTTAAAAGAAATTGTTGATGCGGTAAGCCGCAATCCGAACCTTGCGTTGGCGGCGGTGCCGTTGGGCCTGATTGCTGCTTATGGCCTGCTGCGTGTCCTGACGAGCTTATTGACTGAATTGCGGGAGGTGGTCTTTGCCCGCGTGACCCAGCAGGCGGTGCGGCGGATTGCATTGCAGGTATTTGAGCATCTGCACGCACTGTCATTGCGTTTTCATCTGGATCGGCAGACGGGCGGCCTGACACGGGATATTGAGCGTGGCACACGGGGTGTCTCAAGTTTAGTGTCATTTACTTTGTACTCGATTTTGCCGACGATCATCGAGGTCGGCATGGTGTTGGCGTGGCTGATGGTGCATTACGAGGTCTGGTTTGCAGTGATTACCGTCTCGGCCTTGGTGGTGTATGTGATTTACACCATTGTGGTCACCAATTGGCGGACGAACTTTCGCCGAGAGATGAATGACCTTGACTCTCGCGCCAATACGCGGGCCGTGGATTCCTTGCTGAATTACGAAACAGTCAAATACTTTAACAACGAGGCCTTCGAGGCACAGCGCTACGACCGCAGCATGGCGCGCTGGCAGGAGGCTGCCATCAAAAGCCAGACCTCGCTGTCGATTCTCAATGTGGGCCAGTCGCTCATCATTGCGATTGCGGTCACCCTGATGGTCTGGCGGGCAACTGTGGGCGTTGTCGAGGGCCGCATGAGCCTGGGAGATCTGGTGCTGGTCAATGCCTTCATGATTCAGCTCTACATCCCTTTGAATTTTCTTGGCGTGCTGTACCGAGAGATTAAGCAAAGCCTTGCTGATATGGAGCGGCTCTTTGGATTGCTGGCCGAATATCGTGAGGTTGACGATGCACCACAGGCCCAGCCGCTCGCCTTGCGCCATGGTGAGGTCGTGTTCGACCGGGTGATGTTCTCCTATGATCCCGCCCGGCCGATTCTGCGCGACGTCAGTCTGACGCTGCCCGCAGGAAAGACGACCGCCGTGGTTGGTCCGTCAGGCGCGGGAAAATCCACGCTCTCGCGGCTGCTGTATCGCTTCTACGATATCCAGTCGGGTGCGATTCGGATTGATGGCCAGGAGATTCGGGCCGTGACACAGGAGAGTCTGCGCGCTGTGATTGGCATCGTGCCGCAAGACACCGTGCTCTTTAACGACACGCTGGACTACAACATTCGGTATGGCCGGCCGGGCGCCTCGGATCAGGAGGTCTTGGCGGTAACGGAGGCGGCCCACTTGTCCGCCTTTGTGGCCAGTCTGCCGGAGGGCTTTAAGACCCGGGTGGGCGAACGGGGTCTAAAGCTCTCGGGCGGCGAGAAGCAGCGGGTCGCAATCGCCCGGGCCTTGCTCAAGCAGCCTGCGATCCTGATTTTTGATGAGGCCACCTCGGCCCTGGACTCGGAGTCCGAAAAGGCGATTCAGCAGGAGCTCAATGAGATCTCCCGCGGCCGCACCACTTTGGTGATCGCGCATCGGCTCTCCACAATTGTGGATGCAGACCAGATCGTGGTGCTGGAATGCGGCCGGATCATCGAGCGGGGTCGGCATGCGGAACTAATATCGCGCGGCGGCCGG
>CAYFPT010000193.1:0-2417 GCA_964345065.1 uncultured Bordetella sp.
CGTAAAGCCGCTCGCGAATTTCCTCCAGTCCTTGGCCGTGCTGCTGGAAAGGCTGTTCGTGCTGCGCAATGCTATGTGCAATCGCCTGCTCATCCGCAGGAGCGAATTGTTGTTGCTGCTGAATCCATCGGGCCATGCTCTCGCCAGCAATGCCGCCAAAGACCGTGGAGTTAGCAACGCCGTTGCCCCCAAGTCGATTTGCCCCGTGAACACCGCCTGTATCTTCACCCGCCGCAAACAAACCAAGAAGCTCTGTGCTGCAGTCTGGCGCAAAGACGACTCCTCCCATCATGTAGTGGGCAGTCGGCACCACCTCGACCAGGCCCCCAGCGAGATCAAAGCCACAGTCGGCACACCGCTCCACCATGCCTTTGAATGCCTTGCGGACATTTTCTGGGCCCAGATGTGACATCTGGATGAACACGCCGCCATTAGGGGAGGCACGCCCAGCCCGCATCTCTGAGTAGATCGATCGCGACACGATATCGCGTGTGGCACGCTCACCCCGCGAATCGTACTGATGCATGAAACGCTCCTGGTGGCCATTTAATAGATAGCCGCCCGCGCCCCGCAGGCCCTCTTCGATCACGGTGCCGGTCATGCGTGTGCCGGCTCCTGCCAATAGGCCAGTCGGATGAAACTGCACCATCTCCATATCGCGCAACGCCAGGCCCGCCCGTAACGCCATTGCCAGACCATCACAGCTTTTGTCGCCCGAGGGGGTGTGATAGCGATACATCGTTGGGCCGCCTCCGGTTGCCAGCAAGACAGCCTTGGCGCGGACAAAAACAAATTCACCATCGCGCATATCGATCATCAAGACTCCGGCCAGCTGCTGGCCATCTGCGGTCTTGATGAATTCGATTGCACGATGTTCTTCGAGGCGATGAATATTGCGTGCCCAGACCTGCTCGGCCAGCCGATTGATAATCTCAATGCCGGTCAAATCGCCTTTGTGGACTGTGCGATCAAAAGTCTGGCCAGCGAACGCCTTTTGATGGATCGTGCCATCGGGATTGCGATCAAAAAAACAGCCCAGCTCGTTTTCGAGCTCGTGAATGCGCTCCACCGCCTTGGTGACCAGCGTCCAGGCCAGATCTTGATCGGCAAGCCACTTGCTGCCTTCGATGGTGTCCATGAAGTGCCGTTCCACCGAATCGCCTTCGGCCAGGGCCACGTTATAGCCGCCCTGGACCATTCGGGTGCAGCCGCATTTGCCTAAAAGTCCTTTTACCGCCACCGTGATTGAGGCCTGCGGCGCATGCTGATGGGCGTGCAGCGCCGCGAAGAGCCCAGCGCCACCGGCGCCAAGAATCAAAATGTCAGTGGACTGTGTCCTCATCGGACCACCCCCAGTTGTGCGAGCACCTTATCGCGCTGGGCCGCGGTATGGGCCCGCACCGTATCGTAGAGGCTGCCGCCATGGCTATCCATGCCCACCAGCAGCGGTCCAAACTGTCGAATCCGAAAACGCCATAGCGACTCAGGATTTAAGTCATCCATATCGACATCCTCGATCTGCTCAATCCAGGTGGTCTCCAAGGCGGCTGTCCCGCCAATGATCGCCAGGTAGGCGCCACCCAGGTCGCGAAAGGCGGCCTTTGAGTCCTCGCGCATGCCTCCCTTACCCACAATCAGGCGCACACCATATTGCGTCATCAGCGGCCGCGTGAACCGCTCCATTCGATCCGAAGTCGTGGTGCCCACGCACACCGCCGCATAACCCGCCGGATACTGTGCACTGACAGGCACTTTCTTGACATTCGGCGCAGTGTGAATCACCGCATGGCCGCGGAGATCGAATTTGGTTTTGCGTCCGCGATCAAAAAGATGGATCTGTGTCGCATCTCGAATCCCAAACAGCGTCTGCTCAAGCGTAACCGTATCGTTGATGCGAAGCTGCCGAACTTGTGCTTCGGTCACCGGCATCTGAAAGGTGTAGTGGGCCATGGGTTCTTTTTTAATAACCATAATGAATGCCATCGGCCGAGAGCTCTGCCGAGGCACGACGGGCCGAATGGCACTGCATATTGACCGCGACCGGGTTCATGGTGATATGGGTTGCCGCCATCTCCACATGGACCGCAAACGCTGTGCCGTCGCCACCAAGGCCCTGAGGGCCGATGCCCAAGTGATTCACGGCATGGGTGAGTTCCCGCTCTAGCGCAGCCCCCTCCGTATCGGTACAGATCGAGCCGAGGGCCCGGGTGGCTGCTTTTTTTGCCAGTGCCACACACAAGTCACTGGTTCCGCCGACTCCAACACCCACAATGGTGGGCGGGCAGGTCTTGCCGCCCGACGCGATGACCGAATCAATCACAAAGGTTTTGATCGCAGCAAGGCCCTCAGCGGGAATCGCCATGCGCAAATAAGAATTGTTTTCTGATCCGCTGCCTTTGGGCAGAATCTCGAGACGC
>CAYFPT010000194.1:0-2386 GCA_964345065.1 uncultured Bordetella sp.
GACCTTCATCACCGCCACCCAGTTTTTAGAAAAGCAGGGCCTGGAGTACGGCGGTCATATGGCGGCTGCGATGGCGCTGATGGAGTCACCTGCCATTATTTTTGCGGTGTTAATGGCCAACATGCTGCGACGCCATTCGTTATCAGCAGCTGGCGGAGACCCCTTGTTTGGCCAGACCTATGCCTTATTGCCGGAGCAGGTGCCGAAGTCGCGACACGGCGTGGATGAAAATTCCAGCCTAGGGGCAGTGCTGAAGGAATCATTCACCGAGGGCGCACAGATTCTGCTTTTGGGCAGCATGTTGATTGGGCTACTGACCGGGGATGCAGGCAAACAGATCATGGAGCCATTCACCGGACAGCTTTTCAAGGGCATGTTGGCGTTTTTTCTCTTGGACATGGGCATTGCAACTGCAAGTCGGATGGCCGATCTTGGCAATGTGCCAAAGCGACTGCTGCTGTATGGCGTGCTTGCGCCGCCATGTCACGCGTTAATCGCGATTGGCCTGTGCGCCATCTTTAATATTCCAGCCGGTAATGGAGCACTTCTGGCGGTGCTGGCCGCGAGCGCCTCGTATATTGCGGTGCCGGCGGTGCTTAAGCACGCCATTCCCGAGGCCTCACCGGTGCTTTATTTGGGCATGTCGCTGGGCGTGACGTTCCCACTGAACATCATCGTGGGCATTCCGTTATACGTTGGAATGGCCCGCTGGCTTTTAGGCTAGCGCGCTCCCATCAAAACGATAAAGGCCGCATTTCTGCGGCCTTTGTTTTATTTCTGGCCGATTTCGAAGTTGGCCATTTTCTCCAGGGCCCGGACCATCGCCGAGTGATCCCAGGCCTTTCCGCCGTGGGCGGCGCAGGCATTAAAGAGTTCCTGGGCCGTGGCGGTATTGGGCAGCGATACCCCCATGGCGCGCGCGCTTTGAAGCGCAAGGTTGAGATCCTTTTGGTGCAGCTCAATCCGAAAGCCAGGATTAAATGTCCGGTTGATCATGCGCTCACCGTGGACTTCCAAAATACGTGAGGCCGCGAAACCACCCATCAAGGCCTGACGGACTTTTGCGGGATCTGCCCCTGCCTTTGCGGCAAACAGCAGGGCTTCGGATACGGCTTCGATGTTCAGGGCCACGATGATCTGGTTGGCTACTTTTGCAGTCTGACCATCGCCGTTGCCGCCCACCAGGGTGATGTTTTTGCCCATCAGCTCAAAGAGCGGTTTGGCGCGGGCAAACGAGGCCTCGGAGCCCCCGACCATGATCGTGAGGGCCGCATTTTTCGCACCGACTTCGCCGCCAGAGACGGGCGCATCTAGGTACTCACAGCCCAAGGCATTAATTTTCTGGGCAAATTCCTTGGTGACGATTGGAGAAATCGAGCTCATATCGATCACGACTTTTCCCTTGGATAAGCCGCTGGCCACTCCGCGATCGCCAAACAGCACCTTTTCAACATCCGGGGTGTCGGGCAGCATGGTGATGATCAGGTCGGCCTTCTGTGCGACCTCTTGGGCAGAGGCGCATTGCACCGCCTTGGATTGCGCGATCGCCTCGGGGACTTTGCTGCGTGTGGTGACAAATACATTGTGGCCTGCGTTGATCAGGTGGCCGCACATCGGCGCACCCATGATGCCTAGGCCAATAAATCCGACATTAAGTGTCGCCATGAGGGAGCTTCCTTTCTAGTGTGTGGCGCGCCAGCCGAGGCCCGCCTCGGTGGTGGTCGCGGGCTTGTATTCGCAGCCGATCCAGCCGGAGTAACCGATCTCATCGAGCAGACGAAAGAGATACTTGTAGTTGATCTCGCCTGTGCCGGGTTCGTTGCGGCCCGGATTATCCGCAATCTGGATATGCGCGATGCGGCTGAGGTGCTTTTTCAGCGTTGCCGCCAACTCACCTTCCATGCGTTGCATGTGATAAAGGTCATGCTGAAGAAAGAGGTTATCTGCACCGACTTCGTCGTGCAGGCGCAGGGCCTGCTCGGTGCGGTTCAGATAAAAACCGGGAATATCGAAGGTGTTGACCGGCTCGGTCAGCAGCTTTAGACCCGCTTTTTTCAGTTCTGCTGCGGCAAATTTAAGATTTGCAAGCAGTGTGTCGTGCAGCTGCTGGGGGCTGACACCGGCTGGCGCCTTGCCCGCCAAGCAATTTAACTGGGGCACGCCCAGCTGGGTCGCATACTCAATGGCCTTGGGCACACCCGCGCGAAACTCATCCACGCGGGCGGGATCGCAGGCGATGCCACGATCGCCCGCATCCCAATCTCCGGCAGGCAGGTTATGCAGCACCAGCTTGAGATTGTGTGACTGCAGGCGCGACTTCAGTTCCTGGACCGGATACGGATAAGGAAACAGAAATTCCACCGCTTGAAAGCCGCTGGCAGCGGCT
>CAYFPT010000195.1:0-2375 GCA_964345065.1 uncultured Bordetella sp.
AAGATGCGCTGGGCATCAAAGCCAAGCAGGATCTGCAGTCCCTGCAGCCGGGTGATGTGCCAGCAACTTATGCCGAGACCTCGGCCCTGCGGGCACTGACAGGCTTTGCCCCGGCAACTCCGTTGCGAACCGGTATTCAACGATTTGTGGATTGGTATCGGGCGTACTACAAGATTTAAAGCGACGGTAAGTCGCCTGCCTGAGTTTTTAAGGAAGCTGCAATGCAACCGCCACCACACCCAAGGCCGTGCTGATAAGAAGCGTGGTCAGCATGCCAAGCTTGAATTGCAAAAGCATGAGCCCAGCCAGCACCGTGATGCAGATCGCGACAAGGTCCAGGCTTCTCCATGACCAGAGCTGACCATCCGGGAAAAATGTGTGCTGCGCGAAAATGAGTGCCAAATCTACAATCACGCCAACCACCGCAGCGCTGATCGCAGTCAGAGGCGCAGCCAGCGAGAGATTTTTTCGGGTAGCCTCAATCCAGGGCGCGCCCACCAGAATAAACACAAAAGACGGCAGAAACGTGAATACTGTTGCCACAAGTGCGCCCAAGGCCCCGGCACCGGAGATGGGTAGAAACGTCAGGCTTGTGTGCTGGGCTGCGCCCACAAAACCCACAAAGGCATTGATCATCACCAGCGGGCCCGGCGTGGTCTCGCCAAGGGCTAGGCCATCCATCATCTGGGCTGCACTGACCCATTGATATTCATTAACCGCAGAATCAAATACATAGGGCAGCACTGCGTAGGCCCCGCCAAAGGTCACCAGCGCGGCCTTGGTAAAAAACATCGCCATATCGGAGAGTACATAGGGTGCCAGCTGATAGACCGCGCTGTAGAGCAGAGCCCAGAGCGCGATGCCCGTGCCGATGGCCACAGCCATGTGATAGCCATCGGTGCGATCGGATTTTGGGCTTGGGGAGTGATCATCGATCACATAGCCTTCATCCTGAATCCTGTTGTTAGTAGCTTGCCCTGTGTTCCGGCTGCCAGAGTAAACCTCAAGGCCCTGTAGTGGCGTTTTGGAAAGCAAGTGCGTGAGCCAGCCAAGAAATGCTGCTGCTGAAATAATCGCGATAAACGAAAAACCCAGCAGCAGCCCGCAGAGCGCGCCGATGGCAATAGCCCACCAAAACGGGCCCCGCAGCACACGCTGCCCCAGCCGAATACAAGCCGCCAACACGATTGCCAAGACCGCAGGCTTAATGCCGTAGAGCAGCGCCTGCACCTCGGGCAGCTGTCCATACATCACATAGACCGACCCAACACCAATCATGATGGCCAAAGACGGCAGCACAAAAAGCACGCCCGCCAGAATTCCGCCAAGCGATCCGTGGGTGAGCCAGCCCAGATAGGTGGCCAGCTGCTGCGCCTCGGGGCCGGGCAAGACCATGCAGTAATTCAAGGCATGCAGAAATCGGCCATCCGAAATCCAGCGGCGTTTCTCGACGAGCTCCCGGTGCATCAGCGCGATCTGCGCCGCTGGCCCCCCGAATGAGATCAGCCCGATCTTTAGCCAGACCTTCAGGCTATCGAGTAATGAGATTGCCGATGTCGCTTGCAATTTTTTCTACCGCAAGATCATGCGGAATCACTAGCCTGAGCTTTCCCTGGCCGTCAAATACATAGGTAAAGGTGGTGTGATCAATCGTGTAGGCCTTGGGATCTCGGCCGCTTGTTTTGGTCTCCACTTTTTTGTAGAAGACGCGAAAATCTTTTGCAACGGCCTGGGTCTGATCAAGGCTGCCGCGCAGTCCCACAATAGCCGGATCAAAAGAGGCCAGGTATTTTTTAAGCTGCTCGGCCGAGTCCCGCTCGGGGTCCACCGTGATGAACACCAACTGAAGCTGGTCAGCATTTTTGCCGAGAAGTTTTTTGACTTCCCCCATCTTGGTGAGATGGGTCGGGCAGGCATCAGGGCAGTACATAAAGCCAAAAAAAACCGCCGTGACTTTTCCGGGAAAGCTTGCCGGGGTGATGGGCTTGTCCTCGAGATCGGGCAGGCGATAGCTCTGGCCCCAGGGCGCACCGCTGACATCCATCGCGTTAAATTTCGTGGGTTTTTGGCCGCAGGCCGATAGGCTGAGCATGCCGGCGAAAGCCAAAAGCAGGGGCCAGGCGAGTATCTGTTTGAGCCGGGAGCGTCTTTCTGCTGTCATAGGCGACTATGTTAACCCGCAAGACTGTCGGAATTATTGGCGCTGGATTGGCGGGTGCGGCCTGCGCACGGGCCTTGGCAGCCGCAGGATTTTCGCCAACGGTGTATGAGTCTGCTGATCAGCATGCCGCAGGCGCATCGGGCAATTCGATTGGACTTTTGCACAAGCTCTACTCCAAGGATCACAACCTTGCCAGCCAGTGGGTGGAGCACGG
>CAYFPT010000196.1:0-2327 GCA_964345065.1 uncultured Bordetella sp.
CCGATAACAACGAAATCGATGTCCTCTGGGGTGAGGCCCTAAAAGGCATCGAGAACCTCCAGACTCAGCTTAAAGACGAGATCAAAACCCTAGAAGACCGGCTTGCCGCAGAGCGCGAGGAGGTCCAGACCAAGACCGAGGCCTTAAAAAACCTTGCCCGGCAGAATCGAGTTCCGATCACCCTGTATGAACTCTACGAGGGCATGCGCCACTATGGACGCAAGTCGCGCGAGGCCCAGAAGTCGGATCTAGACTGGCATGGCAAGATCGGCGTGACCCAAATCGATGTGGTGGAGACCGTCCAGGTCCAGCCCGGCTACGAGATCTATTTCACTTTAGAAGAGCAGCCCTTTTTGTTGGTCGGGGCCCATCATCGTTACAGCCGGCTGTCATTTATCGAGCTCAGCCTTTTTGATCAACAGGATGCCTGCCTGGTCACGGTCCGGGTCCGGCCCGATCAGCGCGGGACCCAGCTGATTGCCGATGCGGTGATTTCGATGAAGTCCGGGCCATGGATTCAGACACTTTTGGCCTGCCGTGCCAAGATGGATGTTCGGCACCGCGAGGTCAGCCTGCTTGCCGAGCACCGGGATGTTCAGCAATTAAAAGAAAAATTCTCCTTGGACACTGAGTCTTCGGATTCTCATTAAGCCGCCCTATGAAACCGTTTCAGAGCATGACCGTGAACACCAAAAGCCTGTCCTTTACATTGGTCTGGACGGCCTTTGGCCTGGTGGTGCTGACCGCAATTTGGCTGGCCTATATCGGCATTCAAATCTCTTCGGCCGGCCATCGGTTTACGGCCCAGGCCTTAAAGGCGCCGGATTTTGATCAGTATCGCAAGGCCCTGCGCTTAGAGCAGCTGGCCGCACCCAAGAGTGTGGCGTTTAACTCGGAAAAAGCAGCCCGCGATGCATCGGTTGCGCAGATTTTTGAGTGGATCGCAGAGTTTGAAAATGGCCGGGCCAGCGATCGGCTAAAAAAACTCAAGCCCGTGCTTTCGGGTGTGGTCTTTGGCGGACTGGCCGAGCGCATCGGTATGCGGTCTGGCGATGAGGTGGTGAGTGTTAATGGCGCCAATGTTGACTCGGTGCTGGCGGTCTACGACATGCTGGATCAACGGGGTGAGCAGACCGTGCAGCTGGTGATTCGTCGGCAGGGCAGGCTTTTTTCAGCAAGCCTGGCTGCACCCGCTGGTGAGCGGATCAATGCGGAAAACAGCGGCATGCTGTTTAACGTGCCCAAGGGCTTAAATGTGGTCGGTAAAAGCCAGGTGGCTTCGCTTGCCGCACAGTTCGATACCCGCTTTATGCTGTTGGTGCCGCCGGAGTGGCGGCGTCAGTATCAGGCCTCGCTGGCAGTGATTGCCCATGAGCTGCTGGTCTACATCGATTCGCAGCGCGACTTGGTTGAAGGCGACCCGGGCTTTATTCGAATTGATCAAATGCTGTCTTGGCATCACGATGCATTTACCTCTGCGATCGAGCAGCACACCGAGAACACCCGGGCGGCAAGTGCCAGTCAGTTGGCGGCCCTTGGCAGCTTTGGGGATGCCATTATTGGGCTTATCGCCGCATTGGCATTGTTTTTTGTAGCATTCTGGTTTCACAACCGATCGGTGTTGGGACTCACGGATGACTAAAGCCTTCGGCGCATCTGCTTTATGAACACCCTGACCCGCCCCTATCGCTGGTTTGGGCTTGAAATTCATGGCCGCCGATACGCCATTGATTTCAATTGCATCAACACCGTGTTTTATCAGCCGGGTGACCATGACCAGGCCGATCGTGTCGTGGTGGAGAAGGGGCCGTTTCTTGGCATTCGGGGCCTGATGGTCCACGAGGGCTCGCCGGTATTTCTGCTGCCGCCAAGCCGTTTATTTGCAAGCGCGTCGGGCCCCTTAGATGCCGCCGAACACGATGGCGGGGGGACTGCAGATGCGCCGGCCGCATGGGTGGTGATCTTTAATGGGGACTCCATATCCAGTGTGGGCATTCGTGCCGAGCGGGCGAGCGGCCCATTTCGCATGCAGCCCGAAATGGCCGAGGCCGAGGCCTTTGCAAAAAAAGAAATCCAGCATCTGGATCAATGGTGGACCGTTGTCCGACTGCGGCCGAATGTAATGGAGGATCTACAGGGAGAAGGAAATGAGTGATTCGGCAGCGGTGAGTCGCATTATTTTCAAATCCCGCCTGACCTCTGCGCTGCTGTTGCTGGTCTCGGTGGGCTGCTTTTCGTTAATGACGGTCTTATCCGGGCCCGCCAAGGCCCCCGCCGTCAGTGCGCCTGAGCCCGCCGCAAAGGGTGCTGCCAATTCCGGTGCAGCA
>CAYFPT010000197.1:0-403 GCA_964345065.1 uncultured Bordetella sp.
ACCTGTTTCACACCGGCCTTTATTACAAGACGCCGGTGGATGTGTTCGTCGTCTCGGAAGCGCAGCAGCGCAAGATCAATTATGTGCCGGATCTCTTCACCTTCGGTCCCTCGGTGCAGGCGCCCAAGGGTGACAAGGATCTGCATTACTCCGGCTTCCGGGTGCGCTATCCGCTGAACCGTCCTGACTATAATGACGAGTTCGCGGTGTTTCAGGGTGCGTCCTATTTCCGCGCTGTCGGCAAGGGCCAGAATTATGGCCTGTCCGCGCGCGGGCTGGCGATCGACACCGCCCAGCCCAAGGGTGAGGAATTCCCCGTCTTCCGGGCTTTCTGGATCAAGAAGCCGCAGCCGGATTCACCTTCACTGGTGGTCTATGCGTTGCTCGATTCCCCCTCCTGTGC
>CAYFPT010000197.1:413-1001 GCA_964345065.1 uncultured Bordetella sp.
CGGGGCCTATCGCTTCACACTGCGCCCGGGGGATGAGACGCAGATGGACGTGGAGCTGATGCTCTTTCCGCGCGCCGATCTCACCCATGTCGGCTTTGCGCCGCTCACCTCCATGTTCCTGTTCGATGACAAAAACCGCGCGCAGTTCGATGACTTCCGCTCAGCAGTGCATGATTCAGACGGGCTTGGCATGGTCACTGGCCAGGGCGAATGGATCTGGCGGCCGCTCAACAATCCCAAGGATCTGCAGATCTCGGCCTTTGTTGATACAAGCCCGCGCGGCTTTGGCCTGATGCAGCGCAAGCGGCGCTATGGCGATTATCTTGATCTTGAGGCGCGTTATGAAAAGCGCCCGAGCCTTTGGGTGGAGCCCGTGGGTGACTGGGGTCAGGGGCATGTGGAACTGATCGAAATTCCCTCCAACCGCGAGATCAACGACAATATCGTTGCCTTCTGGCGGCCGAAGGATCCGGTGACCAAGGGCACGGAATATTCACTCACCTACCGTCTGCACTGGTGCAATGGCTGGCCGATCACGGCCGGGCAGGCTCCGGCCCAGGCTGTCTTTTCTGGCTCTGGCCTTAATTT
>CAYFPT010000197.1:1039-1254 GCA_964345065.1 uncultured Bordetella sp.
ATGCGTGATGGCAAGGCTGTCTCGGAGACCTGGCTTTATCGATGGACCCAGTAAACCCGACGCTCGTGCCAGGCGCGGTGCTGAAGGCCGGGGCGGAGCATGTTCCCCCGGAAAGCCCGCTTGCCATGCCGGAGCAGGATTTGCGCCACTGGCCGCATGGAAAGGCGGTGACGCGCTGGCCAACACAATGGAAGGTGATTGCGGCGCGGGTTTTT
>CAYFPT010000197.1:1414-1744 GCA_964345065.1 uncultured Bordetella sp.
CTTATGAAATTTATCAGGTGATCTCGGTTTCGGGCACCTCATGGCTGCAGATTGTGTTTGCCGCCTTCTTTGCCATCACCTTCGCCTGGATCGCCTTTTCCTGCGCGAGCGCCATTCTCGGCTTTCTGCGGATGCTGTTTCACCGCCCGCTTGGACCTGATGCGCCGCATGGCGGGCCTGTGGGGCGCACGGCGCTCCTGATGCCGGTTTACAATGAAGACCCCAAGCGTGTGTTTGGCACGCTGGCGCGCATGGGCCATGAGATTGCGCTTCAGGGCTTTGGCACCGCCTTTGACATTTTCATTCTCTCGGACACGCGCGATCCCACCG
>CAYFPT010000197.1:1872-2312 GCA_964345065.1 uncultured Bordetella sp.
ACAACAAGCACCGCAAGGCCGGAAATATTGCTGATTTTGTGAACCGCTGGGGCGGGGCCTATGATCACATGATCATCCTTGATGCCGACAGCTATATGGCCGAGGAAACGATGGTGGCGCTTGCCCGGCTGATGAAGGCGGATGAGACTGCGGGCATCATCCAGACCCTGCCGCTGCTGATGAACCGGTCAACGCTTTTTGCCCGGCTGCAGCAGTTTGCCAGCCGTGTGTATGGTCCGGTGATCACCCATGGGCTTGCTGCCTGGCACGGACGTGATGGCAATTACTGGGGCCATAATGCGATCATCCGCGTGAAGGCTTTTGCCGAAGCTGCCGGGCTGCCGGAACTTACCGGCCGCAAGCCTTTCGGCGGCCATGTGCTGAGCCATGATTTCGTTGAGGCAGCGCTCATGCGGCGGGCGGGCTGGGCTGTCTATACG
>CAYFPT010000198.1:0-2283 GCA_964345065.1 uncultured Bordetella sp.
CATGGGCGGCAAGGGAAAGAGATTAAAGACAAACATTACGACATTGACGAGCACACCTGCCTTACAGACCGCGCCAAAAAATGAATTGCCATCACCCGGACTGATAAAGAGCAAGAGTGCAACCGCCCAAAGCAGCGCCTGTATCAGGTTGGCAGCCGGGCCAGCAAGCGCCACCCAGATCATGTCTTGCTTTGGCCGACGCAAGGCGCCGAAGTCGACAGGAACTGGCTTGGCGTACCCAAAGACAAATGCGCCTGCGGTCGCAAATGCGAGCGCCACGGGGATTAGGATTGTTCCAATCGGATCAATATGTTTTAAGGGATTTAGGGTAATTCGCCCAAGTTGCCAGGCGGTCGGATCCCCGAAAAACCGCGCGGCATAACCGTGGGCGGCCTCGTGCACGGTGATCGCAAACAGCACCGGGATAGCGTAAACACTTAAAGTGTCAATCAATGCATTTAGATCCATAGTCACCAGAGGCCTGCCGCCACACTTTCTTCAATCAGCGCCTGCACCGCCGGGTTGATTCGATTTAAGAAATTTAACCCCGTGCGCTGCTCGATATCGCGCACCGAGGTGATGAATTCGTCGATCTTGCGGTTGGGATGTGGCGAATTTGGCACGACAAAAGCGATGGTCTCGACCCGGACTGGATCGAAAACCACTTTGTAGAAGTGCGTGGGCACAGCCACCTGATTGGGGCCAATTTTGGCGACTTTTGGAGTCTCAAAAATGGGGCCGGTGTAGATAAAGAGTTCGCCGCGCTGTGCAACCCACATCCGGATTGAAGATTCGATGTCGCTCCAAATGCCTCGGTTCATGCCGGGCCCGACTTGGGGCGCCATATTCGAGAGATAAAAACTCTCTTCCATGGCCTGCGCACTCCAGCGCATATCCGCAGCCGGCGCCATGTGGCCACGGTCATAACCGCTGCCCCGATAGTCTTCGAGTTCGGCGCGCTTGCCCTTGGGCAGCTCAGGATCCGGTGCGAAACGGTTCGAGCGTTGGACGCGGCTCACCAATCGCTCTGGGGTCATGCGCTGCGCCACCCAGACCGGCGCTTTTTTCTCTTCATCGTGCGATAAGGCAAAGCCTGATCGGCAGAGCAGAGCGCCACGATCCGAGGGCAGGCCGTATTCCAGGAATTCTTTACACCGCTCGGCCGCAGGCTGTGCCCAGCTTGCGCTGGCAAGCAGCAGCGCAATTGCCCATACTGCACCGCGCTTTAATCGGCCCGATGTCACCGGCTATCTCTTTGGCCGAAAGGCCGCACAGACCGCATCATTGGTCAGAATGCTCGGCCCGCCCATGAGCTCAAGTCCATACGGAATCGCAGCAAAAATACCGTGGACCAAGATTTTTCCGTCCGCGCTGCGCACTCCGCCTAAGGTTTCTGCAATTGATTTTGGCTGGCCCGGCAGATTGATGATCATCGCCTTGCCCCGTGTCACACCGAGCTGCCGCGAAAGGATTGCAGTGGGCACATAGTGCAGGCTGATTTGCCGCATCTGTTCGCCAAATCCCGGCAATTCACGGTCCGCGACCGCGCGGGTCGCCTCCGGCGTGACATCCCGGGCGGCAGGGCCGGTGCCGCCGGTGGTGAACACCAGATCACACCCTTCGTGATCCACAAGATGAATTAGTGTCTGGGCGATGCCGTCTTGCTCATCAGGGATGAGCCGCTCAATCCCCTGCCAGGGGCTGGTGATGGCGCTTTCCAGCCAGGCGCGCAGGCCTGGCAGGCCTTTGTCTTCATAGACTCCCTGGCTTGCACGATCGCTGATGGAGACCAGGCCGATTTTGGCAGCGCGTGTGGAGTGTGATGTTGAGGAATCAGTCATCGTCAAGTCAGACAGAAGGATTAGGCAGGAGTCGCTATTATTGCCCTTATGGCCAACTCAAAACAAACCTCGTCGCCCCTGATGCTCAAGCCTGAGCTGCTGCGGGATCTTTCATTAAAGATTTTGCAAATGGCCCGGGATGCTGGGGCAACCGATGCCGCCTCTGAGGTATCGGAAAGCAGCGGCCTTTCCGTGACCGTGCGCAAGCAAGATATTGAGACCCTTGAGCGGACCCGGGATCGTGCCGCTTCGGTCACGGTCTATAGCGGAACACGCAGAGGCCACGCCACGACCTCAGATTTTTCTGACCAGGCCCTGCGTGCGGCAGTTGAAAAGGCCTTGGACATCGCCCGCTATACGGCTGAGGATTCATGCGCAGGCCTGCCAGAGCCCCATCTGATTGCCCGCGATGCGCCAGCGATTGACTTGTATTTCCCGTGGC
>CAYFPT010000199.1:0-2283 GCA_964345065.1 uncultured Bordetella sp.
CGACCGCAGTTCCCTACCTGAGTGAAGCACAGGTTAACGAGTACCTTGACCCGGCCGCCTTAATCGATGCGATGCGGCAGGTGCTCATCGACCTATCGGCCGGAAAAGCCAACCAGCCGCTTCGCATGGTCATGCCGTTTGGCAGCACACCCGAACATGGTCTTCTGTTTTTAAAACCCGCCCAGCTGGGCGGCGCCCTGGCCACCAAGCTCATTACCCTGGTGCCCGGCAACGCCCAAAAAAGCCTGCCTAGCCTTCTGGCTACGGTCGTGCTGATGGATCCTGACACCGGCGCCGCAACGGCCATCCTGGAGGGCGCTACGCTCACCGCGATGCGCACCGCTGCGGTCTCGGCCGTTGCCGCCGATGCGCTCACCCCCGCCGGGCCCAAGATCGTTGCCATGCTGGGCAGTGGGGTTTTAGCAAGAAGCCATGCCAAGCTGCTGCGGCTTATTCGGCCCGTTGATGAAATCCGCGTCTGGAGTCGACACAAAGACAATGTCCAGGCCTGCGCGAAAGACATCGATGGCCGTGCCTGCGGATCGGCCGAAGAAGCCGTGCGCGGGGCCGACATCATCTGCACGGTGAGTAATGCCGAGACGCCGATTTTGAAAGGTGCCTGGCTTAAGGCCGGGGCCTTTGTCGCTGCGGTCGGCGCGCCAAG
Organism: uncultured Bordetella sp.; assembly: GCA_964345065.1. Lineage (GTDB taxonomy): Bacteria > Pseudomonadota > Gammaproteobacteria > Burkholderiales > Burkholderiaceae_A > Lacustribacter. The sequence goes on from CAYFPT010000199.1 coordinate 665, forward strand.
GCCCACTTGGCGGGAGCTTGATGATGATGCAATGCGCAACGTTGTGATTGCCGATCAGCGGCAGGCGGCCGAGCAGGAATCCGGTGATGTCATTTTATCTAAGGCCACCATTACCGCCGAGATTGGTGAGCTACTCGCAGGCACTGTGGCCATGCCAAAAGCGGGCAGCACGATTATTTTTAAATCCCTGGGCCAGGCAGTAGAGGATGCAGTCGCCGCCCAGCTCATCCTTCATGCATCACTAAAAAAATAACTTCACTATGTCAATGACTGATTCGACCCATCAGGCCTTACTGCGCCTTGGCGTGCACCCAAATGCTTTTGCAGCCCCGGCATCTGGATCGCAGACTCTAGTTGTAAAAAGCCCAATCGATGGCAACGTAATTGGATCTATCGAAAAAGATAGCCCCAGCTCCACAGAGACAAAAATCGCGAAGGCGCAGGCCGCGTTTCATGCCTGGCGTGTCATTCCTGCACCAAGGCGTGGCGAGCTGGTCCGCCGGCTTGGTGAGTTACTGCGCCATCACAAATCTGATCTTGCGGCCTTAGTCTCAGCAGAGGCCGGGAAAATTACCAGCGAGGCCTTGGGTGAAGTTCAAGAGATGATTGATATCTGCGATTTTGCGGTCGGACTGTCGCGGCAATTGCATGGCTTAACCATTGCTTCAGAGCGGCCAGACCATCGCATGATGGAGCAGTGGCTGCCACTTGGCCCTACTGCAGTGATCACTGCCTTTAATTTTCCCGTGGCGGTCTGGGCATGGAATGCCGCCTTAGCGCTGGTCTGCGGCAATAGCCTGATTTGGAAGCCTTCCGAGAAAACACCGCTTACCGCAATTGCAACGCAGGCCTTATTCGAAAAAGCCTGTGCGTCTTTGGCAGGCGAAGGCACGCCCACGGATGGACTTTTAGGGCTTGTCATTGGGGAGGCTGATTTGGGCAGGCGCCTTGCAGAGGACTCGAGAATCGCGCTGGTCTCAGCAACGGGCAGCTGCCGCATGGGTGCCGACCTTGCACCGCGTGTCGCCGCTCGGTTTGGCAGATGCCTACTGGAACTCGGTGGCAATAACGCCGTGATTGTTTCACCGACCGCAAATCTTGATCTTGCGATTCGTGGCACTGTTTTTGGCGCTTGGGGAACAGCGGGCCAACGTTGCACAACTACCCGCAGGCTCATCGTGCATCGATCCATTCTGGATGCTGTAATTAAAAAGTTAGACGCTGCGCGGGCGAGTCTTCCCATCGGTAATCCAACCGAGGCGGGCGTCTTGGTTGGGCCATTGATTGATGAGCGGAGACCGGCAGCTTAAAGAGCGGTATACCAAGGCCTGGTATGTCAGCCCAGCCCTTGTGGTCATGCCATCGCAGACCGCCATCGTGAAAGAGGAAACCTTTGCGCCGATTCTTTATGTCATCCCCTATGACCGGCTAGAAGAAGCCATTGCCATGAATAACGATGCGCCCCAGGGCCTGTCGTCTGCCATTTTCACCAATGACCTCACCGAGGCCGAGCGATTCTTATCAGCTGCCGGATCGGATTGTGGAATTGCCAATGTGAACCTGGGGACCTCAGGCGCAGAAATAGGCGGCGCCTTTGGGGGAGAAAAACAAACTGGTGG
>CAYFPT010000200.1:0-2274 GCA_964345065.1 uncultured Bordetella sp.
CACCGGCGGATAGATCACACGTGACTCCCGTTGCCAGCAACGACTGATGCGCTGTTCGATGAATTGACTATTGGCAATGATTGTTTTTTCACGCTGCGCTGCCTGCTGATCCCACTGCCGCAATTGCGTCAGGCCCTGTTCGGCAATCCATTTCATTGGCCTAGATAGCTTGGCCCGGCCAAGGTATTCATCCTGCATATCCCATGCCCAGCGCATAGGGCTATGGATATACGCCAGATGCGGAATTTCCTTGGGTGTTTGAATGCCATGGGCAAAGGCCCATGAGCTTGAGATCACCAAGTCATAGCCTTGAAACTGAAACGATTCAATCGCCTTGGGCATCATTGGAGCAAGCCACCGGTAGATGGAATCGATGCGCGGAATCTGGGCCAGATAGCTGGTCTGCAGGCGGTGTTGATTCAGCAGTTGCCGCAATCCCGCATGCCGGCCGAAGAGTGTGAAGACTTCTGCCTGAGGCAGTAATCGGCAAAGCTCCACCAAGACCCGCTCAGCCCCGCCGAATGCGGTCAGCCAATCATGGACAATAGCGATTCTGGGGCCGCGCTCAAGGCGGCGAGTGTTGGGAATCATGGGATGAGTCAGGCTTCTGAACGCGCAGTATACGAATCCGCGATTGTTTGGAACGGCATCCCATTGCTGACCCCGCTCACCGGGGTAGGCCACTACACGGCCCATCTGCTGCGTGCGCTCTCGCAGACCGAGCCCAGTCTTGATATCCAGGTTTTTTTGGCCCGCCGCTGGAAATCTGCCCGGTCTTTGCTCAATCACAATGATTTTTCTGCATCACTGCCTGCCGCAGAGGCGGCGCTCGCACGCGCCCGGCTCTGGCGGCGTGTGCTGGGCCGAGTGCCGATGGTCCGCCGGCTGGTCCGGGCCCGTCAGGCGATTGCATTTCGTCAGGGCTGTCTGCGCCATCAGGCTGCGCTTTACCACGAGCCCAATTTCATTGCCTTTCCGTTTGATGGGCCGACCGTGATTACGGTTCATGATCTTTCGTTTCTTCGCTATCCCCAGACCCATCCCGCCGAGCGGGTCCGTTTCATGACCGAGCATCTGCCGCAGTCATTACAGCAGGCCAGCACCGTGATCGTGGTCTCGGATTTTGTGCGTGACGAACTCATCGACCAGTTCGGCCCATCGCTTGCTTCAAAAATTCAGGTGGTACTCAATGGCGTTTCCAACGAATTTACGCCCCGCCCCGCATCGGATCCCGGCCTGCAGCAGGCCCTCTCACGGCGCGGCCTTCGCCACAAACATTTTCTGCTCTCTGTGGGCACGCTTGAGCCAAGAAAAAATCTCGGCACCCTGCTGCATGCTTACGCAGCCCTACCCGTAACACTGAAAGCCCAGTATCCACTTGTGATTGCCGGGCCATCGGGCTGGCATACGGCTGCATTCGAGAAGCTTTTGCATCGCTATCGGCATGAGCCAATTCATCTGCTGGGTTATGTCGATCAACAAGAACTGCCGCTGCTGTATGCAGCTGCAGCGGGCCTGATCTATCCCTCGATTTACGAAGGCTTTGGCCTGCCCGTGGCCGAGGCCATGGCCTGCGGCACACCAGTGATCGCCGCCGATGCATCGGCGCTGCCCCAGGTGCTGGCAGACTGTGGCCAGCTGATTGCGCCGGCCGACGAAAAAGGATTCACCTCTGCAATCGAAAAACTCATCGAAGACCAACCGTTTGCCCAGTCATGCGCAGCACGGGGGTTAAAGCGGGCCGAAGCGCTCTCGTGGGATCGGGCCGCAGCCCAGATTCGCGAGATCTATCGCGCGTTGATGAAAACTGCTTAGCTGAAGTTTCCGGCGATAAAGCCCGCTAGATCCAGGGTGTTTACGCCCTCGATCACTCCGGCAAGCTTCACTTCATCGGCAGCAATCGCATTCACCCCACTGCCAGAGGAGTTGGTGATGTACCAGACATAGGTATTGCCAGTCACATCGGCGGTGAGCATCACAGCCTTACGTGCCGAGTTGGGTGCAGCCAGATAGGCCTTGTTATCGGTCAGCGTGACCTCACCGCCAAAACCAATTGCGCCACTGGGCCGATCGGCAAACATGCTGGCGATCTTGGTGGCATCCAAATTACCCACCGCAAGAATCACATCGCCATTCACCCAAGCCTTGGGCGTGCCGGTGGGGCCGGTAGCCACATTGGTGTCAATAATGTTGGATGTTGTGACCAGGCTGGTTTTGGTGGTGACCAAGAAGCTACTGACTTTAAGCACATCGCCGCCGGTGCCTGCCTTGAAA
>CAYFPT010000201.1:0-840 GCA_964345065.1 uncultured Bordetella sp.
TTAACGTCAATGTGGTCGAAGGCAACCGTAAGCGTGTGCAGGCCTACGAGGGCGTGGTGATTGCAAAGCGCAACCGCGGATTGAATTCCTCTTTTATCGTTCGGAAAATTTCTTCCGGCGAAGGCGTAGAGCGGACCTTTCAGCTGTACTCACCGCTGATTTCGGGCATTGAAGTGAAGCGTCGTGGCGATGTGCGCCGCGCCAAGCTTTACTTTCTGCGTGAGCGTTCCGGCAAGTCGGCCCGTATTCGCGAGAAGCTTGCGGCCCGTAAGTCCGAGGGCGACACCGCGGCAGAGGAATAAAAACTGCTTAGCTTCGATCCTCAGCAAACGGCGATCGAGCCCCGTCATGCAGAGCCTGCTCTTCCCGAGCAGGCTTTGTCATTTTCAAGTCTCGAGATTTTGTTTGGCCGTATTGAGTCGGAGGCTGATTTTCCGCTCTGGTCGCCGGAGCTGCTCAGGGATCGGCGCCGTCCGGTGCGGCCCGTCACCCCAGAGACGGCCACGCCTGCCTCGGTACTGATTGCGCTTTTGGGCTCAGGCCGAGCGGACGACAGCCCCCAGGTGGTGTTCACCAAGCGCACAGAAGATCTTTCCACCCATGCAGGCCAGGTGAGTTTTCCTGGGGGCCGGGCAGAGCCTTCGGATGCCTCTGCCGAGCAGACTGCGATTCGTGAGGCCAGCGAGGAGATCGGCTTAGATCCGGCCGCGGTCCGGGTCTGGGGAAGGCTGCCGGATTACCTCACCGCGACGGGCTTTCGGATCTCGCCGGTGATTGCTTGGGTGGATGCGCAGGCTGCCGCCTTTGAGCATGATCAGCGCGAAGTCGCTGAGATTTTTC
>CAYFPT010000201.1:850-2272 GCA_964345065.1 uncultured Bordetella sp.
ATGCCATGCCCTACCTTGGGGAGGCCCTGACCTCGCCGGGCCAGACTCAGGAGTTTTTTATCTGGGGAGCGACGGCATCGATGCTGCGAAATCTCTACCACCTGCTGTGGGCCGCCTGGAATCAGCATCGGGGCATGGCCGTTCGAGGTTAGACTTTCCGCTATGACACTCTTTAGCTTTATTTTTGCAATGCTCTTGGAGCAATTTCGTCCCGTGCGGGATGACTCGGCCTTTGCCAAGCGCATCGAGCAGCTGTTTTTGCGGGTCGGGCGGCACCATCTTGTCCTGGGTCATCGTGTCGCTCTTATCGCATGTCAATGTCTTACTGGGATTTCTCGCTACGGTTGGCGTGCTGTATCTCTGTATCGGCTTTCGTCAGTTCAGTAACCGTTTTACTGAAATTCAGCTTGCGCTTTCCGTCAATGATCTCGAGAGCGCACGGCTGGCCTTACGCAAATGGATGGAGCACTCCGGGGGCGATGTCTTGACCCGGCTTGCCGCCGAATCGGGCGACAGTTCAGCAATTTGCCGCGAGGCGATGCGACAGGCTTTGGTGGGTGCGCAGCGGCATGTATTTGGTGTGATTTTCTGGTTCGTGATTCTTCCCGGCCCTGCGGGCGCAGTGCTTTATCGCTTAAGCGCAGAGGCCCGGCGGGTCTGGGCCGATGCCCGAGATCCTGTGTTAACGGGTGGCGCATCCACAGCGCCGATTTCGCCGTTTGGAGATTTTGCGGTGCGTGCTTTTGCCTGGGTGGATTGGTTTCCATCGCGCGTGACGGCGATTGTGTTTGCAATCGTGGGTAATTTTGAAGATGCGATTCTGATGTGGCGTTTTAAATCAGGATTTGCGCCGCATAAAAATGATACCGAGCGGGTGATTCTGTCTTCAGGCGCCGGCGCCATGGGCGTGCGATTAAGCGTGCCCGAGGCACCCTCTGTATCGATTCGATTCGATGAGCCCTCAGAAACTGAGGCCTTGGGCGGCGCCTGGCCCTCGCTTTATCAAGACATGCCCGAATTGCGCGAGGCCAACGAGGCCGCCTTACGATCTGCGGTTGGGCTGGTCTGGCGGGCGCTGATTCTTTGGGTGGCCCTGGTCTTACTGGTATCGATTGGCCACTGGCTGGGCTGGCTCACTTAGGGCCAACCTCCGCTCACTGAACTGCGCCTATTACTGCGGGGCGGCATTGTTTTTAGCGGCCATGCTGTGGACCTCGGCTTCGGTCTCAGCAACTTTCTGGGCGATCTCTTCAACGCGTTTTTCGATCTGAGGAATTTTCTCGGAGGTGTCGTGCATCACGGTTTGAATCGTGGCCGACATGCGTTGCTCGATCTCAGTGCGAATTTTTTCGACCCGCTCCTGCGTATTTTTGAGCTCAAAATAAAGCACCAGGGCCACGATGGCCACTGCGATTGCAAAGG
>CAYFPT010000202.1:0-988 GCA_964345065.1 uncultured Bordetella sp.
GCTTTACACAGACCGAGGCGGGGCCATAGGTCTCGGTCAGGCCATAGACATGGGTGATATCAAAGCCCATTTTTTCCATGCCCTCAATCATGGCGGCAGGCGGTGCGGCACCCGCGACCATCGCGCTGACTTTGTGGCGAATGCCTGCCTTTAGGTTTGCATCCGCATTGATCAACAGGCCATGGACAATCGGTGCGCCACAGTAGTGGGTGACTTGATGGGTGCTAATCGCATCGAAAATAGCAGCGGCCTCGACTTTTCTCAGGCAGACATTTATTCCAGCCCGGGCTGCAACCGTCCAGGGAAAGCACCAGCCATTGCAATGAAACATGGGTAGGGTCCAGAGATAAGTCGGATGCTTGGGCATATCCCACTCAAGAATATTCGAGATGGCATTGACATAAGCGCCGCGATGCGAATAGACGACCCCCTTGGGATTGCCCGTTGTGCCCGAGGTGTAATTTAAACAAATCGAATCCCATTCATCGGGCGGCAGCTGCCAGTCATAATCGGGGCTGCCTTGGGCGACAAAGTCATCGTATTCGATTGTGCCAATGCGCTCGCCCGGGCCGGAGTACTGACGATCATCCGCATCAATCACCAAAGGCAATGCATGGCCTTTTTCACTCAGAATTTTCAGGGCCGCAGACATCACCGCCGAAAACTCTCGATCAACAATCACCACCTTGGCCTCGCCATGCTCAAGCATGAAGGCAATTGCACTGGCATCAAGCCGAGTATTTAAAGAACACAAGACTGCGCCCAGCATGGGAATGCCGAAATGGCACTCCACCATCGGCGGCGTATTGGGCAGCATCACCGCTACGGTATTGAATCGCGTCACCCCCCGGGCCGCCAAGGCCGACGCCAGCTGCCGGCAACGGCGATAGGTTTCGGCCCAGCTGCGGCGCAAGGGGCCATGGATCACGGCGGTCTTTTCCGGGTAGACCGAGGCCGCCCGCTCAATGAAGGTTAGGGGGGTCTGTGG
>CAYFPT010000202.1:998-1585 GCA_964345065.1 uncultured Bordetella sp.
CGCCAATTGCACCCGGTGTCATCTGGATTCGTATGCCGCTGCCTTTTGCGCTGGATCACATCAATCTGTGGCTCATGGAAGACGAACTGGAAGGCCAGAAAGGCTGGACGGTGGTGGATACCGGGGTGGGCAATGAAGCCACCCGCGCCGCCTGGCGCACTGTGATTAATCAGCACTTTCAAGGGCTGCCGCTGATTCGGGTGCTTTGCACGCATTACCATCCGGATCACATCGGCCTTGCATCCTGGCTCACCAAGGGCGCAGACACCGGCCGATGGACTGCGCCCCTGTGGGTGAACTATGCGGAATATCAGACGGCCCGGGTTTTTCTGGGCGCAGGCGCAAAAATCAAGCTCGATGAAGGGCCGGGTGCTGTCTCAATGGCAACCCACTTTCATCGGCACGGCATCACCGATCCCGACACGATTGAAAAACTCCGCGCACGCTCAGGCCACTTTCCATCGCTTGTGCCCGAAGTGCCTGATAGTTTTGTGAGAATTTTTCCAAATCAATCCATTCGTATTGGAGCGCATCACTGGCATGTGATCGCAGGCTAGGGACACTCGCCTGAGCACTGCGCCTTGTAT
>CAYFPT010000202.1:1595-1863 GCA_964345065.1 uncultured Bordetella sp.
TGAAATGCTGCCCGACGATGTACTGGTGCTGCCCTCTCACGGCAAGCCCTTCGGGGCTGCGAAGGGCACACGCGCTGGGGGTATCAAAGAGCGCATCAATCAGCTTCGTGAACACCACAAGGCAAGGCTTGAAGAGGCGCTGACCGCCTGCCAGACACCACGCCATGCCAGTGAAGTTGTGCCGATCTTATTTCGTCGCGAGCTGGATTTGCATCAGCTGACATTTGCAATGGGCGAGACCATTGCCCACTTAAATCATCTCTGGCAT
>CAYFPT010000202.1:1873-2264 GCA_964345065.1 uncultured Bordetella sp.
GATGCGCTGGCCCTGGCCGCCCAGAATCTCCCAGACAAACTTGCCCAGTTCTGGGGCGCTTTTCGCCCCGCTCTCCAGCGCCACCAGGAAGAGCTGCTGAAAGCGACCGACCGTTACGCCGCCACCAGTTAAGGGGCTTGCTAAGAAACTTACATCGCCACTGCCACGAGCGCGGCTTTTGAGATAGCCATTGATTTGATCGGTGCGCTTTTTTGCTTTTTGCGCGATCTCATCTGCCTGGACCGGCATGAGGTGGCCAGCACCCGAGAGCACAATCACGGCTTGTACTACCTGCGCGAGATTGATGCCCTTCGCAGCCGTTTCTTTTTCGATCGACCGGATGTTTCTAACTCGGTGATCCGCCATGACATTCAGAATCGGGCCATAGACC
>CAYFPT010000203.1:0-2236 GCA_964345065.1 uncultured Bordetella sp.
AGGGTTGCGCCCTTATAGCGGCCATATTCATCGCCCTTTGGATCCACCAGTGTCATCACATTGCTGGACTTTGCAGCCGCAATCATTTCCTGAATATGCAAAAGGCCGCCCTTGCCATAATCCGATAACACCACCGCATCGACCTTGGGCAGCAGGGCATTAAACTGCTGGCGCTTTTCCAGTAAGACCTCGCGATCGGGCAGCGATTCAAAATCTGCGCGCAGCAGCTGCTGCTGCCGGCCGATCACGCGGAGTTTCACCGTGGTCTTGGCCTGGGCATCATCAAAGACATGATCCGTAATACCGCTTGCGGCTAATAGCTCATGCACGCGCCGGCCCGCTTCATCCTCACCGCCCACGCCCATCAGCAAGGGCATGGCACCTAGCGCCGCAATGTTTCGGGCAACGTTGGCCGCGCCACCCAAGCGCTCATCGCTTTCTTGAACCCGCACCACCGGCACCGGGGCCTCGGGTGAGATCCGATCCACATCGCCAAACCAATAGCGATCGAGCATCACATCGCCCACAATCAGCACTCGAGATTTTTTTAGCTCTTCTTTATTCAGCATGCAATCGCCTTACTGAAGCAACTCAAATGAATCCCAGCAATGACACCCCGGACACTGCCACAACGACTGCCGGGACCGAAAACCGCAGTGCTGGCAGACTGCCGGCCCAAGCGTCTGCGCCGAAGCACGCCCATCACCTGCCAACTGGGCCCGCAACATCGCAATCCGCCTTGATGGGCCGGGCGTAGCAAACTGCTCAGCCTCTAACAGTGCGGACAATGCGGCAGTGCTATCCGACCGTGCAATCGCAAGCGCTGCAATCTCACAATAAAAATGGCCAAGCATCTGCCTCAACGTTTGATCATCAATCGGCCCACCCTTTAGGCGAAGGGCATTTGCCCAATCAATTGCCTGCTCCCAGTCGCGCTGGGTCTGGGCGATATTCAAAAGTAATTGCCGGGCCTGATTGGCAAGTGGTTCATCGGTTGCGTGGGACAGCAACTCACGCAACACCGCTTCAGCCCGATCAAATAATCCAGCTGCCTGATAGTCACGGCCCAAGTCAGCCATGAGATTTAACCGATCAAGAAGTGCAGCCTTCGGGTGCCGCATCGCTGCCTCATGGACTTCGATTGCGCGGTCAATCAGTCCCCGTCTGCGATAGAGATTTCCGACTGCGCGATGCAGCTGCATCGCATCCGGATCCGACCGGGCGGCTGACAATAGCCGATCAGTCGCGCCCTCATTGTCGTTCGCTAAGAGCGCTGACATTGCGCCGAGCACCTCATCAGAGGCATGCTGGCCTTCCCGGCGCTGATTTAAGCGCTCGGCAAGCCGAGCAATTAATTCCGACTTCGTCACCGCTTTCCCCCAAGCTCAAACCGCCTGTGCTTTGAAGCACTCCCAGGACAAACCGCCCTGAGAGTGATTCCACCAGCCTTTACTCTTTGGTCTGCTGATCATCCAGCTTGGCACGCAACAGCGCACCCAGGCTGGTCGTTCCCGATGAGGCAGTGTTTTCCGCGGCCATCTTTTGCATGGTCTCGGCGGTCTCTGCAGAGTCTTTCGCCTTAATCGAGAGATTAATCCCGCGCGACTTGCGGTCGACATTGACAATCATCGCTTCAACGGAATCGCCTTCTGCCATGACCTTGGTGGCATCCTCCACCCGCTCACGGGAAATCTCGGAGGCCCGGAGATAGCCATCGACCTCGGTATCCAGGGTAATCACAGCGCCTTTGGCATCCACACTCTTGACAATGCCCTTGACCACTGCGCCCTTATCAAAGCGCGAGATGAAGGAATTAAACGGATCGCCATCCAGCTGCTTCACGCCAAGCGAGATTCGCTCGCGCTCCACATCGATTGCAAGCACCACGGCCTCGAGCTCATCGCCCTTCTTGAAATTTCGTACGGCTTCTTCACCGGTCTCCGACCAGGAAAGATCCGACAGGTGCACCAGGCCATCGATATTTCCAGGTAGCCCAATGAACACGCCGAAATCGGTAATCGATTTGATCTGGCCTTTGACCTTATCGCCCTTATTGTGGCTGCCAGCAAATTCCTGCCATGGGTTGGCGCGGCACTGCTTCATGCCCAGCGAAATCCGGCGGCGCTCGCCATCAATCTCCAGCACCATGACTTCGACTTCATCACCCACCTGCACGACCTTGCTGGGGTTTACGTTCTTATTGGTCCAGTCCATCTCAGAGACGTGGACTAAGCCC
>CAYFPT010000204.1:0-2233 GCA_964345065.1 uncultured Bordetella sp.
TGGATCAGAAGCCCCCATATGAGCTTACACAAACTGTTCAGCAGGGAAGCCTGCACAATTTTCGCGAAAACGGGCCAACTTCTCGCTCAGTCGGGCGGGTCGCTTAGGCCCTAGAATTTTGATAGCAGGGGATCCACGATTCCCGCTTCGGCGAATCCCTTGGCGCGAAGAATGCAAGCATCACACATGCCGCAGGGTTTGCCGTTAAGCCCCGGGTCGTAGCAGCTACTCGTTTCAGAATAATCGACACCGAGCCGAAGACCAGTCTTAATAATCTGGCACTTACTCAAGTAAATGAGAGGTGAATGAATCTTAAATCTCTCAGCACCCTCGATTCCTGCTTTTGTTGCGAGGTTTGCCATCGTTTCGTAGGCCTGAATATATTCCGGGCGACAATCGGGATATCCAGAGTAGTCGAGGGCGTTCACTCCAATAAAGATGTCGGAACAGCGAAGCGTCTCGGCCCAAGCAAGGGCGAAGCTTAGAAAAACAGTGTTTCGGGCGGGAACATAAGTGATGGGAATGCCGATCGCAATTTCGGTCTCAGATCTCTTTTTTGGCACCTCGATATTATCGGTAAGGGCAGAGCCACCAAACATACGAAGGTCAAATTGAGCGACGAGGTGCCGTGCGACCCCCTGACTTGCCGCAACAGCCTCGGCCGCCTTGAGTTCATAGATGTGCCGCTGGCCATACTGAAAGCTGAGCGCATAGCATTCGAACTGCTGGGTTTTTGCGATGGCCAACACTGTTGCGGAGTCCAGTCCACCACTTAGGAGAATAACAGCACGCCTTGCCATCGCAGTCGTGGACTCTAATTTGATAAAAACACTGGTGGATGCGCTCAGACCCTAAAGCGCGTTTACTCGAGCCCCTCGACAATCAAAAACGTCCGATCGGCCGCCTTGTGGCTGACTGGCAGCAGGGCCTGATATTCCGCAGACTCATAAAAATCCTCCGCCTGCTTTACGCTGTCAAAACGCAGCAACACAATCCGCGTGGGTGACCAGAGCTTGGTTTCTTTCACTGCCAATCGGCCGCCGCGGGCGAGATACTGGCCGCCAAATTTTTCAACCAAAGGCTTGGCCCGTTGTTTGTAGTGCTCCATCTCCCCGTCGTCTTTGATTTTAGTGTCGACAACAACGTAGGCGGCCATGTCAGATCTCCCTCTTGTACAGAACCGTATTATCCCACTGCCTGGCGGGCGTAATTTAGATCTCCGGTACGGCGTTTTGCAAAGCCTCTGGGGCCACAAATCAGCGAGTAGCCCTAGTCCACTTTCGCGCCAGAGGCCTTCACAACATCAGCCCATTTCTTGTGCTCAGACTCAATCAGCGCGGCGAACTGCACGGGGGTATTGCCGCTTGGAATGGCGCCAAGCGTTGCGAGCCGCTCTTTCATCGCGGGTGTTGCCAGCGATTTAGCGACCTCTTGCTGAATGCGATTGACGATATCCGCAGATGTGCCGGCCGGAGCCAATAAACCGAACCAGCTGCTTGCCTCAAAACCTTTTAGGCTGGCGGCTTCTTCGACAGTTGGAATTTCTGGCAGGGCCGCCGAGCGCTGATTGCTGGTCACCGCCAGCGGCTTGAGCTTTCCGGATTTGATGAGCTGCATGGCCGAGGGCAGGTTATCAAACATGACATGCATGTTGCCGCCAGCCAGATCCAGAAGCGCTGGACTCGATCCCCGGTAAGGGAAGTGGGTCATGAAGGTGCCCGTCATGCTCTTAAAGAGCTCTCCAGCAAGGTGAATCGAGGTGCCGTTTCCACTGGAGGCCATATTTAACCTGCCCGGATTGGCCTTAGCGTAGCGAATAAAGTCGTTGATCGAGGTAATTCGATTGGCAGTGGCAAAGTCGGCATTGACCACCATTACATTGGGCACACCGGCGACCAGTGTAATCGGTACAAAGTCTTTAAAGGGGTCATAAGGAAGCTTGGCGTAAAGCGCCCGATTGATGCCGTGCGTGCCGACTGTTCCCATCAAAATGGTGTAACCATCGCCGGGCGATTTTGCGACCTGCTCAGTGCCGAGATTGCCTCCCGCACCGCCTTTGTTCTCAATAACGAACGGCTGGCCGAATGCCTTTGCCAGATCGGGAGCGATTGCGCGGGCAAGAATATCGGTGGTTCCCCCGGGAGGAAAGGGCACCACGATTTTTACTGGGCGGCTGGGCCACGACTGAGCCTGCACCAAGGCCGGGCTTGCTGACATGATCAAAGCAGCAAGT
>CAYFPT010000205.1:0-2218 GCA_964345065.1 uncultured Bordetella sp.
AAACGCAACCAGATCAGCTGCCCCACCTGCCAACGCCCGTTCGGCCATCTGCCGGTCGTAGCCATTGTTGACCATCACCGTCAGACCACCCGACTCCCGAAAGACCCCCTTCAGCCATTGCAAATCGACCCCGGGCCGCCAATCACGTGGGCCACGGGTCTGGCCCTCAATCAGGTGTAGATAGCCCAGTCGGCGACTGCCGAGCTCGCCCACCAGCGGTGAAAACACATCCATCGGTGCGCTGTCCTCGCAATCGTGGACCGTGGCGGCAGGCGATAAACGTATGCCCACGCGGTGCGGGGGGTAGATCTGGCATAAGGCATCAATGACGGCCAGCGGAAATCGAATCCGATTCTCAACGCTGCCACCAAATTCATCGGTCCGCCGGTTGGACTGATCCCGCAGGAATTGATCGATGAGATAGCCATTTGCACCGTGCAGTTCAATCATGTCAAAGCCAGCCTGCTGCGCATTTCTTGCCGCCTGCCGATAGACGGCGATCAGTCCGGTGATCTCATCGGCCGTTAAGGCCCGCGGCGCTGAGCAGTCCTCAAGGCCATCAGGCGTAAAGACCTTTGCCTTGGCCGCAATCGCCGATGGCGCCACCGGGGCTGCGTGACCCGGCTGAAAAAAACGATGCGAAATACGGCCCACATGCCAGAGCTGAATACAGATTTTTCCGCCTGCGGCATGCACAGCATCGGTGACCCGGCGCCATCCGGCGATCTGTCCGGCCGAGTAGATTCCTGGCGTTGAGACATAGCCTTGGCCCTCAGGGCAGACCTGGCTGGCCTCAGTGATGATGAGCCCGGCAGATGCCCGCTGCTGATAGTAAGTCACCGCCAAATCGGTCGGCTCAAGCTGCGCATTAGCCCGACTGCGCGTCAGCGGGGCCATCACAATGCGATTCGATAAAACAAGATCACCCAGCTGAAAGGGTTCATAAAGCGATGGCAATGGATCGTCCTTTTATTGAATTAAACCCGGCCAGATTTTAAAAAACCTCGCACGCGATCGACACCCTCTTGCAAAAGATCCAGCGGCTTGGTGTAGGAGACCCGCACATAACGATCGCTATGATGCTCCTCAAAATCACGGCCTGGCGCCATCAATACGCCCGCATGATCACAAAGATCCAGGCAGAACTGATAGCTGTCATCCGTGAGGCCCGATACATCGCAATAGCCGTAAAAAGCACCCTGCGGGGCAGACGGCAACGCAAACCCCAGGCGCTGAAGCTCGGTGAGTAAATAGCGGCCCTGCTCAGCAAATCGCTTGCGGTAGTCTTCGGCCACCGCAAGCGACTCCGGCTCAAACGCTGCCAATGCAGCCCGCTGGGCAAGCGAGGACGCCGAGATGTAGAGATTCTGCGATAGCCGCTCCACCGCGCTGCTCATCTGCGGGGGCAGCACCAGCCAGCCCAGGCGCCAGCCAGTCATCGCGAAGGTCTTGGAGAAGCTGTTCACAGAGATGATGTCTTCACCCAATGAAACCAATGATTGGGGGGCGCCTTCAAACACCACACGTTGATAGATTTCATCGACCACCATCACACCACCAAGCTGGCGCACGGCCTGTGCAAGTGAGGCTGCCGACGCATGGCTTAACATCGTGCCCGTGGGATTGGCAGGACTTGCCACCAGCAATGCCTTGGTTTTAGGCCCCCAGAACTGCCGGACCTGATCTGCAGTTGGCTGGAAGGCGGTCGTTGCATCTACCGCAATGGTCCGCACCACACCGCCCATCACAGTCACAAACTGCCGATTGCAGGGATAACTCGGGTCGGGCATTAAGACCTCATCGCCTGGATTGAGAATCGCCGCCATCGTGAGGAGCAGACCACCCGAGGCGCCCGCAGTCACTGCAATGCGCTCAGGATCAATCGCAAGACCATCGCGACGCGCATAATCTGCGGCAATCGCCTGCCGCAATTCGGGCATGCCAAGTGCATGGGTGTAATGGAGCTCGCCTTCTGATAATGCCGACTGGGCTGCACGAATCACGGGTGCAGGGGGCGGAAAATCCGGCTCACCCACCACCATACTGACCGCCGGGCCGAACCGCGCCGCCCGCGCCGCTGCCCGGGACAAGAGCTCCATGACATAAAACGGACGGGTCTGTTCCGCGCGAATTGAGAGCAAAGCATTTGATGTCATAGTCGCTATTGTCACAGGTTTATCTAGCCCGCCTTGAAATCAAAAGATTTGAGACCCCCCAC
>CAYFPT010000206.1:0-2216 GCA_964345065.1 uncultured Bordetella sp.
CGCCAGCCCTGATGCCGATGGGATCAGAGTCTCAGAAATCTGTGCCGTCTGCAGGCGTTCGTTCTGCGGCAGCCGCAACACAATCGGCAAAAGCCGATCCGCTTCCCGATACTGGCCCACGGGCACGCCGCTGAATTGCGCCGCCAGCACCTGGGCGACCGACTGGGCAGACACACGAAATTGCTGCGCACGGGCCGGATCGACATCGACACGGACCACGGCAATCTGCTCATTCCAGTTATCGTTGACACCAAGAAGCCGCGCATCCTGCCGCATCGTCGCCTTCAGTTCTTCAGCAACCGCCTTGATGGTTTGCGGCTCAGGTCCAACCACCCGGAACTGCACCGGATACGGAACCGGCGGCCCATTGGGCAAAAGCCGCACGCGAATTCGGGCTTCGGGGAAGGCCTGCGGCAGTTCGCGACTCAGCCATACCGTCAGCCGCTTGCGGTCTTCTGCGGTCTTTGCGACCACAACCGCCTGCGAGACATTGCTGCGGGGAAGAATCTGATCCAAAGGCAAAAAGAATCGGGGCGCGCCGCTCCCCACCCAGAACGTGACCGAGGCGACACCCGGGGCCTCAAGTACGCGACGCTCGAGTCGCTTTGCGTATTCATCTGATGCGGTCACGCTTGCGCCCTCCGGCAGCCAGACATCGACCATGATTTCTGGCCGAGAGGAGTCCGGGAAAAACTGCTGCTGCACACGCGACATTCCCAACATACCCAGCAGCAGCACCACGACGGTGATGGCAATCGTGGTCTTACGATAATCGACACACCAGGCCACGACCGATCTCAGATGCCGATAAAAGGGCGTATCAAAATGCTCCTGCGGTACGGTGGCATTAGACTTCGGAGCCCGCAGCATCCGATAGCCCAGATAGGGCACAAAAATCACCGATACAAACCACGACACGATTAGGGCTGCAGCAGTCACTGCAAAAATCGCAAAGGTGTACTCACCCACGGCGGATTTAGCGATTCCGATTGGAAGAAAACCGGCTGCGGTAATCAGCGTGCCGGTGAGCATCGGCATCGCGGTCAAGGAGTAGGCTGCGGTCACCGCTGAGATGCGATCCTCGCCCTCTTCGAGCTTTCTCACCATCATCTCCACCACGATGATGGCGTCATCCACCAAAAGCCCCAGTGCAATGATCAGTGAGCCCAGCGAAATCTTGTGTAAGCCCACCCCCCAGAGCTTCATGATCAGAAACGTCACGGCAAGTACCAGTGGAATACTGATCGCCACGACCAGCCCTGGCCGCGGATCGATTCGCCACGGATGCCGATGCAGGCCGAGGGCCAGCAGGCTGACGCCCAGCACAATCACAATGGCCTCGGTCAGTGTTCTCACAAACTCATTTACCGAGCGGCCAACCACCCGCGGCTGATCCTGAACCTGGGCAAGGCTTACGCCGGCGGGCAATTCGTTTTGAATCTGTGCAAGTCGCGTCTTCAGTCGCTCACCCAAGGCAACGATGTCACCGCCACGGCGCATGGAGACCCCAAGCGCGACCACCTCCTCGCCCTGAAAACGAACCTTGGTCTGCGGTGGGTCCAGGGTCTGGCGGCGGATCTCCGCAATATCACCCAGCCGTATGAGCTGGCCGCCCGATCGCAATGGCATCTCGCGCAAGGCCTCCAGCGAGCCCACTGCCCCCTCCACACGCAGGGTGAGATCACGCTGATCGGTCGACAGCGTACCGCCAGATTCAATGGAATTTTGCGCGCCAATCTGGTTGGCAACCTGGGCAACGGTCAGCTGATACTGGGCAAGCCGGCGGCGCGATAATTCGACGTAGACCCGCTCTTCTTGGAGTCCATAGATCTCCACTTTTCCGACATCCTCGGTCCGCAACAACTCCTGTCTGACCTGATTGGCAAAGTCTCGGACATCCCGGGCCGCATATCCCGGGGCCGACATCGCATAGATCACACCGAACGTATCGCCAAATTCATCATTAAAAAACGGGCCCTGCACACCCGCAGGCAGGCTGGCCCGGGCATCACCGATCTTTTTTCGAACGGTGTACCAGATCTGACTCACCTCAGCGGGCGGCGAGGTATCTTTGAGCTGAAAAATAATCAGTGATTCGCCGGGACGCGAATAGCTGCGAATCTTGTCAGCGTAGGGCACTTCTTGGAGCGTGCGCTCCAGGCGATCGGTGACCTGCTCGGCGACCTGCATGGCGGTCGCACCTGGCCAGGCCGCAC
>CAYFPT010000207.1:0-2161 GCA_964345065.1 uncultured Bordetella sp.
GCCCATGGCCTGGATGTTGGCGCGATGGCGGTATTTCTTTACGCCTTTCGTGAACGCGAGGACCTCATGGACTGCTATGAGGCAGTCTCTGGCGCCCGCATGCATGCGGCCTACTATCGGCCGGGCGGTGTGTACCGTGATCTGCCCGATCAGATGCCCCAATACATCGCCAATCGTAAGCGCTCCGATGGCGCGGCCCGGCGCCTGAATGAAAACCGGCAGGGCAGTCTGCTGGACTTTATTGAAGACTTCACCGGCCGCTTTCCTGGCTGTGTGGATGAGTACGAGACCCTGCTGACGGATAACCGGATCTGGAAGCAGCGCCTGGTCGGCATTGGGGTGGTCACGCCCGAGCGGGCCAAGCAGATGGGGTTTACCGGCCCGATGCTGCGCGGCTCAGGCATTGCCTGGGATTTACGTAAGCATCAGCCCTATGAGGTCTATGACCGCATGGACTTTGACATCCCGGTGGGTAAAGAGGGCGATTGCTACGACCGCTACCTGGTGCGGGTTGAGGAGATGCGGCAGAGCAATCGCATCATCGCTCAGTGCGTGAAATGGCTGCGGGAAAATCCCGGCAGCGTGATGACCGATAACCACAAGGTCGCGCCGCCGGCACGGCTGAATATGAAGTCCAACATGGAAGAGTTGATTCACCACTTCAAGCTCTTCACAGAGGGCTTTCATGTGCCGGAGGGTGAATGCTATGCAGCCGTTGAGCATCCCAAGGGTGAGTTTGGAATCTATTTAGTCTCCGATGGTGCCAATAAACCCTACCGGCTGAAGATTCGCGCGCCGGGTTTTGCCCACCTGCAGGGCCTCGATGAAATGTCGCGGGGCCACATGATTGCCGATGTGGTGACCATCATCGGCACCCAAGATATTGTGTTTGGGGAAATTGATCGATGAGCGTGCAGCTGTCCTTATCCGAGCGGCCCAGCGGCCCTGTGCTGTCGGCTGAGGCCTATAAAAAAATTGATCGTGAGATTGCGAAATATCCGGCCGATCAGCGGCAGTCCGCGGTGATGTCGGCGTTGACCATCGCCCAGCGCGAAGTGGGCTGGGTCTCGCCTGAGGTCGAGGCCGAAGTGGCCGCCTATCTCGGCATGCCGCCAATCGCGGTCCATGAAGTCGCCACGTTTTACAACATGTACGACCTGATGCCGGCGGGCCGATTCAAGCTCACGGTCTGCACCAACCTTCCCTGTGCGCTGCGTAATGCCAATCATGCGGCAGACACGCTGAAGGCAAAGCTGGGAATCGGATTTAATGAGACCACCGCAGATGGGCTCTTTACCTTAAAAGAAGGCGAATGCATGGGCGCCTGTGGCGATGCGCCGGTGCTGCTGGTCAACAATCACCGCATGTGCAGCTGGATGTCTGAGGATCGAATTGATGCCCTGCTCAATGAGCTGCGCACCGAGGCACAGGGCAGCACATCACGACCCGAGGGAGGCCGATAGTGGGAGCACCCGAGATCCCGTTAATCGATACCTGCTTTCATGGCCGTCACATCTCGCCCCAAATTCTGGCGGGCCTGACCCCAGAGGGCTGGGCTTTGAAAGACTATGTTGCACGCGGCGGCTATGAGGCACTAAAGAAAGTCGTGCGGACCATGAAGCCCGAAGAGGTCATTGCCGAGATCAAGGCCTCGGGCCTGCGGGGCCGAGGCGGTGCCGGATTTCCGACCGGCCTGAAGTGGAGCTTTATGCCCGCCAAGCTGCCGATTCAGAAGTATCTGGTCTGCAATTCTGATGAAGGCGAGCCCGGCACATTTAAAGACCGCGACATCCTGCGCTACAACCCGCACATCGTGATCGAGGGGATGGCGATTGCGGCCTTTGCCATGGGTGCGACCCGTGGCTATAACTATATTCACGGCGAGATCTGGGAAGTCTACGAGCGCTTTGAGCAGGCCCTGGATGAAGCACGCGCTGCAGGATTGATTGGCGAGAACATTCTCAGCAGCGGGTTTTCGTTTGAGTTGCAGGCCCATCATGGCTATGGCGCCTACATCTGCGGCGAGGAGACCGCACTGCTGGAATCATTGGAAGGCAAAAAGGGCCAGCCACGCTTTAAGCCGCCGTTTCCCGCAAGCTTTGGCCTGTATGGCAAGCCCACCACGATCAAGAACACCGAGACCTTTGCGGCGGTGCCATGG
>CAYFPT010000208.1:0-1026 GCA_964345065.1 uncultured Bordetella sp.
AATCTGCAGTTTTCCTGGCCGAAAGGCCCGCCGGTGTTGCAGATCTCGGAATTTCAACTGGCGCGGGGCGAGCGGCTGCTGGTGCAGGGGCCATCAGGCATTGGCAAGACCAGTCTATTGAGTTTGATCTCAGGAATTATTCGGCCCCAAGCCCGCTCATTTAACGTGTTGGGTAAGGATCTTCTCCTTCGATCTGCTGCCACCTGCGATCAACTCCGCGGCGAGCAGATGGGCGTGATCTTTCAGCAGTTCAATTTGCTGCCCTACCTGTCGGTGCTCCAGAATGTTCTTTTGCCGACACAGCTTTTTCCGCAGCGCGAAAAACGCTGTATCGACCAGGACGCCTCCGGTGAGGCCCAGGCCATGCGGCTATTGGATGCCCTGGGCCTGCCTGCCGCCATCTGGCATCAGCCCAGCCATCAGCTCTCCGTTGGCCAGCAGCAGCGGGTAGCGGCGGCCCGGGCTTTAATCGGCGCTCCCGATCTGATTCTTGCGGATGAGCCAACATCGGCCCTCGATGAAGATCGGCAGCAGGAATTCATGCAGCT
This sequence comes from uncultured Bordetella sp., assembly GCA_964345065.1. Lineage (GTDB taxonomy): Bacteria > Pseudomonadota > Gammaproteobacteria > Burkholderiales > Burkholderiaceae_A > Lacustribacter. The sequence continues at coordinate 549 of CAYFPT010000208.1, forward strand.
GCTGATGGAGCAAGTGCGGCTCACGGGTGCGGCGTGCATTGTTGTCAGCCATCAGCGCACATTGAATCAATTTTTCGATCGCGTGATCGATCTTGCAGTCATAAATCAGGCCAAGAGAAAGGCAGCATGAACACTTGGGCGTTAAGCAGTCTGGTACTGGCAGGCCGCAGCGCGTGGGCGCGCAGGGGGCCGCTTTCTTTATTGGTGGCAGCAATTGCCGTTTCGGTGGCTATGGTGCTTGGCGTTATGCAGCTGCGCGAAGATGCCCGCGACAGCTTTTCCAACGCTATTAGCGGTGTTGATCTGATCGTCGGATCCCGAACCAGCCCCAGCAATCTGCTGCTGTACTCGGTGTTTCATCTTGGGCAGCCAGTCCTCAGCATGTCGTATGGCTACGTGGACGCCATCGTCAAGCTGCCTTCGGTGGCATGGGCGGTGCCGCTTCAGTTGGGCGATCATTTTCGGGGATTTCCGGTGG
>CAYFPT010000208.1:1103-1814 GCA_964345065.1 uncultured Bordetella sp.
CAACACTGCTGCTCTCGATTGCATCACGACGCAAAGAATTCGCTGTGCTACGGGCTCTGGGGCTGAGCCCCGCGGGAATCACGAGACTGATTCTCCTAGAATCCTTCTGGATCAGCCTCGCGGGAATCGCGGTCGGCTGGATGATGCTGCAAATCATGATTGCCACGCTGGGCCCCTGGGCCGCTCAAGAATTTGGAATATCCCTGCAATTACGGCCGCTGGATTCTCAGGGCTGGCTGGCACTTGGCCTGGTGCTCGGGCTCACCCTGTTGGCGAGCCTGCTGCCGGCCTTACAGGCCATGCGCCACTCCTTGCATGATGGCCTGCATCCCCCGGCCGCATGAGTCGTTCATGATCCGACCATGACGCACAGAATTCATCGCTTTTTATCACCAATTTTTCTCGCTGCCTTGATCGGCCTGCTGCCCGGGTCCATCGCAGCTCAGCCTACAGCCTCAATTAAAACCATCACCTGGGATGATCTGCTGCCGACCCACTGGGCCAATGAGATCAAGCTTCAGATGGCCGCAATCGGCCGCCTGGGATTTTTGATCGATGGCTCAGAGCAGGCCAACGAGGCCATGCAGCAGCTTCGAGAGAAATGGGATAACGCACCCATTGATCCGACTTATATCAACTCAGCGATCCGTATTGCTGGATATGTTGTTTCCCTGGATGCAAACCGTAAGCAGATCTCAGAATTTCTTCTCG
>CAYFPT010000208.1:1824-2161 GCA_964345065.1 uncultured Bordetella sp.
CCGTCCGGCGCATCGGTCAGCAGATAAATCAATCCATCCGGCCCGATTCGCACATCGCGAATGCGGCCAATCTGATTTACCAGTAGCCGTTCTTCGGCAACAATCCGGTCGCCATCGAGCACGAGACGTATAAGCGACTGTCCTCTGAGGGCGCCCACAAACAGGCTGCCGTGCCACTGCGGAAACACTTTCCCAAAATAAAAAGCCATTCCCGATGGTGCAATCGATGGACTCCATACATGCAAGGGCTGCTCCATTCCCGCTTTTTGAGTGCCCTCCCCAATGCGAGTGCCCGTTACATAGTTGACGCCATATGTGATGGTGGGCCAGCCGTAGT
>CAYFPT010000209.1:0-2125 GCA_964345065.1 uncultured Bordetella sp.
GCTTAGAGGCGGCCGCGCGGCGTTATCGTTATCAGGCCTTTGCCCAGTGTCTGCCGCCCGCTGCGGTGTTGCTTCTCGCCCACCATCGCGATGACTTAATTGAGACGGCCCTGCTGCAGTGGATTCGTGGCGCGGGACTCGAGGGCCTATCGGCCATGACCCGACTCTCGAAGGCTGATATCGAGGGCCGACAGATCACCCGTTGGCGGCCGCTTTTGGATCACAGCCGCCAGGCGTTACTGGATTACGCGCAGTCCGAGGGCCTGCGTTGGGTAGAAGATCCCAGCAATGCAGACCGATCGCTTGCGCGTAACCGAATCCGGCATGAGGTGATGCCCATTTTGCGCAGCATCCGTGCGGGCGCAGATTCTGCGATGAGCCGCAGCATCTCGCATCTGCAGACGGCCCGTGATCTTTTGGAGTTGGTGACTGATCAGGCCTTAGAGCAAAGCCGGCTGCCGGGCGGGATGCTCAATGTCGAGCTACTGTTTATGCAAGACGAGGCCTTAGCCGCCCGGATTATCCGCGGCTGGTTAAAGCATCACGGGGCGCCGACCCCGCCAACGCGCCGGCTCACCGAGTTTTTACGCCAGCTGCGGGAGGCCCGGGAGCCCTTTGCGCAGATGGACCTCTCGGAGCCGGGGTCGGCCGAGATCTGGCGCGTGGTGCGGGAGCGGGGCCACCTAAGGATTGCGCGATAATTGCAGGCTATTTAGGAAAACACAGCGTCATGGCTTTAATTGTTCACAAATATGGCGGTACGTCGATGGGCTCCATTGAGCGCATCAAAAATGTGGCCCGCCGCATTGCCAAGTGGCACAAGGCCGGCTACCAGGTGGTCGTGGTGCCTTCTGCAATGTCGGGCGAAACCAATCGCCTGCTGGGCTTGGCCAAAGAGATCTCCGATCGGGCCGACCCGCGTGAGCTTGATCAGATTGCATCTACCGGTGAGCAGGTCTCAGTGGGGCTTTTGGCCATTGCGCTGCAGGCCATCGGTGTGAAGGCCAAAAGCTACACCGGCTGGCAGGTGCCGGTGACAACCAACTCGGCCCACACCAAGGCACGAATCGAGTCGATTGATGATGCCCGCGTGCGCCGTGATCTCGCCGATGGTGCGGTGGTGGTGATTACCGGATTTCAGGGCATTGATGCCCATCAGAACATCACCACCTTGGGCCGTGGCGGTTCGGATACGTCGGCAGTCGCGGTCGCGGCGGCCTTGAAAGCCGATGAGTGTTTGATCTACACCGATGTGGATGGTGTGTACACCACTGATCCGCGTATTGTTCCCGAGGCCAAGCGGCTGGAGAAAGTGACATTCGAGGAAATGCTGGAGATGGCGAGCTTAGGCTCTAAAGTCTTGCAGATCCGATCGGTGGAGTTTGCCGGTAAGTACAGAGTCAAGACCCGAGTGCTGTCGAGCTTAACCGATCCCGAGATGCCGCTTGCGCAGGAGGCGGCATCCGGCACATTGATTACCTATGAGGAAGACGAGACCATGGAACAAGCCGTTATCTCCGGCATCGCCTTTAATCGAGACGAGGCCAAGATCACCGTGGCGGGCGTGCCCGATCGGCCAGGCATCGCGTATAAGATTCTTGGGCCGGTGGCCGACGCCAATATCGATGTCGACATGATTATTCAAAATGTCAGCCACGATGGGCAGACCGATTTCTCATTTACTGTGCATCGTAATGAGCTTGATAAAGCGCTCGAGGTGCTGAAGTCTAAAGTTCAGGCAGAGATTCAAGCCAAGGCGATCACGGGCGCGAAGGATATCTGCAAGGTCTCGGTGGTGGGCATCGGCATGCGCAGCCATGTGGGCATTGCCAGCCAGATGTTTGAGACCCTGGCCAAAGAGGGCATCAATATTCAGATGATTTCCACCAGCGAGATCAAGATCTCGGTGGTGATTGATGACAAATATATGGAGCTGGCCGTTCGGGCGCTGCACAAGGCCTTTGGGCTAGAATCCTAGGCGTTGTCAGGTGGCGCTGAACCCGCCACTGAGAAATTCTTTTGATATCAGGTTCAGGAGACGTGACCGAGAGGCCGAAGGTGCTCCCCTGCTAAGGGAGTATGTGCCAAAAGCGCATCGAGGGTTCGAATCCCTCCGTCTCCGCCA
>CAYFPT010000210.1:0-2122 GCA_964345065.1 uncultured Bordetella sp.
GTATTTAAAGGCCGCTTCGGCCTCCCGAAAAAGCCCTCCTCGCGAGGGCTTTTTTATGGCCCGCTCTCAGCGGCCCGAGGGCCGGCCATCCGTTTTCCGGTTAAGATCTAGGCTGCGTCACTCGCTAAGGGGTGGCCTCACCTCGTGCCCCGGGCGGGCCCAATTCAGCATAAAAGGATTTCACAATGCTTCGTCGTCACTGGCTTAGTTGCGCAGTCTTTTCTGCAGCCCTGATTGCCTTTTCCCCTTTGCAGGCCCAGCAAGTACTGAAGGTCACGACCATTCCCGAAGAGGCGGCCACCGAGCAGCTCAGAAAATTTGGACCGATCACGCGTTATCTTGAAAAGTCACTCGGCATGAAAGTCGAGTTCACGCCAGTCAATGACTATCCCGCCGCTGTCGAGGCCCTTGTGAATAAGCAGGTGGATCTGGTCTGGTTTGGGGGCTTCACCCATGTGCAGGCGCAGATTCGCTCGGGCGGAAAGATCATTCCGATTGCCCAGCGCGAAGAGGACACCAAATTTCGATCCGTGTTTATTGCCAATAAAGACTCCGGGATCACCAAGCTTTCTGATTTAAAGGGCCGCCAGTTTAGTTTCGGCTCGGCCTCCAGCACATCGGGCAGTCTGATGCCCCGGTCTTTTCTTCTTGAGGCGGGCATTGAGCCCGAGCGTGACTTCAAAAGGATTGCCTACTCGGGGGCCCACGACGCAACGATTGCTTCGGTGGTGAGCGGCCGGGTTGATGCTGCGGCCTTGGATATCACGGTCTGGAATAAGTTTGTGTCCGATAAAAAAGTTGATACATCAAAAACCGATGTGTTTTACACCACGCCGCCGTACTTTAATTACAACTGGTCGGTTCATGCCGACATGCCTGCGGCCCTTCGGGAGCGGATTACCAAGGCCCTGCTGGCTTTAGATATGAACACACCCGAGGGCAAGGAGATCCTGACGTTAAATCGTGCAACGCGATACATCGCGACAAAACCCGAGAACTACAAGGGCCTGGAGCGGGCCGGCCGCAGCGCGGGGCTGATTAAATAATTGGATCTTTCTTTAGATCAGGTTGAGGGGCGGCATTGGGCAGCCCCTGCCCAGGCCCCTGCGGCGATCCGCGCACTGTCTTTGTCGATCTCGCGCGGCGAGCAGGTTGCGATCATCGGGCCGTCGGGGGCGGGTAAGACAACCTTGCTGCAGCTGATGGCTGCGGCGTTAAAGCCGACCGGGGGTCAGTTGACCCTGAATCATCAAGATCCTTGGGCGCTTTCCACCGCCGCGTTGCAGCGGCTTCGCGGCCAGCTTTTCTATGCGCCGCAGACACCGCCACTGCCGCCGCGCCAAAGGGTGATCACTGCCCTTACGGCGGGCCGCCTCCCGGCACTCTCGCTTTTGCAAAGCATTGGCCAGCTCATCTATCCCCGTGAGCCACAAGAGGCCGTCGCGGCGCTCGAGGCCTTTGATTTATCCGAAAAGCTTTGGGATCGTGTGGATCGGCTATCCGGCGGCGAGCGTCAGCGGATTGGCCTTGCTCGGGCATTGATGTCGCCCGCCACCCTCTGGCTGGTGGATGAGCCGCTGTCGGCCCTAGATCCAAAACGGGCCCGGCAGGCCATTGACACCTTGATTGGCCAGGCCCGCGCTCGACATGTGACCCTGGTGGTGACGCTGCATCAGGTGGATGTCGCCACCAGCCGCTTTGCGCGCGTCATCGGATTGCGAGAGGGTGGCTGCGCCTTTGATCTGCCCGCACACGCAGTCACGCAGCAGCGGCTTGCCGAGCTCTACGCTCAGCACGAGCATGAGTTAGCGGATGTGGCAGGCCCACGCTTTGATCTGCCGACTGAGCCCACGCCACCAAAAATTGTCCATTGCCGCTAGTCGTGAGTAGTCTCGCCTCAAATCCCGCGCTTCGTGATCCCGCCTGGACTCAGCGGGTTGCCTGGGCCAGTCTCGCGCTGGTGTTGTTAATTCCCGCCCTGATCGCAACTGAATTTAAGCCCTGGATTTTTTTTAACGCCGAGAATCTAAAAGTTACAAGCCGCTTTATTGGGGATTTTTTCCCACCCGAGATCGGCCTGGAGTTTTTGCGAATGGTGATGGTTGAGGCCTGGCGAACGATT
>CAYFPT010000211.1:0-2113 GCA_964345065.1 uncultured Bordetella sp.
TGAGTGCGTTGGACTTCGGGGTGCCGCAGCCCTAAAGCCCTCGGAGATCTCGGGCGGCATGGCCCGCCGGGTCGCGCTCGCCCGCGCGATCGCCTTAGATCCCGAACTCATTCTTTACGATGAGCCCTTTGCCGGTCTGGATCCCATATCTCTTGGTGTAACTGCCAACCTGATTCGCGGACTAAATAATGCACTGGGTGCGACCTCAATCGTCGTGACACATGATGTGGCCGAGACCTTCGCAATTGCGGACCGGATTTTTGTATTTGCGCCCTCACCGACAGGCGCAAAGCTGGCTGCCCAAGGTACACCCGAAGAACTTCGGATGAGCGAGGATCCGTTTGTGCGGCAGTTTCTCGATGGCCGAATGGATGGCCCAGTGCGGTTTCACTATCCAGCCCCTCCGATCGGCCAGGCGCTCGGACTCGGAGGTCCATGATGGCGATTGTCGATGGGATCGCATCGCTGGGTCAGGCCTGTATTCGCTTTGTTTATGGGCTTGGTGATTTTGCAATTCTCTTGGCCAAAATTCTGGTTCGTACCGGGGCCATCTGGAGACGGCCGCGGCTGATCGGCGCCCAGGTGCATTTTTTAGGCAACCATTCCTTAGCCATTATTTTGGTGGCAGGGCTTTTTGTCGGCCTGGTGCTTGGCCTTCAGGGCTATTACACACTGCGGCGTTATGGGTCTGAGCAGGCCTTGGGCCTGCTGGTCGCATTGGCACTGGTTCGGGAGCTGGGCCCCGTCATTGCGGCCCTGTTGTTTGCGGGCCGGGCGGGCACCTCACTGACTGCAGAGATTGGGCTGATGAAAGCAGGCGAGCAGCTCGCTGCCTTAGAGACCATGGCCGTAGACCCAGTTTCCCGAGTCTTGGGCCCGCGTTTTTATGGAGGGCTGATTGCGGTCCCGCTGCTGGCGACGCTCTTTTCTGCTGTCGGCATTCTTGGGGGCTGGCTGGTGGGGGTAGTGCTGATCGGCGTGGATCCCGGGGCCTTCTGGTCCCAGATGTCGGGAGGCGTCGATTTCTGGGATGACGTGGTCAATGGTGTAATTAAGAGTCTGGTGTTCGGAATTGCGGTCACCCAGATTGCCCTGATGCAGGGCTACGGCGCCCAGCCGACCCCGGAGGGCGTGGCCCGGGCAACGACGTTAACGGTAGTGGTGGGATCACTTGCCGTTTTGGGACTGGATTTTGTGCTGACCGCACTCATGTTTGGAGAGCTCTAAAAAATGCAGTCGCGAAATCTGAACCTTGCTGTCGGGGCCTTTGTGCTTCTGGGCCTACTGGCGCTGCTATTTATGGCACTTCAGGTCAGCAATCTCGGTGCCAGAAGCGCATCCAATACCTATGAGTTGAAAGCGTACTTTGACAACATCGGCGGGCTAAAGCCTCGGGCCGCGGTGCGCAGCGCTGGAGTGGTCGTTGGCCGAGTGCGGCAGATTCAGTTTGATGATCAGCAGTACCAGGCCCTGGTACTGCTTGATATGGACGCCCGCTATCAGTTCCCGAAAGATACCTCAGCGAAGATTCTGACCTCAGGACTGCTAGGGGATAACTATGTTGGCCTTGAGCCGGGTGGAGACACTGAGATGCTGAAGGCAGCGGATCGGATTCGGATGACCCAGTCCGCGGTGGTTTTGGAAAATCTCATTTCGCAATTCTTGTACAACAAAGCCACAGAGCCCTCAGCGCCGGCCAGCGGATCGCGCAAATAAACGCAGGCGATGAAACCCGTATTTCGACTCATTTTGGTGATCAGTATTGCTGTCTCAGCGGGATGTGCAAGCCTGCCTGCGGGCAATATTAGTGACCCCCGTGACCCCTGGGAGCGCTATAACCGGGTCGTGTTTGACTTTAATGATGGCGTTGATCGTGCAGTGGTGAAACCCCTGGCGCAGGCCTATCGTGATTATGTGCCGGAGCTCGCCCAAAACGGTCTGCGGAATTTTTTCAGCAATCTGCGCGACGTAATCATTGCGATCCATCAGCTCTTGCAGGCCAAACCAGAGGCAGCGGTCACTGCGGGAGGCCGGGTCCTCGTCAACACGACGGTCGGTGTGTTGGGACTGGGAGATCCCGCATCCTCGATGGGGCTTACAAAGACCAACGAAG
>CAYFPT010000212.1:0-2099 GCA_964345065.1 uncultured Bordetella sp.
AGGTCACCGTGGCCCGCGATGCCGGACTCTCGGCCAACTTTCCCGATGCGGCCTACGCGGCCGTGGGCGCCACAATCGGCGATCAGTCGCAGGCCCTAAGCTCGGAGCTCGTGCTCAAGGTCCGCCTTCCTTCAGAGGAAGAGGCCCGCCAGATGAAGCGTGGCGGCGTATTGATTGGCATGCTCAACCCCTTTGATCGGGCTGGCCTGGATCGGCTGGCATCGGCTGGCCTGACAGCCTTTGCAATGGAGGCCGCCCCAAGAACCACAAGGGCGCAGAGCCTGGATGTGTTGTCGTCGCAGGCCAACCTTGCGGGCTACAAAGCCGTGATGCTTGCCGCCGATGCCTATCCGCGCATTTTCCCCATGCTGATGACTGCAGCGGGCACCGTCAAAGCCGCCCGGGTTGTAATTTTGGGCGCGGGCGTTGCGGGTCTGCAGGCCATCGCAACAGCAAAACGGCTTGGCGCAGTCGTCGAGGCCTCCGATGTGCGGCCCGCAGTCAAAGAGCAGATTGAATCGCTCGGCGCCAAGTTCATTGATGTGGCCTTTGAGACCGATGAAGAGCGTGAAATCGCAAAAGGCGTGGGCGGCTATGCCCGGCCCATGCCCGAGGCCTGGATGAAGCGGCAGGCGGCCGAGGTCGCTAAACGCATCGCACTTGCGGACATCGTGATCTCCACTGCGCTGATTCCCGGACGCAAGGCCCCCACCTTGATTACTGAAGAGATGGTGAAATCAATGAAACCGGGCTCGGTCATTGTCGATATGGCAGTCGAGCAAGGCGGCAACTGTCCGCTGTCTGAACTTGGCAAGACCGTGGTCAAGCACGGAGTGATTCTGGTCGGCCAGCCCAATATCGCGGCCCTGGTGCCCACCGATGCGAGTGCGCTGTATGCCCGCAATCTGCTTGATTTTATGAAGCTCGTGACCACGAAAGAAGGTGGGTTCACCCTCCCTGCGGATGACGACATCGTGACCGCCTGCCTGGTCACGAAAGATGGCGCCGTGCTGAGAACCTAGAACGAAAAACGCTTAACTCTGCGAGAACAATCCCATGGAAGCTATTAGTCCAACCCTAGTCAACCTGATCATTTTTGTGCTGGCCATCTATGTGGGCTATCACGTGGTCTGGAATGTCACACCCGCGCTGCACACACCACTGATGGCGGTGACGAATGCGATTTCTGCGATTGTGATTGTGGGCGCCATGCTGGCGGCCGCCTTAACGGAAACCACTCTAGGTATGACGATGGGTGTGTTAGCAGTTGCGCTTGCCGCAGTCAATGTTTTTGGCGGCTTTCTGGTCACCCGCCGCATGCTGGAAATGTTTAAGAAAAAAGAGAAAAAGGCACCCGCTGCCGAGAAGGAGGCCGCGTAAATGTTTAGCCTCTCGATCAATACCGTTACCCTGCTGTACCTGATTGCATCGGTCTGTTTTATTCAGGCATTAAAGGGCCTATCGCATCCCACAACCTCGATTCGGGGAAATATTTTTGGCATGACGGGAATGGCGATTGCCGTGCTCACCACCGTCGGCCTGATTTCCACTATGGCGGGGGCCGTCATGGGCGACAGTGCGGGCCTCGGCAAGGGCTTTGGGCTGGTGGTGATTGGCTTGGTTGTCGGCGGGCTCATTGGCGCGACGATGGCCAAGCGGGTCGAGATGACCAAGATGCCCGAGCTGGTCGCCTTTATGCACTCAATGATCGGCCTATCTGCAGTTTTTATCGCAATCGCTGCGGTCGCCGAGCCCTATGCACTGAACATCACCCCGAAGGGATCCGAAATTCCGTTGGGCAATCGGCTTGAGCTTTTTTTGGGCGCCGCCATTGGTGCGATTACATTTAGCGGCTCGGTCATTGCCTTCGGCAAGCTTTCTGGAAAATACAAGTTCCGCTTATTTCAAGGCGCCCCGGTCGTCTTTCCCGGCCAGCACATGCTGAATCTAGCCCTGGGCATTGCCACCATTGCCTTGGGCCTGATCTTCATGTTCACCGGGGATTGGACCGCATTTTTCTTGATGCTGGCGCTTTCATTTGTAGTTGGCGTGCTGATCATTATTCCCATTGGCGGAGCCGACATGCCAGTGGTGGTCTC
>CAYFPT010000213.1:0-2096 GCA_964345065.1 uncultured Bordetella sp.
GCGGTAGCCGCACTCACGCACAGTGATGACATGGGCGGTGACCCGCCAGGCGCCCGAGCGCTCACCCGATTTCGCTTTGACCGGCACGTCAGTCAAAAAGGAAGCGATCCGCTTAATGCCTTTTGAGCCGCTGACGGATTTAACTGCTGAGCGGATTGCATCGCCAAAGATTTTTTCGTTTAAGTCTTCGCGCTTGCCAAGGCCTACCAGCAGCGCTCGGGGTGAGGGCATGCCCGTCAGATCACGCAGCAGCAGGTTGTTGCCCACCTTGCCATCGATATCGCCGGCTTTGATCGCCCGGGCGACCGCGCCATTGGTGACCTTGTCCAGCACCTTGGCGGCGTTGGAGAGCTCCACCGCACCCGTGCCGGTGGCAAACACACCGACCCAGACGCAGTCGGCAGTCGCCCGATCCACCGGCTTGTTGCTGGCGATGAATTGGGCGATCTCCCGGGTCTCGCCGGGGTCTTTGGCTTCTTTGATGTCCTTAGGGGCGGCGGCTGCAGTCATGACAAAATGCCCAGATCCAGTAAAACCCTGAATTATAAAGAAAATGCTCTTTCAAAAATCCCTACTCAGAGAGCTCAGATCGACCTCCGGCGGGGTTTTGGCGGTGTTGTTGACCACACTGGTCACCATGATTTTGATTCGGGCACTCGGCCGGGCGGCCTCGGGCCGGGTTGACGGCGAGCTGGTGGTGCCGCTGATTGTTTTCAATACCCTCAATCTGATGAGCACCGTGCTGATGCTGACCGTTTATATCTCGGTCTTTATGGTGCTGTCGCGGTGGTGGCGTGACTCGGAAATGGTGATCTGGCTCTCATCTGGGAAAAGCTTGGCAGATTTTTTAAAGCCGGTCTGGAAATTCATGTGGCCGATGATTCTGCTGGTGACACTCATGTCGACCGTGGTGGCGCCCTGGTCAAAACAGCAAATCTCAGCCTTTGAAGATGAGATCCAAAACCGCAGTGATGCCCAGCGGGTCAGCCCCGGCCAATTTCGTGAGTCTTACTCGGGCCAGCGGGTTTTTTTTCTTGAGAACCCCGATGACGATGACGGCCGCACGGGCGCGGTGTTCATTCGTTCGATTGATGCCAGCGGCCGGCAGTCCGTGCTGGTGTCATCGACTGGAAAATTTGAAAAAGATCTTGAGGGCCAACAATGGATTGTGCTGGAGCGCGGCTATCGGACCGATCTGATGCCGGGCTATTGGGAGACGCAGACCACCGGCTTTGAGGTCTATCGGTTTCGGGTCGACCAGTCCGCGCGGGGTGTGAAGTCAGAGGAAACGACGCGCTCCACACCCACTATGGCCCTTTTTGAGCGCACTGAGCCTGTCGCCCAAGGCGAGCTTGCGCTTCGCGTGGGCCTGCCGCTATTGACACTCGGCCTGGGCATACTGGCCATTCCCCTGGCGGTCACTCAGGCCCGCTCTGGCCGAGCGGTAAATCTTTTGTTGGCACTTTTGATTTATTTGGTTGCCAGTAATCTCTTTAGCGCACTGACGGCCACCGTGACGCAGGGCCGGCTTGGCCTGGAGATGGCCTGGTGGCCGCTGCCAACCCTATTGCTGTCGATTGCGGCGGCCATGATGTGGTGGCGGATGCGATGAGCGAATTCATTTTTCGTCGTTACATCGGCAATAGCATTGTGCAGGCCACAGCCTTTGTGTTGGCGGGTTTTTTATCCATGTTTTTGTTTTTCGATCTCTTGGCCGAAGTCAACGAGGTCGGCATCGCAGGCTATCGATTTGAACATGCGCTGCTGTATGTCGTGCTGGGCTTGCCGAGCCGAGTGGTCGAGCTTGCGCCAATTGCGGCGCTCATTGGAACACTCTGGGCCTTATCGCAGAGTGCGGCCCATTCGGAATTTACGGTCTTTCGGGTCTCGGGCCTGCTGCCGAGTGTGGCGATCAAATCGATTCTGTATATCGGATTTCCGATGATTTTATTGACCGCTGCATTTTCGGAATGGGTCGCGCCGTCAGTAGAAAATTTTCGGGGTGGGATTCGTGATGCAGGCACCGGCCTTGGCCAGATGCGCTCAGGCCTGTGGCTGCGCGATTCGGTGCAGGCCGGGCCGCCTGAGAGCCGGAC
>CAYFPT010000214.1:0-2071 GCA_964345065.1 uncultured Bordetella sp.
GACTTGGTGAGCAGGGGACGGTTGTGCTGCGGGTCATGATTTCGCCGGATGGCCGGGCTGGAGAGATTCAGCTCTCAAAAAGTAGTGGCCATGCCCGGCTGGATCGTGCGGCAATCGAAGCGGTGCGTGAGTGGCGATTCGTGCCGGCCCTGAAAGGCGGCCGGCCCGTTGCCGCTTGGTATGAGTGGCGTTGGGAGTTTCGGCTCGAAAACTGAATGAAAACTGAGTGAATTTTTGTCACATAATGATGCGCGTCTAAAGGATGATCTCACCATGAATGCCACTTCAAACCCGACACTGGGCCTGGCCCATATGCTGTCCAATGCCGATGCGGTGATTTGGCTAACGGCCATTGTGCTGCTGGTGATGTCGGTGATTTCATGGACACTGATCATCGCGAAGGGCAGGGCATCGCAGCGGCTGCGTCAACAGATTGCGGCCGATGCAGAGACGTTTTGGCAGGCTGCATCCATTGAGACTGGCCTGCAGCAGCTGCAGTCGTCGGAGAGTGCGGCGGTGTTGGTCCCGATGGCACAGGCCGCAGCCGAGATGCAGCGTGCAGGGCAGACGGCGAGCCTGGATGGCCAGTCGGATTGGGAAGATCGCGTGACACGCCGACTGCGATTGGCCTTGCATGGCTGCACGGGCCGACTTGAGACGGGCCTTGTGACACTGGCTTCCATCGGTGCCACATCGCCCTTTGTGGGACTGTTTGGAACCGTCTGGAGTATTTATCAGGCCCTGATCAGCATTTCTGGAAGCGGCCAGATCATGATTGAGCAGGTTGCAGGCCCGGTGGGCGAGGCACTGATCATGACGGCCTTTGGCCTGGCGGTCGCGATACCGGCAGTCCTTGCGTATAACGCGCTGTCCCGAAGCAATCGCATCACCCTGGCGGAGCTGGATGCCTTTGCCAATGACCTTCGGGCCTATTTGGTGAAGCGGCAGGGCCGCTCCGCATAAGGAGACTTCGATATGGCGATGGGAAATTTTGAGCCGCCGGGCAGCGGTCAGCCACTCTCTGAGATCAACACAACGCCACTTGTGGATGTGATGCTGGTGCTCTTGGTGATTTTTATTATTACCGCGCCACTCATGACTCGGGCGATTGATTTAGATCTGCCAAAGTCGGATGCGCCGGCCGTCAGTAGCCCAAAAGACACCCTGAACATCAGCATTAACGCAAAGGGTGAACTCTTTCTTGATCGCAGGCCGATCACGCGCGAGGCCCTCAAGACCACCCTGGAGCAGGCGGCCAATCGATCGCGCCAGACTCCAATTCATTTGCGGGCTGAGCGCGATACCCGCTATGAGTCCGTCATCGAAGTGATGGCGATGGCCAATCGGCTGGGCCTAAGTCAGCTGGCGTTCGTGACCGACTTGCCGACCAAGTAGCGCTACTGCTTAGTGTTTATGGCCGTGTCCTGCACGGGCCTTGACGACTTCCACCTCGACTTCTAGCGCTCCGGCCTGCTGAAAAATCAGGGTCATCGGAAAGCGTTCTCCATCAGCCAGTGGCTTATTCAGATTCATCAGCATCAGGTGGTAACCCTCTTTTGCGCCACGATCCAGGGAGACACGGCCATTGGCGGGAATTTCGATGCCGGGAATCTCACGCATCTTCATGACATTCTGATCCATCATCATCTGGTGGACCTCGACGGATTTGGAGACTGCGGCTTTGCCGCCGACCAGACGGTCTGCAGTGCCCGCTTTATTTTTCACCTGTTGGATGAATACTGCACCGTGGGGCTGGCCGGGTGCAGTCGCCGTGGCATAGACATGCTCGATTTCGAGCGCACCTTTTTTAAACTCTTTGCCGTGGGCAAAGGCCGCTGGCGCAGGCTGGCCAAGTATTACCGCAGCAGCGAGGCCGAATGCCAAAAGAAATTTGCGGTGCGTTTGGGCTGCATGTAGCGGATTCAAAAGCGAGGCTCCTTTTAATCAAGTGATGCAATTGCGATTCATCAGCACGTTCATCGGCGTGGCGATGCGGCACGCGTCTGCCGTGCTGGGCGGCAGCTTGGGCAGCGGCCATAAAGAATAACCTCATGATCATCCACCGCAAAGC
>CAYFPT010000215.1:0-2066 GCA_964345065.1 uncultured Bordetella sp.
GATCAGGAAGACCTTCGCCGCTATCGGGCCGTCGAACGCGAGGCCCTCTGTTTTTCTCTGGCAGCGGCCATTCGGCCAGAACATGGCATCGAGATCTGTGGCTTTCCGCCCCCCAGCTCGGGCGCAATCACCATTGGCCAAATTCTGCAAACACTCGCAACGCCTCAGACCAGGCCGCCGGGCTTAAATTCACCTGGCCGCGGAGCCCTATCAACACACGCCCAGTGGATGCACTTTTATATTGAAGCTGCTCGACTGGCATTTGCCGATCGGGCGGCCTTTATCGCAGATCCGGATTTCGTTGCCGCTCCTGCAGGCCGCTGGCATCAGCTGCTCATGCCGCCTTATATTCAAGAGCGGGCCCGACGCATCGGTCCACGGCGCATGGAGGCTGCCATGCCCGGCAATCCGACGCCCACAAAGGGTTCGCAGGCCATCATGCCGGATCAGCCCGAAGCCGGCACGAGCCATTTGTCGGTTGCGGACCGTTTCGGGAATGTTGTCAGCATGACGACCACCATCGAAAGCGCCTTCGGCGCCCGGCTCATGGTGGGCCGCTCGGATCGGGGTGGATTTTTATTAAATAACCAGCTCACCGATTTCAGTTTTCAGCCGCAATCGGCCGATGGACTGCCGATTGCTAACCGGGTCGAGGCCGGCAAGCGCCCAAGGTCATCGATGAGTCCGACCATGATTTTTGAGAAAAACCCAGATGGCTCCCGAGGCCCGCTGATTGCGGCGCTTGGTAGCCCGGGCGGTGCCTCCATACTGCATTACACCGCGAAGGCGATTCTGGGCTTTACACAATGGGGCCTTGATCTTCAGGCGGCCATTGATTTGCCAAACTTCTCAATCACCGGGCCGCAATCCATCGTGCAGCTTGAATCGGGGCATCCGCAGTCTGAGCGACTGCTAAACGAGCTCAAGACCTATGGCCAGTCAGCAGAGCTTGTTGAATTAACCAGCGGCCTACAAGCGATTGCCCGGCTCGCAGGCCAGTGGACCGGCGGATCAGACCGACGACGAGAGGGTGTAAGCCTTGGCGACTGAGATGAAGCAGCATTCTGCCTACCCGTGGCTCATTCTTTTGGTGCCGCCCATCATGTGGGCCTGCAATGCCATTCTGGGCCGGGCTGCGGCCGACATGATTCCACCCATGCTGTTTAATTTCATGCGCTGGATTTTCGTGCTGGTTTTTTTGCTGCCACTCGCTTATTGGATCTTTCGGCCCGGAAGCGGCCTGCTCATCCACTGGCGCCGCTACACTTGGCTGGGATTTTTATCTGTCTTTGGCTATAACTCACTGCAGTATCTGGCGCTTCATACGTCGACTGCAATTAATGTCACATTGATTGCCGCCAGTATGCCCATCTGGATGCTGCTCGTAGGCCGGCTTTTCTATCGAATCCGCATCATAGGCCTACATGTTCTGGGGGCGGCCTGCTCGCTTTTCGGCGTCGCGATTGTTTTATCCCAAGGTGATCTGAGTCGGCTTTCCGGCCTGAGGTTTTTACCCGGCGATCTTTACATTGTGCTGGCTGCAATCGGATGGGCGATTTATAGCTGGCAGCTGAAGTTCACTGTCAAGCCAGAGCGCCTACGGCAAGACTGGGCTGCGCTGCTGATGGCGCAAGTGGTCTACGGGCTGATTCCCTCAGGCCTATTTGTGCTCGGAGAATTAGAATTTTCTGAGCAGCGCGTTCAATGGAGCCTGCCGCTTCTCGGAATTTTAGTCTTTGTTGCCATCGGGCCAGCGATACTGGCGTATAAGACCTGGAGTGAAGGTGTTCAGCGGGTTGGCCCAACACTGGCCGGATTTTTCGCAAACCTAACACCCTTAATCACTGCCCTGCTTTCGTCTCTGATTCTTGGTGAATATCCTAAACTCTTTCACGCGGCCTCATTTGTCTTTATCGCGCTAGGGATTTGGCTGAGCTCGAGAATGCCTCAGCAGCCGCCTAAGGCGTAAGTCCCCGTCGGGGCTGCACAGCCCATGTGGCATCGCTGGCCGCGTTGGGCCTTAGCATGCAGCGGTGTTTATTCCGATTGCCCCCCATGCAAGCAGC
>CAYFPT010000216.1:0-2065 GCA_964345065.1 uncultured Bordetella sp.
GTCATGGATGAAGTCAAGCATATGGGCGCACTCGGCGTGAGTTTTGGTGAGCCCGCTGTTGACTTGGATAAGCTGCGCGACCACAAATCGAAAGTGATCGGCAAGCTCACCGGTGGCTTAGCCGGCATGGCCAAGGCACGCAAGGTGCAAGTCGTGCAGGGCGTGGGTAAGTTCATTGATAGCTTTCACATTGAAGTTATCGCCGAAGATGGCAGCAAGAAAGTCATCGGCTATCAAAAGGCCATCATCGCCGCCGGCTCAGAGGCCGTGAAGCTGCCGTTTATGCCGCATGATGAGCGTATCGTGACCTCGACTGGCGCGTTGCAGCTGAAATTTAAGCCTAAGCGCATGCTGGTCATTGGCGGCGGAATCATCGGATTAGAAATGGCGACCGTGTATTCAACGCTGGGCGCAAGAATTGATGTGGTGGAGATGCTCGATGGCCTGATGCAGGGGGCCGATCGAGACCTCGTGAAAGTCTGGCAAAAGCATAATGCGCACCGGTTCGATAACCTGATGCTGAAATGCAAGACCGTGGGCGCCGAGGCGAAGGCCGATGGCATTCATGTGAAGTTTGAAGGCGAGGGCGCGCCGGCGGGCCCCCAGGTCTATGACCTGGTGCTTCAGGCCGTGGGCCGAAGGCCCAATGGTGCGGTGATTGCCGCCGACAGCGCGGGCGTTACCGTCAGCGAGCGTGGCTTTATCAGCGTCGATGCGCAGATGCGTACCAACCAGCCGCACATTTTTGCTATTGGCGATATCGTGGGTAATCCGATGCTGGCGCACAAGGCGGTGCATGAAGGCCATGTGGCTGCCGAGGCGGCGGCGGGCCAGAAATCATTTTTCGATGCCCGCGTGATCCCGTCGGTGGCCTACACCGATCCTGAGGTTGCCTGGGTGGGTGTAACCGAGGATGAGGCAAAGGCCAAGGGCATGAAGATCGAGAAGGCCGTATTCCCTTGGGCGGCATCGGGCCGGGCAATTGCCAACGGCCGTGACGAAGGTTTCACAAAAATTATTGTGGATCCCGAAAGTCATCGCGTCATTGGTGGCGCGATGGTTGGCACCCACGCCGGCGACATGATTGGTGAGTTCGCATTGGCCATAGAGATGGGCGCAGATCCGCACGATATCGGCAAGACCATCCATCCCCATCCGACCCTTGGTGAGTCAATTGGCATGGTGGCCGAGGTCTTCTCCGGTAGTTGTACTGATCTCCCACCGCAGCGAAAGAAGTAGACTCTTGCTTCATGAAGCAAGAGACCCCCCCGCCACCAGAGCGACCGGTATCGCTGGAGGATAAATACACCCTGGAGCGCGGCTGGGCCTTTATGAGCGGCATCCAGGCGCTGGTGCGGCTGCCCATGATGCAGCGGCAGCGCGATCAGCAGGCGGGCTTAAATACCGGTGGATTTATCAGCGGCTATCGTGGCAGTCCGCTTGGTGGATACGACCAGGCCCTGTGGGCCGCACGCAAGCATCTGGCGGCTCATCAGGTGGTGTTTCAGCCTGGCGTGAATGAGGAACTTGCTGCAACCGCGATCTGGGGCACGCAGCAGCTCGACCTCTTTCCCGAAAAGCGCAAGGTCGATGGCGTATTTGGCATCTGGTATGGCAAGGGCCCAGGCGTTGATCGCTGCTCAGATGTGTTCAAACACGCCAACATGGCGGGCACATCGCGGCTCGGCGGAGTGATTGCGGTTGCCGGCGATGACCATGTCGCCAAGAGCTCAACGGCCGCCCATCAGAGCGATCACATTTTTAAGGCCTGTGGTTTTCCGGTGTTTTTTCCCTCGGATGTACAAGGCATCCTGGATATGGGACTGCATGCGTTTGCAATGAGCCGATTCTCTGGCCTGTGGTGTGGCATGAAGACGATCCAAGAAGTCGTTGAGTCCTCGGCAACCGTCTTGGTCGATCACGATCGCATCAATCTGGTGTTACCGCAGGACTTCCCGATGCCGGCCTCTGGCGTTCACATCCGCTGGCCCGACGCGCCGCTCGAACAAGAAGCCCGGCTCATGGAGACGAAGTGGTATGCGGCCTTAGCCTATGTGCGGGCCAA
>CAYFPT010000217.1:0-2006 GCA_964345065.1 uncultured Bordetella sp.
GAGCACCTGCCGCATCGCATCGATCAGGGCGGCCGGGTCAAGGTACTCGTTAACCTGTGCTTCACTAAGGTAGGGAACTGCCGTCGGCATCTGCAAAAAGCCTTGTTTTATTTGCGTTTTCCCCTAATTAGGGGCGGACCAATTCGACTTTATACTCGGCCGACTCTGGCAACGCACCTAGTGTAAGCACCCAATGAGCAACGACATCATTTTAGAGACCAAGGACCTAGTGAAGGAGTTCAAGGGCTTCGTGGCGGTGTCGAACGTGAATCTGAAGGTGAAGCGTGGCCATATCCATGCCCTGATTGGCCCCAATGGTGCGGGCAAGACCACGGTCTTTAATCTGCTGACCAAGTTTTTGATTCCGACCTCTGGCCAGATTTTGTATAACGGCGAAGACATCACCCGCCAGAAGTCGGCACAGATTGCCCGCAAAGGCGTGATTCGGTCATTTCAGATTTCCGCGACATTTCCCCATTTATCGGTTTTAGAAAATGTCCGTATTGGGCTGCAGCGCGAGCTGGGCACATCGTTTCATTTCTGGAAATCCGAAGCCTCGCTGGAGCGCCTGACACCGAAGGCGATGGAGCTTTTAGAGACCGTTGGGCTGACCGAATTTGCGAATCACACTACGGTCGAGCTTCCCTATGGCCGTAAGCGGGCCCTGGAGATTGCCACTACCCTGGCGATGGATCCGCAGCTGATGCTGCTCGATGAGCCCACGCAAGGCATGGGCCATGAAGATGTCGATCGTGTCACCCAGCTGATTAAAAAAGTATCCGCGAATCGCACGGTGCTGATGGTGGAGCACAACATGAATGTGGTGGCCCGTATCGCTGACACCATCTCGGTATTGCAGCGCGGCCAGATTATTGCGGAAGGCCCCTATGAGGTAGTCTCGAAAGATCCGCAGGTCTTAGAGGCCTATATGGGCAGCAGTGAAGTCGAATTGCAGGGCGCCCACTAAAATGAGCGAGCTGCTGCGTTTAGAAAATGTCCATGCCTTTTATGGCGAATCGCATATCTTGCATGGCGTTAATCTTCATGTGCAGCAAGGCGAGGTCGTCACGCTTTTAGGCCGTAATGGCGCCGGCCGCACCACCACACTAAAAGCGATTCTTGGCCTTGTCGGCAGGCGCACCGGCTCGATTCAAATGAAAGGCCAGGAGACAGTCAGCCTGCCACCGCACAAGATTGCGCAGATGGGCATTGGCTTTTGCCCCGAAGAGCGGGGCATTTTTGCAAGCCTGACCTGCGAAGAGAATTTATTGCTGCCGCCCAAGGTCGCCGAAGGCGGCATGACAGTCGAGGAGATTTATTCGCTTTTTCCGAATCTAAAAGAGCGCCGGGCGAGCCCAGGCACGCGGCTGTCGGGGGGAGAGCAGCAGATGCTGTCGGTGGCGCGTATCTTGCGCACCGGCGCGGGTTTACTGCTGCTCGATGAGATCTCCGAGGGCCTAGCCCCCGTGATTGTTCAGGCGCTTGGCCGGGCGATACGGATGCTGCGCGAGCGGGGCTTTACGATTGTGATGGTGGAACAGAATTTCCGGTTTGCTGCACCACTGGCGGACCGGTTTTACGTCATTGAGCATGGTGCGGTGGTGGAGGAGTTTTCCGCTTCAGAGCTTAATGCAAAATCGGACCTCCTCAAGGAGTATCTTGGAGTCTGATCGGTTTTTTTAAAAATGCTTGAAAAAGAGGAGATCAAACGATGAAACTTAAACAAAAACTGCGCGCCACGCTTTTGGCCGCAAGCATTGCTGCAATCGGTGCCACATCGGCCCAGGCCCAGATCTCGGATAACGTGATCAAGATTGGCGTGCTGACCGATATGTCGAGTCTGTACACCGACCTCTCGGGCAAGGGCTCTGAGCTTGCCGCGAGAATGGCGGTCGAAGACTTCGGTGCAGCGAAAAAAGGCATGAAAGTCGAGATCATCTCGGCAGATCACTTAAATAAGCCCGATGTCGGCTCCAACCTTGCGCGTCAGTGGTATGACGTCGATA
>CAYFPT010000218.1:0-2005 GCA_964345065.1 uncultured Bordetella sp.
TCCTTCAGCTGTTTCAGGTCGCTGGGATGGACGCCACTTTTCTTGCACTTTTCCCGATACGGGGCCACGTTGTCATAGGTGTGTTTGACCGACCACTTCAGACGCTTTAGCTGCAATGCCGAGATCTCATCGCGGCTTGCGCTCTCAATAGGATGCAGCCCCCCCGATGGCTTTGGTTTTCGTTTTGGCATTTGTGGGATCTCCCTTGATCAATCTATTTTTGTTTTTCAGCTGTGATCAGCCTGCTCTAAGCCGGCGATCACCTCCCCGCTGATGCGATAGCTCTTGCCGCGAAAAAGCGCGATCACTCGGCCGCCGTCATCACGCACGGTGACATCGTAGACACCGGTTCTTCCGGATAGCGACTGCTCCTGGGCCTGGGCAGTGAGTACGGCACCCTCGCGGCCCGGGGCAAGAAAATCAATATTGCAGGCCGAGGCCACTGTATTTTTGTTGTAACTGTTGCAGGCATAGGCAAAGGCCGTATCGGCAAGCGTAAAAATCATGCCGCCATGACAGATGTGGTGGCCGTTGACCATATCGCCACGGATCTTCATACGCAGCACCGCAACACCCGGCCCGATAGACTGAATCTGGATGCCGAGCGCCTGTGCGGCCCGATCCCGCGAGTACATTGCATCGCGTGTCGCTTCGGCCAACGACTGGGCCTGGGCTGCGGTTAATGGCGCATCAGACATGAAATCCCTTTCCGGCATAAGCACGCTGCTGGATTAGCGGCGAGATTCGATATCGGTCCTCGCCATAGCTGTCGGCGAGATGGCCCAGCACCTCGCGGACCCGGCCAAGCCCGATCTGATCCGCCCAGGCCAGTGGGCCCATCGGATAGTTCACTCCCAGACGCATGGCCGCATCGACCGAAGGCACATCACAGACCCCCTGATTGACTGCATCGGCCGCTTCGTTGGCGAGCATGGTCACCGTGCGCATGACTGCCAGCCCCGGCACATCCGAAAATCGCGATACGGCAACGCCTGCGGCCTGAAGCAGGCCAATGGCGGCTGCGGCTGCATCGGCTGTGCATTGATCCGCAACGCTGATGGCCAGACGTTTTGCTTTGTTGTAATCCAGAGCCAAATCAACCAACACCACATTCTGATCCGACTGGGCTGCGGCCCGGCGCGTTGCGGTTCGGCCATCGGTGACATACAGCACAGCACCCGAGACTTGCGCAATCCGGCCATCGTGCGATGGGCCAGATGTTGACGCAACGCCCGCCGATTGAAGGCGCGATGACAGGGCCTGTGCGGCAGCCGAGTCGCCGCAGACCACCACGCGCGCGGCCTTCAGTGCAGCCATCGCCTGCGATTGCGGCTCGGTCTTGGGGGCGGGTGCGGCAGCACCCTCGCGATAATCATAAAAACCGCGGCCATTTTTTCTGCCCAGGAAACCTGCATCGACCAATTCCTGCTGAATGAGCGACGGAAGAAACCGCTGGTCGTTAAAAAACGCATTCCAGACGCTGCGGGTCACCGAGAAATTCACATCATGGCCAATCAGATCCATGAGCTCGAATGGCCCCATTCGAAAACCACCTGCCTCACGCATGCAGGCATCGATCGTAGCGGGATCAGCAGCGCCTTCTTGCAGCAGACGCAGGGCCTCGGCGTAATACGGCCGGGCCACACGATTCACAATAAAGCCAGGCGTGGAGCGCGTGTGCACGGGGGTCTTGCCCCAGGCAGCGGCAGATGCGAAAAGCCGCTCTGCGATTTCACGCTCGGTACCCAAGCCCGAGACGATTTCCACCAATGCCATCAGCGGGGCGGGATTGAAAAAATGCAGTCCTGCAAGACGGCCGGGATGGGCCAGTACCGCGCCGATTGCAGTGATCGAAATGGATGAGGTGTTGCTTGCAAGAATGCAATCCTTTGCAACGATCGCCTCAAGATCTAAAAACAGTTTGCGCTTGGCCTGAAGATCTTCAACGATTGCCTCAATGACCAGGCCGCACTCGGCAAGATCGGAGAGCTGCGCTGCTGCGGAG
>CAYFPT010000219.1:0-2004 GCA_964345065.1 uncultured Bordetella sp.
TGCCGCTCGATGAGGCCTTATCACGCGTGGTTGTAGATCTGTCGGGCCGCCCCGGGCTTGAGTTTGGCGTGAAATGGAAGCGCAGCATGGTGGGCCAATTCGATCTGGATCTCATTCATGAGTTTTTCCAGGGCTTTGTGAATCATGCCCAGGCCACCCTGCATATTGATAACCTAAAAGGTGAGAACGCCCACCACCAGTGCGAGACGATTTTTAAGGCCTTCGCCCGGGCGTTGCGGATGGCGGTGTCGGCGGATCCTCGCCTGTCGCAGGATGTCATTCCGTCGACCAAGGGAAGCCTCTAAGCAACCGATCGGCAAAGCGGCCGATCTCACGAGCAAAGACGCGATCAGTTGATTGCCATTGTTGATTACGGATCAGGAAATCTGCGCAGCGTGTTTCGGGCGTTTCGCGCGGTTGCGCCCCAGGCGGATGTTCAGATTGTCGACTCGGCTCGGCAGATTGATCAGGCGGACCGAGTCGTCTTTCCCGGTCAGGGCGCGATGCATGATTGCATGGCAAGCCTGCGCCGTTCGGGCCTGCGAGATGCAGTGCTTGCGGCCTGCCGAACCAAGCCCTTTTTCGGCATCTGTGTGGGCGAGCAGATGCTGTTTGATCGCAGCGAAGAGGGCAATACCGAGGGCCTTGGGGTCCTGCCGGGCGAGGTGGTCTTATTTTCGGCCGATCGCGGCGCGCGGGATCATGCAGGCCGGCCGCTGAAGGTGCCGCATATGGGCTGGAATCAGGTCCAATGGTCGGGTGAGCATCCGGTTTTAAGCGGTGTTCAGACCGGCAGCTGGTTTTATTTTGTTCATAGCTTTCACGCTGAGCCGAAAGAGCCGGCGCTGGTGCTGGGCCAAAGCAATTACGGAACGCGCTTTACCTGTGCGGTGGCCAGGGATAACATCATTGCTACTCAATTTCATCCTGAAAAAAGCGCGAACTCTGGCCTGAAACTGCTGTCGAATTTCGTGACCTGGAATCCTTAGACCTTAGCCATGCTGTTAATCCCCGCGATTGATTTAAAAGATGGTCAGTGTGTCCGTCTCAAGCAAGGCGACCTGAAGGCGGCAACCGTGTTTTCAGACCAGCCCGGCCAGATGGCGGCCCACTGGAAAAATCAGGGGGCCCGTCGGCTGCATGTGGTGGACCTCAATGGTGCAGTCGCGGGCCGGCCGAAAAATGAGCCCGCCTTTAAGGCGATCATGAAGGCCCTGGGTGCGGAGATCCCGGTTCAGATTGGCGGTGGCATTCGTGATCTGGACACCATTGAGCGCTTTCTTGATGACGGTGCGACCTATATGGTGATCGGCACTGCTGCCGTGAAAAATCCGGGCCTGCTGCAGGATGCCTGCGTTGCCTTTCCTGGCCGAATCATCGTGTCGATTGATGCCAAGGATGGCAAAGTCGCCACCGATGGCTGGAGCAAGCTCTCAGGCCACGAGGTCATCGATCTGGCCAAGAAATTCGAGGACTACGGTGTCGAATCAATTCTGTACACCGATATCGGCCGCGATGGCATGCTCTCCGGCGTCAATATCGAGGCAACGCTCAAGCTCGCCGAGAGTGTGAGCGTGCCGATTATTGCCAGCGGCGGAATCGCGAGCATGAAAGACATCGATGCACTGTGTAAGCTTGAGCCCGAGGGCATTACTGCGGCGATCCTCGGCCGGTCGCTTTACGAAGGCCATATCGATTTCAAAAAGGCGCAAAAGCGCGCCGATGATTTCGCTAAAAAATAAATCCAATGCTCGCTAAGCGCATCATTCCCTGCCTGGATGTCAATGCAGGCCGGGTTGTCAAAGGCGTGAACTTTGTGTCGCTGCGGGATGCCGGGGATCCCGTTGAAATTGCCCGCCGCTATGATCAGCAGGGTGCCGATGAAGTCACGTTTTTGGATATCACGGCCTCAAGCGATGATCGTGATCTCATTTTGCCTGTCATCGAGGCCGTCGCTGATCAGGTGTTCATTCCGCTGACGGTGGGCGGTGGTGTCCGCACCGT
>CAYFPT010000220.1:0-1992 GCA_964345065.1 uncultured Bordetella sp.
GTGATGCCTCGGTGATTGAGATTGCTGAGCCTTTTGATCGTGCTTGGCGCCGTGTCGGCGTTGCCATCGATCGGCTGGGCTTTACCGTCGAGGACCGGGATCGTAATAAGGGCCTGTTTTTTGTCCGCTACCGCGATCCCACGGTTGATCAGCAGCGTGAAAAGCCTGGATTTTTCTCGCGGATGTTCTCCACTGCCAAGCCCTCGGAGTCGGTCGAGCAGTATCGGCTGCTGG
Organism: uncultured Bordetella sp.; assembly: GCA_964345065.1. Taxonomy (GTDB): domain Bacteria; phylum Pseudomonadota; class Gammaproteobacteria; order Burkholderiales; family Burkholderiaceae_A; genus Lacustribacter. The sequence continues at coordinate 235 of CAYFPT010000220.1, forward strand.
TGGCCGCAAGTGGCCAAGAGGCGGTCCGCATTTCGGTGCAGGATAAAAACGGCAAACCCATTGCCGATGCCATCGCCCGACGCATGCTTGGGCTTTTGTTTGATCAGTTGAAGTAGTTGCGGTTTACAAGCCTATCCAGCGGCAGTGGCGGCAACGCCTTAGTGATCGAGTCGCCCTCACACGGCCTGGATCCCACACGACTTATGGTCGATTGTGGCCTGGGCATCAAAGAGGTCAGCCGAAGGCTAGAGACAAGGGGGCTGCTGCCTTCGGATCTGGATGCGATCTTTGTTACCCATGAACATCAAGATCACATTGATGGCACGGCTCGGCTGGCCCGCGCTGCGGGCATTCCGGTGCTGACCTCACATGGCACGGCCAGCGCGATGTCTGCTGAGTTCTGGTCGGGTGTGCGCGTTATTGAGATTGATAGCCATGCGAGATTTTCTCTTGGTGCGCTGACGCTGCGCTGTTTTCCGGTGCCGCATGATGCCCGTGAGCCGGTGCAGCTGGTGGTGGAAAGTCAGCAAGGCCGTATTGGCGTACTTACTGATGTCGGCCGATCAACGCCCCATATTGAATCCATGTTAAGCGGCATGGATGCACTTTTTCTAGAAGCCAATCACGACGAGGAGATGCTGCGCACAGGCGGCTACCCAGAGGCATTAAAGCAGCGTATCTCGGGGCCCTACGGCCATCTGTCGAATGCTGAATCGGCGGCGATTCTTGCTGCGATTGATCAGTCCCGTCTGCAGCATGTCGTGGCTGCCCATCTTAGTCAGCACAACAATCGGCCAGAGCTTGTGCAAAAAGTCTTGGGTCCCATGATTGGGACGAAGACCCAGATGACCATCGCCTCGCAAGATGACGGCTTCGATTGGGTGATGGTCTGCTGAAAAAATAAACGCCGGCTTGTGGCCGGCGTTTTTCACAACCGCAATAACGCGGCCGCGGCTTACTTCTTGGCCGGCTGGGCTGCAGGTGCGGCAGGAGCAGGCGCTGCATCAGCAGGCTTTTGCTCAGTTGCAGGGGCAGGCGCGGGTGCGGGAGCAGGCGCGGCGGCCTCTTGTTTTTTTCCGCATGCAACAACACCAAGCGCCAGAATCATGGCGGCGAGAAGAGACTTTTGCATATTTTTGTTTCCTTCGACAAAAAATTGAGGTGATCGTTTCTCGAAGATTCACGTTTTTAACGCGAACCGTCCCCAAGAAACCCCTTAATGATAAACGATCCACCCGGCTCTTGCCATTTCCAGCAGGCAATCGGCCAGCGTGGGATTCTGAATTACACGTTTGAGGTGGGCAGCCGAGAGTCGGCGATGGTTTGCAAGATCGCGCAGCGCTGTGCCTGCAGCCACGGTCAGGGGAGTGGAGACTGCCTCCCCATTGATGTAAAACGCCTGGCCGGCATACAGCAGTCGGCTCGCAGGTGACAGTGCAATGCCGTGTTGTCGGGCGGCCGCTACAAATCCGCGCAGTGTGGGCGCAGGCCGGGGTGCTACAAATACGGCCGAAGGGGCAGGTTCACTGAGAACACGGGCAATCGCAGACCGCAGGGCTTTGCGATCGGGAAACGTCTGCAGCACCTGGCGGGTGAGTGCCGCAAGAAGCTGCTCAGGAATTTCGCCGGGCTGATCCGAGGCCTTAAGCCAAGGATCACGCCAGTCGGATTCCTCTAATTGATCGAGGTGTTGGCCCCAGGCCTGGTCGGCCAATGCGACTCGGCCAGGCGCGCGAAACCCGATCGACCAGGTCATGC
>CAYFPT010000221.1:0-1974 GCA_964345065.1 uncultured Bordetella sp.
GCGTTGTATTTACCCCGGCCCAGGTACTGGCGTTTAAGCTCCTGCTCGGCCCGATCTAAGAGCGCGCGATCAAAAATCCGCGACTCCGCAAGGCCGGTATCCCGAAGGGCCTTCAGCAGCTGATCTTTATCGAATTCCTTGGAACCAGTGATCTCAACGGCGCCGATCGCGGGCCGCTCCTCGACGCTGATGACCAGCACATCGCCCTCGAGTTCAATGCGGACATCTTTAAAAAATCCAGTCGCAAATAGTGTTCGCACCGCCTCAGCAGTTCCCTGCTCGGTCACCCGATCACCGATCTGAATTGGTAGATACGAAAACACGGTGCCCGGCTCAATCCGCTGCAGACCTTCCACCCGGATATCGCGAATCGCCGCGCCGAGAACCGGGCCGCTGCCCGCTGCTTCAGGCTTAGAAAATTGCGCCTGGGCGGTGTTTAACGCCGCAAGGCTCACCACGCAAAGGACCCCAAACCACGACCAAACAAGCAGCCGGCAAGCCAAGGGTTTGGGTGTGACACGATTGCGCATGAAAATCTGTCTTTCTCTACCAGCCCGCGAGCCGGGCGAAGTCATTAAATAGGGCCACAGCGGTCAAGGCCATAATCAGTGCAACACCAATTCGGCGGCCTGTCTCCTGAATCTCGGCCGACAGGGGCTGACCCCGGACCAGCTCCCATAGATAATACATAAGGTGTCCCCCATCGAGCATGGGAATGGGCAAAAGATTCAGTACCGCAATGCTGATACTAATCAGCGCAAGAAAGCCAACAAAGGCCTTTAGGCCATTGCCGGCAGATTGGCCGGCCGCATCGGCAATCGTGACTGGGCCACTGATCTGCCGCCAAGACAGTTCGCCCGCAAGCATTCTGCCCAGGGCCCGGACTGTCAGCAGACTCATCTCCCAGGTCCGGATCGCCCCCTTGGCCAGGGCCTGCAGGGGCTCATCGGCGACATGGATCGTGTCCAACTCGGCCCCGACGACGGCGCCAATGCGGAAGATGCCGTCTTGGCCCGCCCGGGCGGTGATGACCACCCGCTCCATCTGACTGCCGTCAGAGACCGTGAGCTCAATTGGCTTTCCTTGCGATTCCTTAATTCGGCTGATCACCACATCGGGCTGGCGGACCTCCTCTTGGCCAACGCGCAGAATGCGGTCCCCGTCGCGTAATCCAGCCGCCTGCGCAATGCTGCCTTCTTGCACGCGGATGATGCGCACCGATTTACTTAATGGCGCAAGTCCGAGGGCCGCCACTGTTGCCGAAGGATCATCAGCTTCTGAGCTGTCGCCGCCTTGGGTAGCCGCAAGCGGCAACACTACCGAGATCACTTCTCCGCTGGGACGCTCAACTTTCATGCTGATTAAAGCCGCGCCCTCCCCGACAAGGATCTGGGCAAGCCGCCAGCGCAGTTCGTTAAAGCTCGCCACATCATGGACGCCGATTCCAATGACCCGATCACCCTCGCGCAGTCCGGCGAGCGCGGCGACGGACTGGACCTTGGGCTGCGCCAATACCGCAATCGGCTCTTCTCGGCCCGAGTGAAATAACACAGCATAGGCCAGCGTAGCGAAAATAAGATTGGCCAGTGGGCCGGCAAATACAATCCATGCGCGGGCGGCCAGCGATTTTGATTCAAAGTTCGGTTCATCCATCTTTACGTAGCCGCCCAGCGGAACCGCAGCCACGACCCACTCGGTATTCGAGCGCTTGGAATGCCACTTCAGCAGGGTCCGACCGAATCCAATTGAGAATCGCTCGACCGCAACGCCGCACTGCCGGGCTGCAAGGTAGTGGCCCATCTCGTGCACAAAGACGAGGATGGCGATTGCGAGCAGAAAAAATAGAACGGTCATCATGGCAATTGATGAATTATCCCGCGATTTTGGCGACGTGTGCCTGTGCGATTTCGCGGGCCTGCCGATCGATCTCGAGCAGCTCATCAATGCAAGTCGGCGTGTTTGCGGCCTGATGGC
>CAYFPT010000222.1:0-1067 GCA_964345065.1 uncultured Bordetella sp.
CAGGAAAAAATCCGAATCTCAAAGATTTTGGCCGACCGCGGCATCTGCTCTCGGCGTGAGGCTGATGCATTTATTGAACAAGGCCTTGTTCTCTTAGAGGGTGTGGTCGTGCAAGAGCTCGGCACCAAGGCCTACCCCCATCAGCGCATTGAACTGGCAACCAAAGCCCGGGCCCAGCAACAACGCCGAATCACCGTCCTTTTAAATAAACCGATTGGGGTGGTCTCCCACGAGGATCCAGATCGGCCCTACACGCCGGCCATCCGACTGATTACCCCGGAAAATCTCTGGCAGGCAGCGTCAAGGACCAAACAGGGTCCTGGAGCCCAGAAGCGCCTTGAGACCCGGGGCCTTGCGCCTGCCGGCCGACTCGATATCGACTCGACAGGTCTTCTTGTCCTGACCCAAGACGGCCGGATTGCACGGCTTTTAATCGGTGAAACCTCGCCCATTGAAAAGGAATATCTCGTGCGGGTTGAGGGGACGCTCTCAGCGCAGGGGCTAAAGCTTTTGAATCACGGCCTCTCCCTGGATGGGCAGGCCCTTCGGCCTGCCAAGGTCACTTGGCAGAATGAACACCAGCTGCGCTTTGTGCTGCGCGAGGGTAAGAAGCGCCAGATTCGCCGGATGTGCGAACTTGTCGGCCTAAAAGTCATTGGACTGAGGCGAATCCGCATCGGCAAGATTGTGTTGGGTCAATTGCCCCTTGGGCAGTGGCGGCCACTCGGCCCCGATGAGCAGTTTTAAAAAGGCCTTGCTGCAGATTAAAAAGCCCGCTGAAATTTAGCGGGCAGCCCGGGGCTGGCGATGCCGATGCAGAATCAGCCAAAGCCCTGAGCCGATGATGATCAGCATGCCCAGCAGGGCCAGCCCATCGGGCAGCTGACGAAAAATGAGCCAACCAAAGCCAATCGCCCAGATCATCTGCAGATAGACAAACGGCGTTAACGAGGCGGGCGGGGCCCGATAAAACGCCAACACGAATAAGAGATGCCCTAAGCCGCCAAGCAGGCCCGCGGCACACAGCAGGCCAATCGTGAGCGGATCGGAGACGGATGGAAAACCCG
>CAYFPT010000222.1:1077-1939 GCA_964345065.1 uncultured Bordetella sp.
CGCGTCATCAGCTGATAGACCGCATTTAAAGCCGCCATCGCCCCAATCAGGATCGCTCCGTAATGAAAAATATCGGTCCCCGGGCGCACGATCAGTAAAACACCCGAAAATCCTAAGGCCGCAACCCATGCATCACTTTTTGCAACCCGCTCACCTAACATGGGGCCGGATAGCAATGCCACCCACAGCGGCGCCGTAAATGAAATGGCTGAGGCTTCGGCGAGCGGCAGAAACTGCAGGCCGCCAAAAAACAATATGCTAGTCAGCAGCAAAAGTGTAGAGCGCATGAGCTGAAGCTGCGGCCGAGAGGTCTTCCAGAATTCGGGGCCTGCCCGCCAGTACGCCAGGGGCAATGAGAAAAGAAACTGGCCGAGGTAGCGGGCCCAAATCAGCATGATGATGCTGGTCTGCGACATCAAAAGCTTACCCACCGCATCCAATGAGCTCAGGCACAGGCCGCCTGCAATAAAAAGACCTAGGGCGAAACGCATCTCGGCATTCTACTGGGGCAGGCCGCCGATGCGATTGCGGCACTGCTGGCTACATCTTGGAGGGCAGCCAGGTGATGGTCTGGGGAAAATGATAAAAAATCAGCACCGCCAGAATCATCAGGAAAAACATCGGCATGGCGACCCGCGCGATGTAACTGAGGGGCTTTTTGGTCATGCCCTGCAGTACGAAAAGATTAAAGCCAACCGGCGGCGTAATCTGGGCCATCTCGACAACCAAGACCAGAAAAATTCCAAACCAGATGAGATCAATACCGGCGCCAACAATGGTGGGCAGTATCACACCCATGGTCAGCACAATCATTGAGATGCCATCCAGAAAGCATCCCAGCACGATATAAAACACCATAATC
>CAYFPT010000223.1:0-1933 GCA_964345065.1 uncultured Bordetella sp.
CCGCAGCACTTCGTCTTCGCTGAGCTGGCATGGAATAGCCTCGGATTTTCAGATCAGCCGCGAACACGCAACCGCCCAAAGGGCCTCACGCTCTCGGCAGAGGCCGTCTCCTCAGGGAGACTCTACGCCAATGACCTAAATACACGTGTGGCCGATGGCTATGACATCGCGAATCTTCGCGCCGCCTATGTCTGGCCCATCGGCAAGGGCCGTTTGCTTGCGGACTTCAGGGTGAATAATATTTTCGATAAGAAGTATGTGGGCTCGGTGATTGTGGCCAGCGCGACGCCCTACGAACCCGCACCCGACCGCAATTGGATGGCTGGACTCCGTTACACCCTGTCGTTTTAGTGATGACGCGTCATACATACGCCAGCCATCTTCCCAGGCCAATGACGGTCGCCCAGCCGAGCATCGAGACCAGGGCCTGCAGCCGAATGGACACACTTGGCTCAAACGGTATCGCATCAGAGGCCTGGTGATCGGGCGCGATCCGCAACTGCAGCGAGATCGCATTTAGGCCCAGCAAAAATAAGAGTGTCATCTTCAGCACAAACAGTGTTGACGCAATGAACTCCGACGGATGGGCAATAAACATCAAAAAACCCGTCAATGCCGCCAGCACAAAGCCCAGGATCGTGACCGGCACTGCAAACCGTAGCAAAGGCCGCAGCTTAAGGCCGCGCCCAACGCCGAGCAGGCGCAGGTCCACCAGCAGAATCGAGCCGAATAAAGCGCCGACGCCCCAGAGGTGAAGCGTCTCGACTGTCGGATACAGCCAGAGCGACTCGCGCATCACCTGCGCAATCCAGAGGCCCTCGATGGCCTGCATGGGCTGGGTCACGCTTTGGGCCTGTCGGCGGTCAGCGCAGCTCTACAGTCTTGCCATCGGCCGTGATGCGCTCGGCGCGCATCTCATCGGCCTTACTGCGATGGGGATAGCCCTCGACGGTGACCGTCGCGCCTGGCGCTATTGCGGCCTTCACAAGGCCGCGATTTTCCATGCGAAATGGGGGCGCCAGCACGGCAATCCAAGTCTTGCCCTCGGCCTGCAGCCGCACATAGCCATGGGGATGCTCATACCCGCTTTCCATGATCCGGCCCGTGAGCTTGAAACCTTTATTCGAATCGTATTCTGACCAGCCGTGGTGGGCATGGGCTGCTGGCCCGGCCGCCAGGGCGATTGATAACGCAGAGCCAATTCGAAAAATGAAAGGTTTCATGGGGCACGCTCCTAGGCGAGTTCTTCGTAAAGCGGCAGCGTCAAAAACTCGGAAAAGTTTGTGGCGGTCGACATCTGCTCGAAAATCTTAGCGGCCCGCTCATAGGTCGACGTATCGGAGGCGCCCGAGTGGGTCACCGAGGCCTTGACCTTGGCCAACTCCTCAGAAATGAGGCTGCGGACCAACTCAGCGCTAATCTTTCTGCCATCCTCGAGCTTGCCTTTCGGCGAGCGAATCCACTGCCAGACCTGAGAGCGGGAAATCTCTGCCGTGGCGGCGTCTTCCATCAGGTTATGAATCGGTACACAGCCATTGCCAGTCAGCCATGAGCCGAGATAATGAATACCCACATTGATATTCATACGCAGACCCGCCTCGGTGATGGGGGCCTCCGGCGCAAAATTCAGCAAATCGGCGGCAGACACGTAGACGTCGGGCCGCTGCTTTTCAATCTGATTGGGCTTATCGCCAAGTACCGCCACAAACTCCTTCATCGCGGCCTCAACCAAGCCCGGGTGGGCCACCCAGCCACCGTCATAGCCATCGGTGGCGTCGCGCCGCTTGTCACTGATGATGCCCTGCATGGCGATCTCATTTTTTTCAGGATCGTTTTTAATGGGAATCAGCGCACTCATGCCGCCGATCGCCGGCGCGTTGCGCTTGTGGCAGGTCTTGAGCAGCAGCAACGCATAAGACCGCATAAAGGGGGC
>CAYFPT010000224.1:0-822 GCA_964345065.1 uncultured Bordetella sp.
ATTGCTCACCGCCAGGCCGGCCATAGTTGACGATTCCCATAAACCACTGAAAATCCTGATAAAAAGGATCCGATTCGTTAATGGTTTTTCCATTGGAGTAAATGGCGTCCATGACATAGGACACCTTGAGTTCCTTTTGCGAACGTCTTGCAGCCTGTTCAATCAGATCATGGGCCGAGCGCGAAAGACAAAGCTCCATGTGGCCACCGGCAAGAATCAGGTGCTTTACATCGACAGAAAAATCGATCTCGCCATCCACCGATCGGATCCAATGGCTGGGTTCACAGTCGTTCATCATTGCATAGTGCACGGGGCTGTCATCCACCAGATAAATCACTGGAATTTTATTTTGTTTTGCGTGGTAAACCGCCGTATCCAAGCCAGTTTTGGTTGAATATCTCGGATCGTAAAGTGCGCTGGCGTGGGTCACGATTAAGGCGCTCTCGGCCCGCAACTCCAGCTGCTTGGCGGGTGTCAGGACGGGCGCAGGGCAGGCTGCAAATGACAGCTTCGTGAGGGCAAACAGGCCAAGAGTGGCCAGAAGGCCAGGCCAAAAAAAATTTCGCGGGCTAAGAATCACGATATTGATGCAGTGCCGATGCAATCCAGATAGATAACAAGAATAGCGCAATTGCTGCTGTCCAGAAAAGTGGCGCGAACCCAAACTGATCAACCGCCCATCCCGCAGCCACAATTCCAATCGACTGACCAAAAAATAAGGAACAGGAAAAAAGTGAGACTGCCGTGCCCCGCGAGTCGGGCGCCATCTGTGTGGCCTGGGTCTGGAGCGTGTTGTGCAGCATATAACCCCCGAGACCGACT
>CAYFPT010000224.1:832-1930 GCA_964345065.1 uncultured Bordetella sp.
ATATCATCAGAAAAGCGACACCGAGCAAAAGCCCCCCGCTGCGCACAAGGCCGGCCTCTCCGAGTCGTTTCAATAGTCGACCAGCGGTGCTGGCATATAGCAGTCCCCCTAAACCAAAGCTCGCCATGAGTAGGCCTGCCTCGGTGAGAGAAAAATGACGCTCTAAATGAAGGTACGAGGGGATAAAGACCAGTGCGCCATAAAGAAAGCAGCCCTCAATGCTGACGACCAGCAAAATAAAACGGGACCAGGGCGATGAAAAGACATTCTGAAAATGTTTGAGTGCCCCCAAATGCTGTATCGGATGCGGTGGCGCAACGGGCGAGCTCAATTGACCGCTGGCCCGCAGCTGCAGCCAACAAATAAAATAAAGTGCTGCGGTGAGAAAAAATCCCGCCCGCCAGTTTCCCAGGTCAGCACAGACGCCGCCAATGATCTGGCCGCCGATCACACCACCTAGCACTCCATAAAGAAACCGGGCAAGCGTGGTCTGCCGATCAGCATAGGAAACTGTTTCACCAATCCAGGCCATGGCCAGTGGCACGATTCCTGCGGTTGCTGAACCGGCAATCGTCCGCCAAAACATGATTGTGTTGAATTCCTGAGAAAAGCCTACGGCGCAGTTCGTCAGTACGGAAAAAAACACCGCCCAGCCCAGAGTCCTCAGCTTTCCAAATCGGTCTGCAAGGGGGCCAAAAACGAATTGACTGAGTCCGTAAGCAATCGTAAACGCACTCGTGATTCGGGCAGCCTCGCCGGTGAGAATGCCGAATTCATCTGAAATCGCGGGCAGCAGGGGGTCGGCAAGCCGCATCGCAGTCATGCTACAAAAAGCGGCCAGCGTGACCCCTAAGAACCGATTGGCCGACCCACGAGCGGTCATCATGCCTGGATTTTACACGTCGAGCGCTGGCTGTGGATCCGCATGGCGGATTGAAATCGTGGCGCTTTAGTGTTGAAATGCGTCAAAAGAAGAACAACAGAAGGGGAGTGCCATGCCGGGCCTGATGCCAAACGTTGATCCCGATGGATTGCTGGAATTTTCAGTTGTCTATACCGATCGTGCGTTAAATCATATGTCCAAGCGCTTTCAGCGCG
>CAYFPT010000225.1:0-1928 GCA_964345065.1 uncultured Bordetella sp.
CCCACAGTCCCGATTACATCCGCAGGCTTGTCGGAGGTGATCTGTCCCGCAAGGAGATGATGGCGATTGGCTTTCCATGGTCGCCCGAAATGGTGGAGCGGTCGCGCCGATCCGCGGGCGCCACCGTGATGGCCTGCCGTGCGGCATTTCGGGACGGGGTGGGGATCAATCTTGCGGGCGGAACGCACCATGCTTATCGCGATCGTGGCGAAGGATTCTGCTGCTTTAACGATGCTGTCGTGGCAGCGCGGCTGATGCAGCGCGAGGGCCTTGCCGCGAGCTGTTTGATCATCGACCTCGATGTGCATCAGGGCAACGGCACCGCCGCGATGGCCCGCGATGATTCGAATATTTTCGCGTTTTCCATGCACGGTGCAGAGAACTATCCCTTTGTGAAAGAGCAGTCCGATCTCGATATTGAATTGCCTGACGGCACGGGTGATGCGGCTTACCTCGAGTCGCTGCGGGCCGCATTGGCCCAGATCCGCAAGCAATTTGCGCCAGACCTTGTGATTTATCTGGCGGGCGCCGACCCGTTTTGCGATGACCGTCTTGGCCGACTCTCGCTCACCAAGCCTGGCCTTCTGGCGCGTGATCGCCAAGTGATGGAGTTTGTTCACGGCCTTGGGGTACCAATGGCGATTGCGATGGCGGGCGGCTACGGCCGAGCGATTCAAGACACCGTCGATATCCATTTTCAGACCGTAAATTGTGCGCTGCAGTATGCTAACAATAAGAGCGGACCTTCAGAACCAGCTCTAAGCCATTGAAAAAATTGATTTTTTACTTGGCGAAATTAACTTCCTTTGCTAGGATGCCGTCTTCGATGGAAAAGGGAGGTCCATTGAGGTCTTATTGCTTACACATTTCGCGTGGAAATTCGCTGATTTTTCGCAACGCATCAGCCGCACTTGGCGGCCTCTTGATTGGCTGGATGCTCGGGCCTGCGTCCGCTTTCGCCCAGTCAGGCGCCTCGACCGAAAAGACCGGCCCCAGAGCCTCCATGGCGGCTAAACCCCCATCGACCACACAGCCTGCCCAGGCCGTAAAGCCGGCGCCTGCGACGGCTGCGCGTTCTGCTAAGCCCGCGCAGCAGAACTCAAAGACAGCGCGCAACACCAGCAGTCCAAAAAAGAACGTTGCCCGCGCGCCTGCGCAGAGTGTCAAGGCATCGAAGGTCAAGGCAGAACCGGGCTATAACTCGATGGGTTCACGGCTGGGCCTGCGGTCTGAGCTTGCGGATCTGTCGTTAAATTCCAGCGCGGTGATGGTGATGGATCAGGCTTCTGGCGAAGTGCTGCTTGAGAAAAACGCCGACGCAGCCTTACCGATTGCTTCGATTACCAAGGTGATGACAGCGATGGTGGTCCTGGATGCGGGCCAGCCCCTCGATGAGACGATCATGATTGCCCGCGAAGATACCCAGCTTGAAAAGTATTCGGCTTCGCGGCTCAAGGTGGGTGCCAGTTTTACGCGTTCCGAGTTACTCCATCTCGCGTTGATGTCATCGGAAAATCGCGCCGCGAATGCCCTCGGCAGAAGCTATCCGGGAGGCCTGCCTGCGTTCGTGATCGCGATGAATGACAAGGCCCGCGCGCTCGGCATGACCAGCTCAAATTTTGTTGAACCCACGGGTTTAAGCAGTGGCAACGTGGCCTCACCCCGCGATCTGGCGGTTATGGTGAATGCCGCCCATCACGTTCCTCTGATTCGGGATTATTCGACCGATCGGGATGCCGTGGTGCGGGTGGGCGGCCGGCAGCAGCAGTTCAAAAACACCAATGCCCTGACCCGCGACGAGAATTGGGATATCGGCTTATCCAAGACCGGTTTTATCCGCGATGCTGGCAAATGCCTGGTCATGCAGGCGCGCCTTGATCAACGCGAGGTGATCATTGTGATGCTAGATGCAGAGGGCAGTGCCAAGC
>CAYFPT010000226.1:0-1001 GCA_964345065.1 uncultured Bordetella sp.
TCAAAAAGTGGCACCACCACCAATCCAGCAAAGCCATCTCGATTCAGGGTGCCCGACATCAGCCCAGTTTCTTTTTGAATCAATAAGACTTCCAAGAGATCACTCACACTCTCGGTATGGCTGATGATGGCATGCCGAATGGTTTCACTACCAAAGCGCTGATTGATTTCAAAAGCCGCCTCGAAAATCGCAAGCTCCACTTCGGCGGGTTCGGAATAACTGACATGGCGAGAGCGCAGGCTTCGGGCATCGCCTAAGAGAATCAGCAGAAGTTCAATCTTGCTGTTTTCTTCAAGATGCTCATAGCCGCTTTCAATGCCTGCTCCGCGTAAGAGCTCTGCAACAACATGCTCATGCACGGAGGAGTTCTGCCGTAAATCCGTGGTCGCCATATGAAACCCAAAGACCTCCACCGCCCGAATCAGGGGCAGTAGCCGAGCCCGGGTCAGCGGCTGGCCATGGTGATTGATCAGCGACTCGTAAACGCAAGCTAGATCATTTAAGAACGCTTCACTGCGGCCATAGGGCTCTGACGGCTCAACCGCGTGGCGTAGTGCTTCAGTGCCGGTAAGGGCGGTGAGGGTAGCGGCAAGCCGAGAATAAATTCCAATTAAGGCCCGGCGATAGGGCTCATCTTGTCGATGCGAGTTGGTATCGCCTGAGCGATCAGCGAGCGCTCTAAGGCCCTCTGAGCAGCCTGCAAGCGATTCGCAGATGGAGAGTTCGCTTCCCAGCTCATGGACCTGGGTCAGGTAGTGGCGCAGCAGCACTTCACTGTGCCGGGAGACCGCCTGAATTAGCGTATCGGCATTGACATTGGGATTGCCATCCCGATCTCCGCCGATCCAATTGCCCATCCGAAAAATCGGCGCGATCCATTCAAGTTTGGCTTCTCGCTCAATGCGCTGGTAAAGCCGGGGAATCTCATTTAAGAAAGTACTCTGATAAAACGAAACCGCATTTTCGATTTCATCATCGACCGAGAGCTTCGATAGCCGAAT
>CAYFPT010000226.1:1011-1920 GCA_964345065.1 uncultured Bordetella sp.
GCCAGAGCTGGGCCACTCGGGCCCGAATCAGAGTCTCGATGTCGGCCCGTGCGGCTGACGTGTTGGCCTGCCGGTATCGGGGAAGTAAATCTGCAAGCGCGCGTTTGGCATCCAAGATGCTGCGCCGTTGGACCTCGGTCGGGTGGGCGGTTAACACCGGCGAGATCCATGCATTGCGCAGGGTCTGATGAATCGCTTTGGATGGAGTCTTGGCCGCCTTTAGACGGCCAAAGGTATGGGCGAGCCTGCCTTCTGTAGCGGCGGGATTCTCGGCAGCCTGGGCCTGCAGGCTGAATTGGTCCTCGGCAATGTTTGCAAGATGAGAAAAATAAGTAAACGCCCGGATCACACTTACCGCCTTATCGGGACTGAGGCCTTTCAGGAGTTTGGTGAGTGATTTGCCGGCATCCGCATCGCCATTGCGATGAAACTGCACACTGAGTCTGCGAATATTTTCGATGAGATCGAAGGTGGCCTTGCCCTCTTGCTCGCGGATGGTATCGCCTAGTAGGGTGCCCAGGAATCGGATGTCTTCGCGCAGGCTTTGCTCAGTGGGGATGGGCATATCAGCGGCTTTCTATTTGGCCTCTGTGCTCACGGCAAGCGTTGGATCCAACAGTTCGCGATCATCAAAGACAAAGCAGTCGCCCCGATAGTGCCGGGCATCGGTCTTTTCAAAATAATTCAAGATGCCACCCTCAAGCTGAAAGGCATGCGGATGGCCGAGCTGCTGCATAAAAATTGCTGCTTTTTCACAGCGGATGCCACCGGTGCAAAAACTGATGATTGTTTTTCCTTCAAGCTCAGATGCATGATCACGAAACGCCTGCGGAAAATCAGAGAACTTTCCAATATTGAAATCCATTGCCCTTTTAAACGAGCCATGGCGGACTTCAAATGCGTTACGGG
>CAYFPT010000227.1:0-1906 GCA_964345065.1 uncultured Bordetella sp.
GGCTGCGGCACGTGGCGCGGTCGATGTTGGTGACAGCGCGTTGTTGGCCTCGAAAAGCGTGACGTCGTGTTCAGCACGCGCAAGCGCGAGTGCTGCGAGCCTGCCCACGAGGCCGGCCCCCGCAATGCCAATACGCAACCCCATACTAGGCCTTGTGATAGACCTTGGCGCCTGACTTTACGAACTCGACCGACTTTTCCTGCATGCCTTTTGCAAGGGCTTCGTTTTCGGAGACCCCTTGTTTCGCAGCGTAGTCGCGGACATCCTGGGTGATTTTCATGCTGCAAAAATGTGGCCCACACATGCTGCAGAAGTGGGCCACCTTCATGCTTTCCTTGGGTAGGGTCTCATCGTGATATGCCTTGGCGGTATCGGGATCAAGGCCGAGGTTGAATTGATCATTCCAGCGAAATTCAAAGCGGGCTTTGGAGAGTGCGTTATCGCGAATCTGGGCACCGGGATGGCCTTTGGCAAGGTCGGCCGCATGGGCTGCGATTTTGTAGGCGATGATGCCCGCTTTGACATCATCTTTATTGGGCAATCCCAGATGCTCTTTGGGTGTGACATAGCAAAGCATGGCCGTGCCATACCAGCCGATCTGGGCGGCGCCAATCGCACTGGTGATGTGGTCATAGCCCGGCGCAATATCGGTGGTCAGTGGCCCTAGGGTGTAGAAGGGCGCCTCATCGCACCAATCCAGCTGCTTATCCATGTTTTCTTTGATCAATTGCATGGGCACATGGCCCGGGCCCTCGATCATGGTCTGGACATCGTGCTCCCAGGCGATCTGGGTAAGTTCGCCCAGGGTCTTCAGTTCGCCTAGCTGTGCATCATCGTTGGCATCCCAGCCGCTTCCGGGCCGCAGGCCATCGCCGAGACTGAACGACACATCGTAGGCCTTCATGATCTCGCAGATGTCCGCAAAGTGCGTGTACAGAAAATTCTCTTTGTGGTGGGCCAGGCACCACTTGGCCATGATGCTGCCACCGCGGCTGACAATTCCCGTCATGCGATTTGCAGTCATGGGCACATAACGCAGCAGCACCCCCGCATGAATGGTGAAGTAATCCACACCCTGTTCGGCTTGCTCAATCAGGGTGTCGCGGAAAAGCTCCCAGGTGAGCTCTTCCGCCTTGCCATCAACTTTTTCCAGTGCCTGATAAATCGGCACAGTCCCAATCGGCACGGGGCTATTGCGAATGATCCATTCCCGGGTCTCATGAATGTGCTTACCGGTGGAGAGGTCCATGATGGTGTCAGCACCCCAGCGGATGCCCCAGGTCATCTTGTCGACTTCTTCTCCGATGCCCGAAGAAACAGCACTATTGCCGATATTGCCGTTAATCTTGACCATGAAGTTGCGGCCAATAATCATCGGCTCGGATTCCGGGTGATTGATGTTGGCCGGAATAATGGCCCGGCCACGGGCCACTTCGCTTCGCACAAACTCGGGAGTAATTTCCTTGGGAATGGCAGCACCAAAGGACTCACCGGGATGCTGGCGCAGCATGAGCTCTGCCATGCGGGCGGAATTGCCGCCTGCGGATTTCAGGCTTTCGATGTAATCGGCGCGCAGCATATTCTCGCGAAGCGCAATAAATTCCATCTCGGGGGTGATGATGCCTTTTTTGGCGTAGTGCATCTGGGTGACATTCATACCGGCCTTGGCCCTGCGCGGCTGGCGCTGCAAGTTAAACCTTAAGGCGACAAGCTTTGGGTCATGCAGCCGATCTTGGCCAAAGTGGCTGGTGGGGCCGGCCAGGCGCTCGGTGTCGTTGCGCTCATCGATCCACTTGGCACGAATGGGATTTAAGCCTGCCCGAATATCGATCTTGGCCTGCGGGTCGGTGTAGGGGCCGCTGGTGTCATACACATAGATGGGCGGGTTTTGCTCTGCGCCCATCTG
>CAYFPT010000228.1:0-1892 GCA_964345065.1 uncultured Bordetella sp.
GTGTAGAGGCATGACAACGCTTCGGGTCCGCTCCCTCTTTTTGCTGCTCAGCCTGGGCCTCATGCTGGGCGCTGCAGAATCGGCCTGGTCAGCAGCCGGCAGAAACATTGACCGTGGCCGCGAGCAGGCGGGTCTGATTTTTCAAATTCTGGCCAGTGAGCTGGCCCTGGCCCAAGGCGACATTGGGGCAGCTGCGGCCACGTATCTCAGTGTGGCCCGCCAGACCCAAGATCCTGGCGCAGCCCGCCGTGCAACCGAGCTTGCCATTGAGGCCCGATCACCCCAGCGGGCCCAGGAGGCGGCCGCCATCTGGCAAAGCGCTGCCCCCAGTGATCCCGAGGCCCAGAGCACCCTGGATCTTTTAAATGTCGTGCTCGGTGAAAACGAAAAAGTGATTCGCTCGCTCAGCGCGCGCCGTGATCAGGCAATTCGCGAGCAGCAGCTCGATGGCTTTTACGACTATCTCGCCGGCCTTGCCGGCCGCGCACCGAACAAGGCTGACGGCCTGAGAATTTTTGACACGGTCAGCCGGCCTGACCAAGAAAAATCTAGCGTGGCTTATACCCTGGCGATGATGCATGAAAAGGCTGGCCAACCTCAGGAGATGGAGAAAATCCTGCGGGCCTTAATCTCGCGCGATTCCCGGCATGCACATGCGTATAACGCGCTGGGCTATCACTTCGCCGATCGCAATGAGCGGCTTGATGAAGCAAAACGTCTCATTGAGCAGGCCCTGGCCTTGGCGCCCAATGATGCGCACATCATCGACAGCATGGGCTGGGTCTACTTTCGACTCGGTAATTTTGAGCTCGCGGAAAAATATCTTCGGCAGGCCCAGCGTCTGCAGCCGGATGCAGAGATCTCCACCCATCTTGCAGAGGTGCTCTGGAGCCGCGGGCGAAAAGATGAGGCCGAGTCAATATTCAAGGCGGCCTTCGGTGCAGACCCACGTAACGAAGTCTTGCTCAATACCTTAAAGCGTCTTGGCATCTCCCCGGCGCGCGTCCATCCCCGTTGAACCCGGCACCAGCTCCCCGACGCCAACTGACAACGCTACTCTGCGGCCTTACGATGGCCGCCCTTGCAGGCTGCGCCATCGAGTCGCCGCAGCCGCCCGCAGTGCCCGATCGTTTTAGTCTCGAGCGGCCGGATGAACAATTAAAAGTCTCACGATCTGGCCGATTTATTCTTTCCGCTCGGCTTCAGGCCTCTGAGCAGACGCGGGGCGGACAGGGCCGTTTTGAATGGCTGCAGCTGATTGCGCCAACTGCGCCTGCCGCTGATCGCAGCGAACGACAGATCCTGATTTGGCTGGGCCCTCTGGGCCAGACCCTGGGCAGCATCGAGCGACGAATGGAGGAACGGCAGGCCGGCCTGCTGCTTAAAGAAAAAAAAGTTGACGAAAGCCTTCATGCGTTTGATGCCGATGGCAGGCCACTCGGGGCTCGGCAGCAATCCGGTCTTGCCCATGCGCTGCTTGGTGAATCAGCCTTGGTGATGGGTGATGCTGAAATTCAGGCCTTGATGCGATCCCTCATGATTGCAATTGAAAGCATGGCCAATGCCACTTCAGGCTCACGGGAATTTCAATTTCGAGTGCAGCAGCTGGACATCACACTTCGTG
This sequence comes from uncultured Bordetella sp., assembly GCA_964345065.1. Taxonomy (GTDB): domain Bacteria; phylum Pseudomonadota; class Gammaproteobacteria; order Burkholderiales; family Burkholderiaceae_A; genus Lacustribacter. The sequence continues at coordinate 1,625 of CAYFPT010000228.1, forward strand.
CTGTACTGGATCCGATCTAAGACCGAGATCCCGACAAAGATTTATTCATGCATGCCCAGGGCCTGACACTCGCCGCACCGGCAAAGATCAACTTGTTTTTGCATGTCGTTGGCCGTCGCGAGGACGGGTATCACCTGCTGGAGAGCGCCTTCGAACTGATTGACTGGTCGGATCTGATCATGATTTCGCCGCGCGCTGACGGCCAAGTTGAACGATGCGGCGACATGCTGGGTCCATCGCATCTTGATCTGGCGGTCCGGGCAGCACG
>CAYFPT010000229.1:0-1884 GCA_964345065.1 uncultured Bordetella sp.
TAATCCCAAGGGAATTCCGATTGCGATCGCAAGAAGAAATCCATTTAAGAACCGACGAAAACTCGACAGCAGGTGCTGCCCAAGGGTAAAGCCGACAAAGGGCTCTTGTATCAGCTGAACAAACCGAAACAAGACCTCGTGGGGTGCAGGAAGAAATCGCCGCGGCGTAATCTCGAAGAACACCGCGAGATACCAACACCCGAGAAAGAGAACGATGCCAATCAGCGATAACCGCAGCGTCGGGAAGGCGGGTCTGCTGGTCTGAGCGGCGATCACACTGGCCTCCACGGAATGGCCAGACGCTCAAGGCGGCCCAGGCCATAGGTCATGACCCAGCCACTTAAGGCGACAAAAATCATCCCGACAAGAATCATCGGCGGATTGATATCCTGCGCCGCCTGATTCAGGATCGAACCCAATCCCAGCACTGCGCCAACCAGCTCAGAAGCCACCAGTGTGGTCCACGAGGCCTGAAGTGACAGTCGCATGCCCGTAAAAATCATGGGCATCGCGGCGGGGATGAGCACCTCAAAGTAATACGCCCGGCCACGAATACCCAACATCCGGGCGGCCTCACGCTGCGGCACCTCGAGCGAGCGAATGCCCGTAAAAGTATTAATTACCGAAGGCACAAAAGCGGCAACAAAAATCACCATGACCTTGGCGCTGTTTTCAAGGCCGAGCCAGACGATCGCCAGCGGGATCCAGGCCAGCGGCGGGATCGGCCTGAGGGTGAGAAATACAGGATTTACCAGCGCCTCAATTTTTCGGCTGGCGCCCATGAAAATTCCTAAGGCGATTCCCAGGGCCGCTGAAATCGTAAAACTCAACGACACCAAAAGCACGCTCTGCACAATGTGTTGATGCAGTCGGCCGTTGCCATAGCCCTGAATCAGAATCTGACGAAACGCCTCAGCCGTCTGCGTGGGGGTCGGGAAACGCGTGGGCGAGATCCACTGCCACCACTCGGAGACCGCGAACCAGGCCAGCAGCGTGCCCAACAAAAACACGGGCGGATAGAGATAACGCACAAAAGACGGCAACGGCAAGACTCCTTCGGCAAGCGGTGGTCTGATCCTAGACGCGGGTGGGGCCCCTGTCAACTAGGTCATATATATGACCTAGACACCACACAAGGGAATCCGGAACAACCCTTGCCTGCCCCAGGCCGCAAAGCGCTGGCCCGGGGCCCTATCATGCGAATCAGCACACGGGGGGTCGCACATGTCACAGATCATTTATTTGAATCAGGTCCACATTGAATTCGGCGCCTTAAGCCATCTGCAAAACAGTTGCGCTCAACATCAGATTGACCATGCATTGATCGTGACTGATCCTGGAATTAAGGCCGCTGGCATTCTGGATCGGGTCCTTGGCCAATGCACCGCGGCAGGACTGCGGGTTTCCATCTTCGATCAGACCCCTTCTAACCCGACCGAGCGGGCCGTGCATGCCGCCCGCGCGATGTATGTCGATCAGGGCTGCAACGGACTGATTGCGCTTGGCGGCGGCAGTGCCTTGGACTGCGCCAAAGGGGTCGCGATCGCCGTGCATCATCCCGGACCCTTAAAGACCTACGCGACCATCGAGGGAGGCTCCACAAAAATTACCGCCAACCTGCCGCCACTCATTGCAATCCCCACCACCGCGGGCACCGGCAGCGAGGTAGCCCGCGGCGCCATCATCATTGTTGACGATGGCCGAAAGCTTGGATTTCACAACTGGCATCTGGTGCCGAAAACCGCCCTGCTGGATCCGGAACTCACGCTCGATTTGCCCCCGAAGCTCACCGCCGCAACCGGCATGGATGCCATCACCCACTGTATGGAGACTTTTATCTCGGCCGCATTTAATCCGCCCGCCGACGGCATCGCCTTGGATGGC
>CAYFPT010000230.1:0-1881 GCA_964345065.1 uncultured Bordetella sp.
GCGCCTTGATCGGTTTTTGGCTTCGCAACAACGAGCTTTTGCAGCTCAGTTTTTTGGCTGTCGATGTCATCTCCCGGGCGATTCTGTTGGGGCTACTGGGCCTGTTGCTATTTCGGATTTTTCGTCGGCACAGCAAAGTACTGTCGACTGCCATGGTGACACTGAGCCTAGTGCTTGGGCCTGCGGTAGCGGTAAATTCTGTATTTAAAGAACACTGGGATCGGGCCCGGCCCCGGGAGCTTCAGGATTTTGGTGGCAGCAAACAATTCACGCCGGCCTGGGTGAAGTCAGATCAGTGCGACCGCAACTGCGCATTTACCAGCGGACATGCGGCGGCAGGCTTTTCCTTTATCGCGCTTTACTTTGTGGCCCGAAGCCCCTTGTGGCTTTGGTTAAGCCTAGCCTGCGGGGGCCTGCTCGGCTGGACCCGCATCGCGGTTGGTGCACACTTTTTAAGCGATGTGGTGTTCTCTTTCTTTTTGGTCTATCTCATCTCGGCTGCAGTTGCCTGGATTCTTGTCACAATAGCGCCTACCGCTGCCAAAGCAATCCGGATCTAGTCCTTGCCAAAAGTCTCTATTGTCATACCGGTCTATAACGAGCAAGCCAATATTGCTGGCCTGGTCGATCAGGTATCGGCCGCATTGCTTCCAACGGGCTGGGAGTTTCAGCTACTGCTGATTGATGATGGCTCACGTGATGGCACTACGGCCGAAATGCAGCGCTTATCGGAGCATACCCCCTGGCTACATTGTATTTTCTTGATTCGTAACTATGGCCAGTCGACAGCCCTTCAGGCGGGCTTTGATCATGCCGAAGGTGATTACATCGTCACCCTGGATGGGGATCTCCAAAATGATCCTGCCGATATTCCTTCCCTGATTGAAATTTTAGAAAGCAATCCTGAGATTGATTGTGTCAGCGGATGGAGAAAATCTCGCCAGGATGCGGCGATCTCACGCAGGCTGCCCTCACAGATTGCGAATGCGCTGATTTCAAAGGTTACCCGTGTGGCCCTTCATGATTACGGCTGCGCACTAAAAGCCTATCGCTCTGCGATCATCAAAAGCCTGCGGCTATACGGTGAACTGCACCGTTTTATGCCAGCGCTTGCGGTCGAGGTCGGGGCCAAGATTGTTGAGGTCCCCGTCAATCACCGGCCGAGAATGGCGGGGGTTTCCAAGTACGGCATTGATCGAACGATTCGTGTGCTGCTGGATCTGCTGTGGATTCGATTCACGATGCGATTCCTGCATCGGCCCATCCATGCGTTTGGCGGAATCGCCTTTGGGATGCTGGCCGTTGGCCTGGGCATCTTGGCCTGGCTTGCTGGGGAAAAGATCCTGTTGGATGCAGATATCGGCGGCCGGCCGCTTCTCATGTTGGGAGTCTTGCTCACCCTGGTCGGAGTCCAGCTCCTGGCAACAGGCTTAATCGGAGAGCTCTTGGTGCGGATCTATCATGAGCCACAGGGCCGCCGACAGTATCTGATGAAACCCGGCATGCGTCGTCCGTGGAAGCCGCCGGCGGCCTAAAGCAGTGGATCAAGCCAGCCGCAGGGTTGGCGCTGGTCCTTGCGTTGCTGGCGCAGTTGCAGCCTGCAGAGCTGCTCGCAACGCTCAAATCAACGGATTGGCAGTGGGCTCTTCTCGCTCTGGTGCTGGCCTGCTTGGCGAATCTCGCCTGCAGTCTGCGCTGGAGAAAAATCGTGGTGCAGATGGGCCAGCCGCTTAAAAAAGGCCCTGCATTGCGACTTTATTTTCAAGGAATCACGGCGAACACGGTGTTGCCCGGCGGTATTATCGGCGGAGATATCTGGCGTGTGCTCGGCCTCGCAAAGATGGGCATGTCCAAAGCGAGCGGGACTCAATCGGTTGTATT
>CAYFPT010000231.1:0-1864 GCA_964345065.1 uncultured Bordetella sp.
AGCCGTCGGGCAGCCACGTGCGCCAGGGTCAGGCCCAGGCCGATATCTTCAAGCAGAGCATCTTTATCGTGGGCAGTGTTTTCGGCAAGAAACTGCTGCCACTCTAGTTTCGGATCATCTAAGCCCGTTGACCCGAGGGCCCGCAGCGCCTGATCCAATAGCCGCTGGCCGAATTCAATGGCCTCGGTACGGGTTGTGGTTTTCAGCCGATGCCGAATTTCCGCCCGGGCCTTGGCAGTGCGAACAAAGCCAAGCCATGCGGGGTGGGGGTTGGCTTTGGCGTCGGTCTGGACACTGATCACATCGCCGTTGCGCAGAATCGTATCCAGACCAACAGGCCGCTGATTGATTTCTGCAGAGACGCAGTGATGGCCGATATCGGTGTGCACGTTGTAGGCAAAGTCCACGGGAGTGGAGCCGCGCGGCAGTTCGCGAATCGCACCCTTTGGCGTAAAGACATAAACCACATCTGGAAACAGATCGATCTTGACGCTGTCTAAGAACTCAGAGGGGTCTCGTGTCTGGGACTGGACTTGGACCAAGGACTGCATCCATTCATGGGCACGGGCCTGAAGCGGTGAGGCGCCTCTGCCGATATTTTCTTTATACATCCAGTGGGCTGCGACTCCTGCTTCCGAGACATGGTGCATTTCCTCGGTGCGAATCTGGAATTCGACTGGCGTGCCATATGGGCCGATCACGGTGGTGTGCAGCGACTGATAGCCATTGGATTTTGGCAAGGCAATATAGTCTTTAAATTTTCCTGGCATGGGCTTATAGAGTGCATGCAAGGCGCCTAAGGTGATGTAGCAGTCTGAGATCTTGGGAACCAGAATGCGAAAACCATAGACATCGAGCACCTCAGCAAAGCTGAGATGCTTTTCAATCATTTTTTTATAGGTCGACCAGACACTTTTCTCTCGGCCTTCGACGGCAGCGGAGATATTGAACTTAGGAAGCTGCTGGGCAACGGCCGACTGCAGCCTGCCGATGACCTCACGGCGATTGCCGCGTGCCGCAAGAATGGCCCGCGATAAGGTCGCGTAGCGGCGTGGATACAGGCCAGCGAAACTTAAATCCTCAAGCTCCCGAAAGGCCGCATTTAATCCAAGCCGGTGGGCGATCGGTGCGTAGATATCGAGGGTTTCTTTCGCGATTCGACGCCGCTTTTCAGCCGCTACCCCCTCGAGAGTGCGCATGTTGTGCAGCCGATCGGCGATTTTGATCAGAATGACGCGGACATCCCGGGCCATGGCCAGCAACATCTTTCGGAAGTTTTCCGCCTGGGCCTCTTCGCGGTTACGAAATTCCACTGCATCGAGCTTGGAGAGGCCATCAACAAGCTCGGAGACCTCGGGCCCGAAGCGCTCACGAATCTCTTCGGTGGTGGCCGTGGTGTCTTCGACGGTGTCATGCAGTAAGGCCGCCATCAGGGCCTGGACATCCAGCCGCCATTCGGTGCACAGCTCAGCAACAGCCAGAGGATGGGAGACGTAGGGTTCGCCGCTTTGGCGGTATTGGCCGAGGTGGGCCTGGTCGCTGAAACGATAAGCGGCTTTGAGCCGCTCGCAATCTTCTTGGTTGAGATAGGCCCTTGCGCGTTCGATAAGCGGGCCTACGGAAACTGCCCGCAGAGCGGGACTGTTCACTTAGATCGGCACTTTCCTTAGCATCTCGCGGCCAACCTGTTGCGCAGCGATTTCACGCAAGGCCGTGACAGTGGGTTTATCCCGGGACTCCAGCTTTGGTGATGCGCCCTGAGCCAGTTGGCGGGCCCGATAGGCAGCCGCTAGGGCAAGCTCAAATCGATTGGGGATGAACTGGAGGCAGTCTTCTACGGTAATCCGTGCCATGTGGTGCTCTC
>CAYFPT010000232.1:0-1844 GCA_964345065.1 uncultured Bordetella sp.
GCTTAAGACCGATTTCACTTTACTACTGGAGGCCGCAATTCGTGGCCAGCTTGATGAAATCAATGCCGATTGGGATTCGCGGACCGCGCTTGGTGTTGTGATCGCAGCAGAGGGCTATCCAGAAAAGGTAAGCACTGGTGATGCCATCACCCAGCTACCCTCGCCTTCAGCGGGCAGCATGGCCTTTCATGCCGGCACAGTGCAGGAAAACGGTGTGCTCAAGACCAGCGGCGGCCGGGTGCTGTGCGTGACGGGTCTGGGTGGCACCCCGCTACTGGCCCAGCAGCAGGCCTATCGTGCGGCCCAAGAGGTCAAATTTCGCGGCATGCAATACAGAAGCGATATTGGCTATCGGGCCATTGGAAAACACTCGCTGGGATAGATCTCTGGGCTAGCGATCGAGCACCAAAAGGAGCACTCATGCATACCGTAGATATTGGCGCACTGCGCGATTATTTCCTGGGGCTTCAGGACCGCATCACTGACCGAATCAGCGCGCTTGACGGAGAGGCCTTTGCCGAGGATGCCTGGAAAAAACCTGAAGACGGCATGCTCAAAGGCGATGGCCGATCACGGATTCTTGAACATGGAAAAGTTTTCGAGCGGGCTGGCGTTGGGTTTTCGCATGTCCGCGGAGACCGTCTGCCACCATCCGCAACCCAGAATCGGCCCGAGCTTGCTGGCCGTGGATTTGAAGCGATGGGGGTTTCGCTGGTGTTTCATCCCCACAATCCCTATGTGCCCACCGTGCATATGAATGTCCGCGGCCTTGTCGCTCAATCACCGCAGCCGAACGGTGAGGACGCCTGGTGGTTTGGCGGAGGCATGGATCTGACCCCCTACTATCCATTTGAGGAAGATGCGATTCATTTCCATAAGACCTGCCAGCAGGCGCTCGCGCCTTTCGGAGAAGGTTACTACCCGAAGTTTAAAAAGTGGTGTGATGAGTACTTTTTTTTAAAACATCGGGAAGAGGCCCGTGGTATTGGTGGCGTTTTTTTTGATGACTTTGCAGAGCTTGGCTTTGAGAAAAGCTTCGCCATGACTCGCGCGGTGGGCAATGCTTTTCTTGATGCCTATATGCCGATCGTATCCAGGCGGCAGCATCAGCCCTATGGCGAACGTGAGCGTGAGTTTCAGACTTATCGGCGTGGCCGCTATGTTGAATTTAATCTTGTCTTTGATCGGGGCACCCACTTTGGATTACAAAGCGGGGGCCGGGCAGAGAGCATCCTGATGTCGATGCCGCCCGTGGTGACCTGGAAATACGACTGGAAGCCGGAACCCGGCAGCCCAGAGTCAAGGCTCTACGAGATGATTAAACCGAGAGATTGGCTCGCGGCGTCCGCATGAAGATAGTGCGTTTGACATGAGCGGCCCACCGGCAGCGCATCCAATTGGGCTATTTGGGGGCCGCTTTGATCCCGTGCACCGGGCCCATATCGCAATCGCCCGGCAGGTTGCAGATGCGCTCCACCTGCCCCAGGTGAGATGGATTGTGAGCGGAAAGGCAGAGCACAAAACCGAGGCGGCTTCAGCCCAGCACCGCCTGGAGATGGTTCGGCTGGCGTTAGCGGCGATGAAGGATAGCCGTATGCTTGCCGATGACCGGGAAATTCAAGCCAAGGCCCAAGGAAAATCCAATTTCACCGCAGATACGCTTTTGGGATTACAACAAGATTTTCCAGATCAGCGTTTTGTGTGGATCATGGGTGAGGATCAGCTTGAAGGCTTCACCACATGGTCACGCTGGCAGTGGCTCGCCTCGCAGCTGGAATTTGCAGTCTGTGCGCGGCCCAATTCCCATGGACACCCGATCGAACAAAAGCTGATTGATCTGGGCG
>CAYFPT010000233.1:0-1841 GCA_964345065.1 uncultured Bordetella sp.
CGCAAGATGCTTTGCGACCGCGATCGGGCCCATGCCCGGCCCGCCACCGCCGTGCGGAATGCAAAATGTTTTATGCAGATTCATGTGGCAGACATCCGCACCAATATCTCCGGGCCGGGTGAGTCCGGCCTGAGCGTTCAGATTGGCGCCGTCCATATAGACCTGGCCGCCCGCGGCATGGACCATGGCGCAGATATCTTTGATAGCAGACTCAAACACACCATGTGTTGATGGATAGGTCACCATCAGTGCGCAGAGCTGATCCTTATGAGCTTCAATTTTTGCCTTTAGATCCGCAACATCCACATTGCCTTGGCTGTCGCAGGCCACCACCACAATCTTCATTCCCATCATCTGGGCGCTTGCTGGATTGGTGCCATGGGCCGAGGATGGAATTAGGCAGACATCCCGGTGGCCCTGGCCTATCGACTCAAGATAAAAACGAATCGCAAGCAGGCCCGCGTATTCGCCCTGCGCCCCGGAGTTTGGCTGGAAGGAGACCGCATCAAAGCCGGTGATTTCCTCCAGCCAATCGCCGAGTTCTTTGAGCATCTTGGCGTAGCCCTGCGCCTGCTCGGCTGGGGCAAAGGGATGCAGGCCGGCAAACTCAGGCCATGTCACAGGCGCCATTTCAGAGGCTGCATTTAATTTCATCGTGCAGGATCCCAGCGGGATCATCGAGTGCACTAAAGAAATATCTTTATTTTCCAGGCGCTTGAGATAACGAACAAACTCGGTTTCGCTGTGATAACGATTAAAGACCGGATGGGTGAGCACCGCATCTTCTCGGGCGAGTGTTGCGGGAATCGACTCAGGCTGCGTGGTCAGCCGCAGGGCCTTCAGCATCTCGACAGTTGTTGGCCTGCCGGTCAGCACCTCGACTAAATCAGCGATGTCTTCAAAACGTGTGGTTTCATCGCAGGCAATGCCGATATCGCCATTGGCAAAGTAGCGCAAATTAAGCCGTTTTTGTTCCGCTCGCGATTGAATTGCGGCGATTGAACTGGTTTTGGATAGCGTTGCTTCGGCAAAAACAACCGTATCAAAAAACGCGGAATGGACAGGAGCAAGGCCTGTCGCCTTCACCAAAAGTCTCGCCATGGCGTTCACACGCAGTGCGATCCGATGCAGGCCCTGCGGCCCATGGTAGACCGCATAAAAAGACGCCATATTGGCCAGCAATGCCTGGGCGGTGCAGATGTTGCTGGTGGCCTTATCGCGCCGAATGTGTTGTTCGCGGGTCTGCAGCGACATCCGGTAGGCAGGTTTTCCGCTGGCATCGACCGATACCCCGATAATCCGGCCCGGCATGGCCCGGACCAGATCCTCTTTAACCGCCATGAATGCAGCGTGTGGGCCGCCATAGCCCATTGGAACACCAAAACGTTGGGCGCTTCCAATTGCGATATCTGCACCCATGCGGCCTACTGATTTCACAAGCAGGCCAGATAAAAGATCTGTGCCAATACAAATCCGGGCACCGACTGCATGCACTGCAGTTGCAAGAGTTGTGAAATCTCTGAGTGCCCCACGAGTATCCGGGGACTGTACGTGGGCGCCAAAGAATTCGGCAGTTGGTGTGAACGCGTCTGCATTACCCACCACGCATTCCAACCCCATCCAGCGGGCCCGTGTTGTGATCACCGCAATCACCTGCGGATGGACCTGTGTATCAATGAAAATCTTATTGGCTGATGGACCCTTCTGGGCACGTTTCATCGTAGCCATGGCCTCTGCTGCCGCAGTGGCTTCATCGAGCAATGAGGCATTCGAGGTGTGCATGCCAGTTAAGTCGACCACCATCTGCTGATAGTTCATCAGCGCCTCGAGCCGGCCCTGGG
>CAYFPT010000234.1:0-1835 GCA_964345065.1 uncultured Bordetella sp.
TCTCTTGCATGGCCTGCATACGGGCCAGTACTTGGTTGATGCCTTCTACGCTCATAGTGAAATCTTAGGTTAATCCTTACCTGAATAAAACCCTTTTTCCTTGTAATCCTTCAGCTTGTAACGCAGTGCCCTTTCTGAAATTCCAAGGATGTCGATCGCCTTTTTCCGGTTTCCGCCGGTGGTTTTGAGTACCCGCAGGATGTGCTCCCGCTCAACGGTCTCAAGGTCCGGGGGGCGATCCCCAGAAGCTCGCCATTGCCTCTCATCCCGTTTACGGCAAGGCCGGCCGAACTGGTTACCCCGGCAGGGGCTGGTTTGAGCTCTAAATGCTCGGGCATGACCGCATCGCCATCGCATAAGAGCAGTGCCCGCTGCACGGCGTTTTCGAGCTCCCGCACATTGCCCGGCCAACGGTGGGCGTTAATGGCCGCCTTGGCGTCTTCCGATAAGGCAAGGCCTGGGCGCCCCATGGTGCTGCCATAGCGCTCTAAGAAAAGCTCGGCCATCGGGATCACATCTTCCATGCGCTCCCGTAGCGGCGGGATCGCAATCGGAAAGACAGCCAGCCGGTAATAAAGATCTTCGCGAAATTTTCCTGCTGAGACCCGCTCCAGCAGATCACGATTGGTGGCGGCAATGATGCGTACATCGACCTCCTGAGACTTGGTCGAGCCAATGCGCTCGACCACGCGATCCTGGATCACACGAAGAAGCTTTGCCTGAAGTTCAATTGGCAGCTCTCCAATCTCATCGAGAAAAAGCGTGCCGCTATTGGCCGTTTCAAACTTACCCTCTTGCGGTTTTACCGCGCCCGTAAATGCGCCGCGCTCAAATCCAAAGAGTGTGGACTCCAATAAAGTCTCCGGGATTGCTGCGCAGTTAATGGCGATGTAGGGCTTACCCGCCCGCGGGGAGCGGGCATGCACTTGGCGGGCAAAGACATCCTTGCCCACGCCGCTTTCACCGGTGAGGAGCACCGTGGCGTTGGTGGTGGCCACACGCTGGCAGCGCGACAAAACCGAGAGTGTTGCGGGGCTTCTGGCCACAATCGGCTGGCCACCGTTATTACTTACCGTATCGACCGCGGGCTGATAACGGGCAATCACACCCACCAAGTGCTCGGGTTGAAACGGCTTGATCAGAAAATCGCGTGCCCCGGTCTGCAGCGCTTCGACTGCTAGTTTCGCTTCAGCAAACGCGGTCATGATCACCACTGGCAGCTGCGGCACCTTTTTACGAATCGAGCGCAAAAGTGTTAACCCATCCATGCCGGGCAGTCGAAAGTCGGAGACCACCAGTGAATACTCCTGCGTGCCAAACGCCATGAGCGCGCTTTCTGCATCCTCAAAGGCCTGATAGCCGATTTGATGAAGATCCAGTGTCACGCAGATGGCCTCGCGCAGGTCGGCATCATCTTCAACAATCATCACGGGAGGGTGGGGCATGGCGCGTTTCTTTTCTGTGAGAGAGGAGTGTTTAAAGTGAGGGCATGCAAGGCAGGGTCAGTGTGAAGCGCGCACCGCCCTCGGGCCGATTGCTGGCGTGGATTTCGCCACGATGGGCTTCAATCGCATTACGCGCGATTGAGAGTCCAAGGCCGGTGCCGTTGACCCGGCTGGTGGTAAACGGCTCAAACATCGAATGCAGCATCGCCGCCTCAATGCCTGGGCCCTGATCATCAACGCTGATGCGCACTCGTGCCGGTTCGATGCTGGCCTGCATGCGAATGACCGAACCCTGTGGGGAGACTTGAAGCGCGTTTTCCAGGACTGCAACCAGTGCCGATACGATGGCATCGCGCTCGACCGACACCAGACTCGGCTCACCTTTTAAGC
>CAYFPT010000235.1:0-1816 GCA_964345065.1 uncultured Bordetella sp.
GCCACGCGACGGCCTCTCTCCTTGGGGTCCAAAATGCAGCGGCCTAAAAAATAGTTGCGCACGCAACTATTTTGGTGCATCATCCTCGGACCATGCAGACTTTTTCACTTCAGCGCTCCCTGAGCTATCGGCTACACCTGCTCCATAAAATCACCGATTTAGAGAGCCAAAATGCCTACCCCCGGGAGGCGGGCCTGCCCCTTTCTGAGGGCCGATGCCTGGCCGCCATCGGCAGCTTTGCCCCGCTTTCCATCAACGCATTGGCCAGCCGGGCAAATCTCACCAAAGGACAGGCAAGCCGCGCCGCGCAATCGCTCGCCGACCAGGGGCTGATTCGAAAACGCAGCAACGCCCAGGATGGCCGAGGGATCGAGATCAGCCTTACCGCCAAGGGTCAGACGATCTGGAAAAAAACCATGGCGCTTGTTCATGCCCGCAACACCGCCATCTTTGGCTGCCTGTCCGCCAAGGAACAGCAGCAATTAAGCACGCTTTTTGATCGACTCATTGACCACAACAACCCATCAACGCGCCCATAGCGGCCCACCACAATCCGCCGACGACAAAACCATGCATCAGCCCACCGCAACACCACGCCCATCGATTTACTACAACTATCAGGTCCACAAACCTTGGCTTGCCTCTGAACATCCCGCCCAGGAACGCAAAAAAGTGGTGGTGGTTGGCTCTGGCCCGGCAGGCATGGTGGCCGCACTGGAGTTGGCCCGTTTTGGCATTCCGGTGGTGATCCTCACTGCCGAGCTTCAGGTGTCTCAGGGAAGCCGGGCCATTGTGTTTACTCGGCGCTCAATGGAGATTCTTCAGCAATTCGGCATCGCAGAACGCGTGTCCGAAAACGGGCTGCCATGGCGCTTTGGCAATTCGTTTTATCGTGGCAAACAGGTCTTTCGCATGGAAGCGCCGCACGATCCGGATGACCGCTTTTTTCCAATGATCAACCTGCAGCAGCAATACCTTGAGCAATACATGATCGAGGCGCTGACGGCCAACCCCCTGATTGATTTTCGCTGGGGGAACAAAGTGACGCGGGTCACCCAGCACGATGATGTTGCTACCTTGGAAATCGATAGCCCCGAGGGGGCTTACACCCTGGAGTCGGACTGGGTCATCGCCGCGGACGGCGGCCGATCCGAGATTCGATCCGGAATGAAGCTTCAGATGGAGGGCGCCTCCTACGAAGGCTTTTTCGTGATTGCCGATATCAAAATTGATCTGCCGCTGCCCACCGAGCGGCTCGCGTTTTTCGATCCCGATTGGAATCCGGGCAATACCATTCTGATGCACCGCGAACCCCATGGAATCTGGCGCGTTGACTATCAGCTGCCGGCGGGTGAGACGCCCGAAGAGGCGCTGCATCCCGAATCGCTTAAAAAGCGCATCAATGCGCAGCTCGCCATGATTGGCCATGCGGGGATGCCCTGGGAAATGGACTGGTGCTCTGTCTATTCTGCACGCACGCTCACGCTGCCCGATTTTGTCCACGGCAGAGTCATTTTTACTGGAGATGCCGCACATTTACTGCCAATCTTTGGCGTACGCGGCGCCAATACGGGCTTCCAAGATGCGCAGTCGCTCGGCTGGCATCTGGCCTTCGTGATTCAAGGTCTCGCGGGGCCATCACTTCTGTCAAACCACAGCCGCGAGCGTGTCGGTGCGGCCCGAGAAATTATCGAGGAGTCGGGTAAAAGCACCCGCTTTATGACACCCCCAACCCGTGGCTTTCAGCTGCTGCGGGATGCGGTCTTATCGTTATCTCTGACCCAGGAGTTCGTGCGGCCGCTTTACCGCTGGCGCA
>CAYFPT010000236.1:0-1808 GCA_964345065.1 uncultured Bordetella sp.
CATGTTCTGGCCGAATGGCCGCTGCCAGAGAAAAACAGAGGGCCTCGCGTTCGAGGGCCCGATAGCGGCGAAGGTCTTCCTGATCCAAAGCGCCCGCAGCGCTCGGATGCTGCCGAACCGCAGCAACGATCTGATTCGCAATCGCACCCTGATAAAACACGCTGGCTCCGTGCTGTGCGATCTCACGATAAATTGCAGCCAAATCTGGATTGCGCAGTAATGCACCGACTGCAAGTGCGCTGCCATCTTCGGCGTAAAAGAGTTTGCGGGCCCGCGGGTCCATGCGCAGTTCGGGGTCCCGCTGCAGCAGGCTGTGTAAGCGCGGGCTGATTTGAAATCCACTTTCCGCAAGACGAATCGCGGGAACAAAAAGATCTGCCCATGCCAACCGGCCGTGCTGCTGGTGGGCAAGTTCTAAAAGACGCAAAACCCCTGGCGTACCGACCGATCGGCCGCCGATCACCGCCTCTTGAAAGGCGATCGGTTTCCCATCGCGGATCCATAAGTTCTGATCGACGGCCCGTGGCGCGGTCTCTCGGCCATCATAGGCCTGCAGGCGGCGGCCATTAAAGTGCAGCATCAAGGCACCGCCCCCGATGCCGCTGGACTGCGGTTCAACCAGGTTCAGCACCAGCTGAACCGTGATGGCCGCGTCAATGGCACTTCCGCCTGCCCGCAGAATTTCAAGGCCGGCCTGGCTTGCGTAAGGATTCGCAGCAGAAACAATGTGCTGCCGAAAGACCTGCGGCGAAAGGGGGCTGTGCGCAGTAGTGCCGGCATGGCCTGCTTCGGGCCGATCCTGCGTCAGCCGATCTGCCTGCGCCTGACCGACCGAGAGCTGAAACGACAGCGCAAGCGCGACTGCTGCGCAGGCCGTTGGCGGCCACGAGAAATTCAGAATCACTCGGCCAGCGCTTCCCGGGCAATTCTGAAGCTATCAATTGCGGCGGGCACACCACAGTAGATCGCGGTCTGAAGCAGGATTTCGCGAATCTCGTCACGGCTCACGCCGTTTTGGATTGCACCTTTGATGTGGAGTTTGAGTTCGTGGGGCCGGTTTAAGGCGGTCAGCATTGCAATATTGATCATGCTGCGGGTCTTGCGCTCCAGGCCCGGCCGATTCCAGATCCGATCCCAGCAGTATTCGGTGACCAGCTCCTGCATGGGGAGATTAAAGTCATCGGCCTTACGAATGGATTCATCAACGTATTGTTTGCCGAGTACTTCTCGGCGTGTGGCGAGCCCACGCTCAAACGATTCGGATTTCATGAGTGCTTCTCCCGCAGCCCTTAGGCTGTGTTTAAAGCGCGTAGTGTGGCACGCCTGGCTTGAGCACCCGCAGCACGCGGCTCAGCAGGCCGAACTGGCGGGCGATGCGATCAAACAGCTCATCGGCGGGCCGGGTTGCGATGGCCGCCCGTGCGTAGGCGATTTGACCCATTTTTTCGTAGTACTGGCGTTCAACCAGCCGTGCGCGTTTCACATCCCACGCATCCACGAACAGACAGCTGTCGCCGATGTCGCGGTAGTCATCTTTGGTTTTGGCCCTGGAAAACTCAAGGCAGACCATATCGGGGGGAAATTGGGTCTTGCGAAAATTTCTCGCCATCATGTGAACCAGATAGGCCTCGAGTTCCTGGTCGAGAAAGACCTGACTCTTGCCCTCGGACTCCATGACAAGTTCCCAGCTCGCTTTCAAATACGGCTGCCAGTTCATTGCGCTTCCTCCCTTTGCATCTTTTGAAAGCCCAACGCCGCTAAAAATAGTCGGATTTTCCTCATCGCGCAATAGGACGAGATGATTTTGA
>CAYFPT010000237.1:0-1795 GCA_964345065.1 uncultured Bordetella sp.
CATCCGGCCTTTCACTCTGATGCTTGCAGAACTGCCGCCGACGACACCCGGGTTCACGACGAACTGAAATTGGCCCGCATGATTGCCTCGCCTGTTGCTTTGATGCTCTCGGGCGGCGCGCTCCTGCCGGCTGTGATTGCCGCCAACGCCGGCCTGGATACTGCGGATCGGATTGATGCCTCACGCATGGAGATTCATTGCGGCGGCAAAGGAAAATCCGCCGGCGAGATTGCTACCGGAGTCATTGGTGGTGCTGCCCTTGGAATTGCGACCGGCCCGGCGTTAAACGCTGTGGTGCCGATTCAGTTGCCCGCAGGCCTTGGGCCCACCACGCCCTCAGGCCGCTAGTGTCGGCCGGGCCAGTGCCGGAAGTTCCTCTCGCAGCACTGGCGCCTGATCCCACTGCTGCTGCAGGCCTCTGAAGGCCTGAATCGGATGTTCTGCCCCAACAATTGCCTGAATCACCGAGGCGGATGCGCAGCCGGTTGCGCGAATCGCCGTGAGATTCTGGCGATTCACGCCACCGATGCCGATCACGGGGTGGGGGATTAAGCGCACCCAGTAGCGAAGGTTATCAATGCCCTGGGCAATCCAGGGCATCGCTTTTGCACGTGTTGGAAAAAGCGGCCCGCACGCCACATAGCTTGGACGGATGCTGAGTGCTCGGGCGACTTCCCAAAATGCGTGAGAAGACACCCCCAGTCGCAGGCCGGCCGTCTGAATCGCGTTGAGATCAGCGATCAGCAGATCTTCCTGGCCCAGATGAACGCCAGTGGCACCTTCTTCAATCGCCGCCTGCCAGAAGTCGTTGATAAAGAGCTGACATTCCGGGAAGTCACGCGATAGTGAAATCGCATCCCGGAGTTGCGCCCGTATCTCGGGGGTGAGCTGCTCGGATTTAATTCTTAGCTGAAGAATTTTCGCGCCGGCGTTAAGCATCATCTCAAGCTGATCTAAGCGATCCACAATGGGATAGATGCCCGGAGTGGGATTCGACATTTCGGCAAAGGCCTGACCGGCCCGGGGGCCTGCTGAGTGATCCACCAGCTCGGGAAAATGAATCACATCCGTGATCCATTTGTTATCAGAAGCATTTGGCGGATTTTTGCCAGCGGGATTGAATGCCGATGCCGCATGCTGAAATAGCGCAAGTACGCAGGCATCCTCAATGACATAGCCTTGTTCTTGCCAATGACTCACGGCCAAAAGAATGCTCTGGTCAGGCGCGGTATGCGCAGCGGGATTGGCACTGCGGGAAAGCAGCACTGCATCAAGGCGGGGTGTCTGAAGCTTTAAGCCGATACGCTGATCGCGAATTATTGGCTTAACGGTTACGCTCATAGTGAAAAAGGCTGGCCAGTCACAGGAGTCGAGGGTGTTGCAAAGGCCTGCGGCGGAATCACACCGGCGAGATAGCCTGCGCGGCCTGCGGCAATCGCATCGCGAAAGGCTGCCGCCATTCGCACGGGGTCTTTTGCCTGCGCAATGGCAGAGTTTAAAAGCACCCCATCAAAGCCAATCTCCATCGCCTCGGCGGCATGGGAGGGTGCCCCAATACCGGCATCTACAATCAATGTAATGCCCGGAAAACGATCCCGTATGCGAATTAGGGCCTGGCGGTTGGTGATGCCTTGGCCCGAACCAATGGGGGCTGCCCAAGGCATTAGAATTCGGCAGCCTGCATCGACTAAGCGCTGCGCAACGATGATGTCTTCAGTGCAGTAAGGAAAGACCTCGAAGCCCAGCTCAATTAATTTCGATGCCGCTGCAACCAGCTCAAAGGAATCGGGCTGCA
>CAYFPT010000238.1:0-102 GCA_964345065.1 uncultured Bordetella sp.
GAGCCCCATCTGATTGCCCGCGATGCGCCAGCGATTGACTTGTATTTCCCGTGGCAACTCTCAGCAGAGGCAGCGGTGCGGCTGGCGATGACCGCAGAAAAG
>CAYFPT010000238.1:112-1794 GCA_964345065.1 uncultured Bordetella sp.
CTATACGGCTGAGGATTCATGCGCAGGCCTGCCGGAGCCCCATCTGATTGCCCGCGATGCGCCAGCGATTGACTTGTATTTTCCGTGGCAACTCTCAGCAGAGGCAGCGGTGCGGCTGGCGATGACCGCAGAAAAGGCAGCGCTCTCAGTCAGTCCAGCAATTCAAAACACCGAAGGCGCTTCGGTGGCGGCCAATCACGGCCAGTTTTATTCCGCCAACACCAAAGGCTTTATCGGTGGCTATCCGTATTCACGGCACTGGTTTTCGGTGGCACCGATTGCGCAGTCGGGCCAGAACATGCAGCGCGATGACTGGTATACCTCGGATCGCGATCCACGACGGCTCGCAGACCCTGAGGCCGTAGGCCGTTACGCCGCCCATCGGGCACTGGCCCGACTCCATGCCAAAAAGGTTGCAACCCAGAAGGTGCCGGTGCTCTTTGAGGCCCCGCTGGCCAGCGGGATTCTGGGCGCCTTTGTGCAGGCGGTCAGTGGTGGCGCGTTGTATCGCAAGTCAAGTTTTTTACTCGACAGCCTAGGCCAGCAGATTTTTCCTTCTCACATTCAGGTTCATGAGGATCCGCTGATCCCCGGTGCGATGGGCAGCACACCGTTTGATGACGAAGGCGTCAGGGTGCTGGCCCGCGATGTGGTCGCCAATGGCGTTGTGAAAGGGTATTTTTTATCTTGCTACAGCGCGCGAAAGCTGGGCATGGAGTCGACAGGAAATTCAGGCGGATCCCATAACTTACTGATGACCAGCAGCCGGACTGCGGCCAGTGATGATCTGAATGCGATGCTGCGCAAAATGGGCCGTGGCCTGCTGCTCACCGAAGTCATGGGCCAGGGCGTGAATTACGTGACCGGAGATTACTCGCGGGGTGCGTTTGGCTACTGGGTTGAAAATGGTGAGATCGCGTATCCGGTTGAGGAAATCACGATTGCAGCCAATATGAAAGACATGCTCAAAGGCATTGTTGCAATCGGATCCGATGCCATCTGTCGGGGCAACAAAACGGTCGGCTCAATCTTAATTGACGAGATGACCATCGCTGGAAACTAGGACTCGGCCAGATTCGTCGCATGCTGGGGCGGAACCCGAATTGCACGAATCACGCCGGGCACCCGGCGCACGCGTCGCAGCACATTGGCCAGGTGCTGGCGCTCGCGGACTTCGATGGTGAGATTCATGATCGCCAGTGTCTGGTCTTTCGGCGCCGTGTTGGCGCCAACAATGTTGGCATCTGCTCCGGTGATGGCAGAGGCAACGCGCGCCAGAATTCCACGCAGGTCTTGGGTTTCAATAATCAGATGGGTCTGAAAAAGACGCCGTAGCTGCTCGGACCAGACGATGTCGGCCCAGCGGCTCGGATCCTTTGACCGTTGGCGACGCCCAAGGCCACAGGTGGCCCGATGGACAACAAGGCCAGCGCCACCGCGCATCAGACCCATCGCCGCATCCCCACCAATGGGGCTGCAGCAGGCCGCGTATTGCACCGTCGAGCCTTCGCTGCCATCGATCGTGATGGCCTCAGCGGTGCTTGTGAAATGGGTCTTCGCAATGGCCAGGGCGTTTTTCGCATGATCGGGAAGATGTGCTGGCGCGCTATTTGCGACTTGAGGCACTAGCCGTCGGGCAGCCACGTGCGCCAGGGTCAGGCCCAGGCCGATATCTTCAAGCA
>CAYFPT010000239.1:0-1764 GCA_964345065.1 uncultured Bordetella sp.
CGCCGATAAAACAAATGCCAGTGGAGTCACGCTTGGCCGCATTGGGCAGGCCAATTTTCTGGGCAAGCAATCGGACCTCTGATTTTTGAAGGTCTCCGATCGGAAAAATGGTGCGCGAGAGCTGCGATTGGTTGAGCCGATGCAAGAAGTAAGTCTGATCCTTGCTGGCATCAGCGGCGCGAATGAGCTGGATGCCGCCTGCACTGTCGCGCTGTAGCTGCGCGTAGTGGCCCGTGGCGATGCATTCGGCGCCTTGGTCAATCGCAACATCGAGAAATGCTTTGAACTTGATCTCGGCGTTGCACAGCACATCGGGATTTGGCGTGCGGCCCGCCTGATACTCACGCAGAAAGTCGGCAAACACCCGATCTTTATATTCCGCAGCAAAATTCACCGCCTGTAATTCGATTCCAATCACATCGGCTACGGCGGCAGCATCCAGAAAGTCCTGGCGGGTTGAGCAATAGGTGTCATTGTCATCTTCTTCCCAGTTCTTCATGAACATGCCGATGACCTTTAGGCCCGCCTGCTTCAGCCGCCACGCGGTGACCGCGGAGTCCACGCCGCCGGAGAGCCCAACAACGACTGTTTTGCGGCCCGCCAGGGCCAATTTCCAATCGAGAACAGGATGAATTGAACTTAATGCATTCATGGCCGCCGATTCTAGCTTTCGGACTGCAAAAATAGCGGCTCTCGGGTAGCATCTGCGCCCATGTTTGGAAAAAAATTCAACCTCGACCTCGAGGCGCTGATTTCTCAGGTCGTCAATGGCCACGGCTACCTTCACTATGGCTACTGGGAGTCAGGCCATCAGGGCGAATTCACCCTGGCGCGCGTGGGGCTGGCACAGCAGCACTACTTCGACAAGATGGTGAGTGTTTTTCCGCCTGGCGTGCAGTCGATTCTTGATGTCGGCAGTGGCACCGGCAGCAATGCCCTTGCACTTGTTAATCGGGGCTATCAGGTCGACTGTGTCTGCCCCAGTAGCCATCTGAACCAGATCGCGCGGGCTAAATTGCCGGCCGCCTGCCAAATCCACGAAACCCGCTTTGAGGACTATCGCGAGTCTGCCCGATACGATTTGCTTTTGTTTTCAGAAAGCTTTCATTACCTCGACACCCGTGCTGCGCTAAAGCAGATCGACCGAATTGCAAAAAAGGGAGTGGTGATTTTCGATTACTTCATCCGTGAGGGCTCATCAGAGCGAAAGTTCATCCGCCATCAGGCCTTTAAAGAGGCGATTGCCCAAGAACTTGGTGGTCGATTCGTGATTTCCGAGGATCTTGACCTCACCGATAAGATTTCCCCGACCTTCGAGGCCCTGGATCAAATCAAGAATCGATTTTTAAAGCCCTTCGTCGCCCAGAGCCTGGAGGATTTACGCAAGGAACACCGGCTGACCAACCTGCTGGTGCGGCTGCTATTTAAAAAGCCTTTACAAAAGCTTTTTCGAAAAAGTGATCGCTACACCTCGTTTGTACAAAACTATGAATACCGGCTGATCCGACTCGATCGGGTCGCCGGGGCCCCGGCCTGAGGGGACGCCTCATCAGGGCCTGCGGGCCGGTCGGGTAGGATTGCGGCAAAACCACGGTTTATTTACGGAGAAATTCGAATGCAGCTCGGTATTCCCAAAGAGTCGGCCCCAGGCGAGACCCGGGTAGCGGCCACACCCGAGACAGTAAAGAGGTTTGTGGCCCAAGGCCATCAGGTCACCGTGGCCCGCGATGCCGGACTCTCGGCCAACTTTCCCGATGCGGCCTA
>CAYFPT010000240.1:0-1759 GCA_964345065.1 uncultured Bordetella sp.
GCTCAGAGGCCGAGCGCCGCGATGCCTGCCTTGGCGATCTGCGCATCTTCATTGGATTTCACGCCTGAGACCCCGACTGCGCCGACGCAATCGCCATTGGCCATGATGGGCACGCCGCCTTCAAGCAGGCCATCAATGTTTGGTGCCGAGAGGAAGGAATAACGACCATTGTTGATCACGTCTTCGTAAATCTTGGTTTCACGCTGGCCGAGCGCGGCAGTGCGGGCCTTGGACGGAGCGATCGACGCCGATATCGGTGCCACACCATCCAGACGCTGCAGCCAGAGCAGATTGCCGCCATCATCCACGATGGCAATGGTGACCGGCCATTTGTTGGCAACTGCCTCTGCCTCGGCGGCTGCCGCGATTTTCTTCACATCAGCCAGTGTCAATACCTGTTTAGACCGCATACTACGACTCCCTTGGATTCAAAAAAAGCGCGATTGTACGACAAGTTTTTTCCGGAGAATGGCTTTACCCGGGGGCAGGCTCCTTTGACATCAGCTGCTGCATCGCTTACATTGCCGCAGTGCTTTTTAGAAAAAGTGAAACTTTTGCCTGATTTATATCGCCATCGACGATTCGGCCGCTCAGGCCCTCACACAGCGCAGCGCGCGATCCCGCTGATTGCTGCGCTGATCGTCAGTTTGTCTTGCCCGATGGCGCCAGCGGCAGAAACCGATCATGAGCCAAATTTCCTGGTCAGCACTTTGTCGAGCTTTACTGACCGCGCCACCCGACTGGCAGTAGAAGCGATGTCGCTTGTGGGCATCAATTATCGTCGCGGCGGCAGCTCTCCTGAAAACGGTCTCGATTGCAGCGGCCTTGTTCGCTATGTTTTCCGCGAAGCCCGTGGGACGGAGCTGCCACGCACCTCGGCAGAAATCAGCAAGCTGGGCGAATCGGTGGACAAGAAAGACCTGCAGCCGGGTGATCTGGTGTTCTTCAACACCCTGCGCAAAGCCTTCTCGCATGTCGGCATCTACCTCGGCGACAACAAATTCATCCATGCGCCCTCGTCAGGTGGTGCCGTCCGCATCGAGAGTATGGACATGGCGTACTGGAGGGCACGCTTTAATGGCGCACGCCGCATCGAAGACGATCAGAACAATACTGGCCGCTGATATCTCACCAGCGATATTCCCTCTCGCCGCTACTGGCCTCGCCTCGCTTTGATTTTTTGCCGGATCTCGGCGAGCACGGCAAGCGCTGCTTTTTCGCCCGCCAGTATCGCCGTACCCCTGCCATTAAAATCATTACCCTTCATCGTGGCCAGCTCAGGCCGTATCACCACATCGGCCTGTTTCAATTCATATTGATTGAGGCTTTGCCCCATGATGGCAAAGGTCTGTAGCAGCACCTCGAAAGTCGATGACGCAGGCTGCGCATCCGGTTGTGCCGAGATATTCACTGCAATCACGAAATCTGCGCCCATCTTGCGCGCAAAACTGACCGGCACCGGCGACACCAGACCGCCATCCACATAGTCAATATTGCCTACCCTGACCGGCTGGAACACACCCGGCACCGCTGACGATGCTCGGACTGCAGCACCGGTGTTGCCGCGCCTGAAAAGTATCGGTTGCCCACTCTTCAGATCAGTAGCGACTGCACCGAATTGCAGCTTTAATTTTTCTATGGGCTGCTGACGCACGGCACGGTTTACGAAATGCTGCAGCCCCTCGCCCTTGAGCACGCCGGTCGAGTTGGAAAAGAAAGGCACAGACCAGTCCGAAATCGCGGCTTCGTCCATGTCCAT
>CAYFPT010000241.1:0-1737 GCA_964345065.1 uncultured Bordetella sp.
TCATCGAGGTCATCCGTAATCTGGAAGCCGCCTGGGTTGAGATTCACCTCATGCGCACCAAGGAGTCGGGGTCAGATAAAGCCTCTGAGACCGTGCATATTTCCTCGGCAGGGGCTATCCCCGCCGTATAACTTGGCCGTATAAAGTGGGGTAAGGACCATGCCCCATGCAGATACCGCCGACCATACCGAAACCCGCCGCCCCAGGCCCGCAGGATCTCAAGCCTGAGCCGGTCGCGCGGATTGCGCCGGTGGTGATGAATGATGCGGGCGCTCGGATTGATCCCAGTGTCATTCTGAAAACGCCTGTGCCGGTATCGCAGGGCCCGCGCGTTGCCACCAATGTTCGTCCGACCACCGATCAGACGGGCACCATTTATACCTCCCCTGAAATCGCACCGGATACCGAGGCTGCTGCCCATATCGCGACGCTGATGAGCCAGCTGGGTAAGGCCGACTCGGGCCCGCATGTACTTCGCTGGCCGCTGCCACGCGAGGCCGCCCAGCAACAGCAGCAGTCGCAAAGCGGCGGGAGTTCAGCCAATTCCGGACTTGCTGCAACTCCCAAAGAGGCACTCTCGGTCTTAAAACAGGGCCTGGATCAGTCACCGATGTTGGCAATTGCGAATTTTGCAAGCGCCATCGGGCTCACCCAAGGAAAAGATAAATCTGGCAAGCCGCCCGCAGTAAGCCTTCAATCGATTCCCGGCCGAGGCTCGCAAGAGGTGCAGGATGGTTTGAATCTTTTGATGCATGGCCAGCTCATGTGGGAGGGCCAGCTGACCCAGGGCGTTCAGGCCAAGATCTATCGAGAAGACACCTATGGCGAGGACCCCAAAAATCCGGGCGGCCCCTTGGTGAAGGGCACACAGATTTCGATTGAAGCCGAGCTTCCCACCGTGGGCATGGTCAGAATTCGGGGAATGCAGATTGCCGATTCGGTAAGCGTGGTGATCAGCCCCGAGCAGCAGGGTCAGGCAGTGCTGTCGCAAAACTTTCAGGAGCTCAAAGACCACCTTGTCTCTGCGCAGCTTGAATCTGTGAAGGTCCGGCTGCAGAACACCGCCGGGGAGCTCTTGGCATGAACGAGCTTTTAAATAAACGCGCGGTAGCACTGCGTTATGAGCAGAATGCAGCAGCCCCGAGAATTCTTGCTAAAGGATCGGGCTATACGGCCGAGGCCATTATTGAGCGGGCAAGGGAATATCAGGTGCCGATTGCGATTGAGCCGGAGTTAGTCGAGCTTTTGGTGCAGCTGGATTTAAATCAGCTGATTCCGCCGCAGCTGTATGCCGCAGTGGCGGAGGTGTTGGCGTGGGCCTATCAGGTGGATGGCAAAACTGCCGAAGAAATCCGCGCAGCGCGGGAAAAGGCTTAAACCTGCAGGTTCGTGACGTCGCGATAAGCCTCAACCAGCTTATTGCGCACGGCAATCATTCCCTGAAAGGCAACATTTGCCTTTTGCAGGGATGTCATCACCTCTTCAAGTGACATGTCTTTGGCGCCCAGCTGAAATGCCTGGGCCTTGGCCTGCGCCGTATTCTGGGCATCGCTGACTTCTTGAACTGCCGCCTTCAGCACCGCCCCAAAGTCCACGCTGCTGCCCTGGCCCGGCTGGCCGCTCGCAACGCCAAGCGGCATGCGAGGATCGGCCCCGACGGGCTTGCCGCCCTGGGCCATCTCTTGCATGGCCTGCATGCGGGCCAGTACTTGGTTGATGCTTTCTATGCTCATAGTG
>CAYFPT010000242.1:0-1735 GCA_964345065.1 uncultured Bordetella sp.
GCCTGTGGCGACTCGGCATCGTGGGCGGGTCCGACGGAGAAGCTGCAAACACTGCAGGCGGCCAGCAGTGGCGCGTGGTCTGGCAGAGCAATGCAGAAGACCGACGCGGCCGTCAGCGTTATCTGTTACTTGAACGCATCCGATGACCCGCGCGCGTGATGTCTTTACGCTCGGCTGGCCAATTTTGGTGGGCCAGATTGCGGTGCTGGGCAATGGCGTTATCGATACGGTTATGGCCGGCCAGCGCTCGGCTGAAGATCTCGCAGTCATCGGGCTCGGTGCGGCCATTTACATCAGCGTGTTTGTCGCATTTCGTGGCGTGCTGATGGGGCTGACGCCGATTGCGGCAGGCCATTTCGGTGCGGGACGACTCTCTGAAATTGGTGACGATGTGGGGCAGGCGGCCTGGGTAGCGCTGATTCTGGCTGCAATTGGCATTCCGTTGCTGTGGTGGAGCGAGCCCTGGCTAGGGCTCACCCAGCCCGATCCCAGCCTGCACAAACCCCTCACTGAGTATCTGCAACTCATCGCCTTAGCGATGCCCTCCACACTGCTTTACAGCGTATTTTTCACGCTCAACAGTGCCACTTCCCGACCTGCGGTGACCATGGCCATCAATCTGGTGATGCTGACTGTGAAGTGGCCTCTCAATCTCGTATTTATGGACGGCGTTGATGGCTTCATCGCGCCAATGGGAGCCGTCGGATGTGCAGCCTCCACCGCGATCCTGTCGTGGGTCTCGTTGGCAGTGGCATTGATGGTGTTGTTCATGGATCGACGCTATCGCGACTTTCATGTGCGCCTACGCCAACCCGTCTTTGGAAAAATTTCTGAATTGCTGCGCATTGGCTTTCCCATCGGGGCGGGCTACCTCATCGAGGTGACCTCCTTTACCTTGATGGCGCTTTTGATTGGCCGCTTCGGCACGATCGCCAGCGCAAGCCACCAAGTCGCGGCGAATCTCGCCACACTTATTTTTATGATGCCACTTGCCTTATCGAATGCCACCAGTGTTCTTGCCGCCCAATCCATCGGTGCTGGTGATGAGGCCAAGGCACGGGCCTGGATCTGGGCGGGCATGCGGCTGGTCATGGGAATCGCAGCAGCAATTGTCTTAGTGCTCTTGATATTGCAGGATTTTTTGGCGCAGCTTTACGCCGAAGATCCGATAGTGCAGCAATTCGCCCGAGTGCTGATCATCTATGCAGCGGTCTGCCACATGCTCGATGCGCTGCAGTGCCTGCTGTATTCCTCGCTTCGGGCGTGGCGAATTACCTTTACGCCGATGCTGGTCTACGGCATCAGCCTCTGGGGATTTGGAGTGGGGGGCGGCTGGTGGTTTGCCCACACGCTTTTCGCGCCCGGGCCGTCGGCGCCGGAAGGATTCTGGATGGGCAACTTCCTTGGCCTATCGGCAGCCTGTATCGGCTTAGGCCTGCTCTTACGCCGACGATTTCTCAATCCAATTGTGACGATAAAACCGTAGCTCTTCGATCGATTCCTGAATATCCGCTAAGGCCGTATGGGCCCCCTGCTTCTCGAAACCCTTCATCACCGATGGGTTCCAACGGCGGCAGAGCTCCTTGATCGTACTGACATCAATATTGCGGTAATGAAAAAACATCTCCAGCTGGGGCATGTAGCGCTGCATAAAACGCCGATCCTGATGCACGGTGTTGCCACACATCGGCGTCTTGCCGGCCGGCACGTAGCCCCGAATGAAATCAAGCAGCAG
>CAYFPT010000243.1:0-1702 GCA_964345065.1 uncultured Bordetella sp.
TCTCGGGGCTGCCGGGCCGCAGGCCAGGGGCGAGCGGGTCCATCAGGCGACATCGCATGGCGTTCTGGCGATGGACGCCTATCTCTTCCATTGAGTTTCGGCTACATGGCTGGGCATGACTGACCGTCTTGTCATTGCTCTGGCCCAGCTCAACCCGACCGTGGGCGCGGTTGCGGCCAACCGCGCCAAGGCGGTCGATTTTTGCCAAAAGGCGGCCCGCGCCGGGGCCGATCTGGTGCTTTTTCCCGAACTCTTTATCTGCGTCGATGCCTGCATGGCTGCCGTTACGTCACTTGCGGCGGATTTGACCGAAACAGGCGTGCTGATCGGCACGCCTTGGCGGGAAAATGGCCGCGTCTATAACGCCATGGCCCTGCTCGATGCAGGCAAGGTGCAGGCGCTGCGCTTCAAGCATGACCTGCCGAACTATGGTGTTTTTGACGAAAAGCGCGTGTTTGAGGCCGGTCCGGCGCCGGGTCCGGTGAGCTTCCGCAACGTCAGGATGCCGATCTGCGAGGATATCTGGACCGAGGAGGCCTGCGAATGCCTCGCGGAGACGGGTGCGGAGCTGCTTTTGGTGCCAAATGGCTCGCCCTTTGAGTTCAACAAGCCCGACCGGCGGCTCAATCTCGCTGTCCGGCGCATTACCGAAACCGGCCTGCCGCTCGTCTATCTGAACCAGATCGGCGGGCAGGATGAACTCGTCTTTGATGGTGCGAGCTTCGTGCTCAATTCCGATTCCACACTGGCCCTGCAGATGCCCGCATTCCGGGAAAATCTCGCCTTAACGGAATGGACCCGCACGCCGAAAGGCTGGCGGATGACGCCGCAGACGAGCGATCTCATCCCGGAAGGACCGGCGGCAATCTGGCAGGCCTGCGTGCTGGGGCTGCAGGATTACGTCACCAAGAACCGTTTCCCCGGCGTTGTGCTCGGCCTGTCAGGCGGCATTGACTCAGCCGTGGTGGCAGCCATGGCAGTGGACGCGCTGGGCGCGGACAAGGTCCACTGCGTCATGCTGCCCTATGCCTATACCTCAGCCGAAAGCCTCACCGATGCCGCCGCCTGCGCCAAGGCGCTCGGCGTGCGTTATGATATCGTGCCGATTGCCCCGGCGGTTGAAGGGCTGACCGGTACGCTCGCGCCCCTCTTTGCCGGACGCGCGCCGGATGTGACAGAGGAAAACCTGCAATCACGCACGCGCGGTGCGCTGCTGATGGCGATCTCGAATAAATTCGGCGCGCTGGTGCTGACCACCGGCAACAAATCCGAAATGTCAGTCGGCTATGCGACGATTTATGGCGATATGAATGGCGGCTTCAATCCGATCAAGGATGTTTACAAGATGCAGGTCTATGCGCTTGCACGGTACCGCAACAGCGTGAGCCCGGTGATCCCGGAGAATATCATCACCCGTGCGCCGAGTGCGGAGTTGCGGCCCGACCAGACAGATCAGGATTCGCTGCCCCCCTATGCGGTGCTGGATGATATTCTTGAATGTCTTGTGGAACAGGAACTGTCGGTGGCCGAGGTCATCGCGCGCGGGCATGAGGTGGCAACGGTGAAGCGCGTGCAGCATCTTCTCTACCTCGCTGAATACAAGCGCCGCCAGGCAGCACCCGGCGTGAAGATCACGCGCCGCAGCTTCGGGCGTGACCGGCGCTACCCGATCACCAACGGCTTCCGGGATCCGGCATGAGCA
>CAYFPT010000244.1:0-1676 GCA_964345065.1 uncultured Bordetella sp.
CCGAGCTGGCCGAGCTTTCCCCCGATGGATGCTTTGGCGTTATAGGTGAGCAGTGTTTCGTGGCCTTCATCCTGCAGGTGAATTTCAGCACTGCCCTTCGCAAAGCCAGCTGCACCGCCGGAGCCCTCAAAGTGAAGGGTGTAGCCCTGAAGTGGCCGAATATCAGACATGCTGACCTTGCCGCTAAAGCGCGCGGTCACCGGTCCCAGCTTAATCATGACCCGCGCCTGTAATTCGTTTTCACCGGTCCGCTCAATGCTCTCGCATCCCGGGATTGCCTTTAGCAAAATGTCTGTGCTGTTTAAGCCATCCCAGACCGTTTGAATAGCCACCGGGATTCGTTCTTCGCCTTTGATATCCATAATGGTTTAGATGTAATGGGCAACGCTGGTCATCATTTTGCCACCTGCCTTCATGGCCAGCTGCGCTGGCCGAGGAAGATCTGCGCCGCCGTGATCACGGGCTGAATTCATGTGTCGCATTTCATCCTCTTTCATTTGTGTCACGACGGCCAGTGAGGCGGCATCAGATGGCGGCAGCCGATCCATGTGGCCGATCAGATGCTGCTCCACCTGCCGTTCAGTCTCCGCAAGAAATCCAAGCGAAATTCGGTCTCCCATCCGGCCAGCGATGGCACCCAGCGCGAATGCGCCGGCATACCACAGGGGCGCCAAGAGCGAGGGCCGACTGCCCAGCGCCGCGATTCTTCGGGCTGTCCAATTCAGGTGGTCAGCCTCTTCTGCGGCAGCGTTCTTTAAAAGTTGTGCGAGTTCGGGGGATCGGGCGGTCAATGCCTGGCCTTGATACAGGGCCTGGGCGGCGACTTCGCCTGAGTGATTGACCCGCATCAGCGCTGCCGAGCGCTTCTTCTCTTCATCAGACAGCGCTGCCTCAGGAATTCCGCGGGCGGGATAGGGCCGGCTGCTCGGCGGCGTGGTTGCAATTGAGCGCAGAAAGTTATCGGCTGCGCCAAGCAGCTGATCAACGGGAGAAAGGCTTCGCATACAGAAGTGTTGATTTAACCGGGATTTTTATGAGAGGAATCGTTTCGCGAGCAGCTGCCAAAATGCCGCCCCGATCGGGATGAGATCATCATTGAAGTCATAGCTCGGATTGTGCAACGTGCAAGGACCCAGGCCGTGGCCCTGCGAGCGATGGAGTCCACTCGCGTCCCCATTGCCCAGGAAAATGTAGGCACCAGGTTTTTCTAAAAGCATATATGCGAAATCTTCGGCGCCCATGGTGGGCTCTACGTTTCGCTGGACCATCGACTCACCAACAATCTCAGCCGCGACATCGGCTGCAAACATGGCCTCGCGGCGGTGATTGATAGTGGGCGGATAGTTGCGATTAAATGAGAAATCCGCCTGGGCATTAAAAGCCCCTGGCAGCTGATTGCAAATTCGTCGCATTCCCGACTCTAACGTATCGAGGGCTTCAAGTGAAAAGGTCCGCACTGTGCCTTTCATTACACAGTGATCGGGGATGACATTGGTCGCCTCGCCCGCATTGATCTGAGTCACAGACAGTACAGTCGCATCAATCGGCTTCGTTTCACGCGAGACCAAGCTTTGGAGGGCCTGGATGAGATGGCTTGCAACCAGCACGGGATCCACCCCCAGGTGGGGCATTGCCGCATGGGCGCCCTTGCCGCGCAAGGTAATCTCAAACTCATT
>CAYFPT010000245.1:0-1670 GCA_964345065.1 uncultured Bordetella sp.
TGATGCTCTCCGAACATACAATCTGGATTGAGCCAGATCCCGTCTTGGCCGATCTCGTGGGACACCTTGGCGGCAAGGCTGAATTGGTCTACCGGCCGTTCCAGCCTGAGCTGGGCGCCTACCATGGGAGCGCCCATCATCATGAGGGCCCATCTTCGGGCCATTCCCACGGCGAGCTCGACGATGAAGACCGGCAGTTTGGAAATATCGGCGAGGCCCTCTCTCGCGCAGCCCATGCCCGCTGAAGCCCCTGGTCTGCTATCTGTCCTGCAGCTGGGCAGCCCTGCCCTGCCGATCGGCGGATTCGCGTATTCACAGGGCCTGGAGTGGGCGATAGAAGAGGGCACAGTCCATGATGCGCACTCTGCTAAAACCTGGATTCGAGACATGCTGCGATTTAA
Source organism: uncultured Bordetella sp. (assembly GCA_964345065.1). Lineage (GTDB taxonomy): Bacteria > Pseudomonadota > Gammaproteobacteria > Burkholderiales > Burkholderiaceae_A > Lacustribacter. The sequence goes on from CAYFPT010000245.1 coordinate 402, forward strand.
TCTGGCCCGCCAGGAATTGGTGCTCTGGAATGCCGCCTACCGTGCAGCAGCCCATCGAGATGAGTGCGCTCTCACACGACTCAATGGCCGCATCTACGCGCTTAAAGAAACCGCCGAGCTGCGTCAGGAGTCGGCTCAAATGGGCCAGTCGCTTGCGAAGCTATTTTCCATCTGGGATCCCAGCGGCTGGCTTGAGTCCATCGTTCTGGATCGGCCATGGACACACAGCGCCGCCCATGGGGCCCTTTGTGCTTTGGCCGAATTCACCGAAGTCGCAGGAATGACTACATTTGCCTGGTCCTGGCTTGAAAATCAGGTCTTAACGGCGGTGAAACATGTGCCGCTTGGCCAGACCGAGGGCCAGAAAATTCTGCATGCGCTACAGCCGGATATCGCTAAGGCCGTGGAATCGGCACAAGCAACATCGCTTGCCGATATGGGGACCGCTGCCTTTGGGCTGGCGATTGCCTCAGCCCGGCACGAGGCCCAATACAGTCGCTTATTCAGAAGCTAAAGCAAAAGGAACCTAAAGATGCCGGAAGTGCTGCAAACGAAAAATGCCCCAGGGCCCTTGCGGGTCGGCGTTGGCGGGCCGGTAGGCTCGGGAAAGACCACGCTGATCGAGGTGCTCTGTAAAAGCATGCGGGATCAGTACGAGCTTGCCGTTGTCACTAACGACATCTTTACTAAAGAAGATGAGCGGATCCTAGTGGCGTCCCAGGCCCTTCCCGCTGAGCGCATCATGGGCGTTGAGACGGGCGGCTGCCCCCACACCGCGATTCGCGAAGATGCCTCGATTAATCTCGAGGCGGTTGCCCGCATGCAGCAGCGCTTCCCGGATTTAGATGTAATTTTTATTGAGTCCGGTGGCGATAATTTAGCCGCCACCTTTAGCCCTGAACTTTCCGACCTGACGATTTATGTGATTGATGTCGCGGGCGGGGAAAAAATTCCCCGAAAAGGCGGACCAGGAATCACCCGCAGCGATCTGTTCGTGATCAATAAGTCCGACCTTGCGCCTCACGTGGGCGCCAATCTGGATGTCATGCGGCGGGATACAACGGCCATGCGGCCAAGCCGGCCCTGGGTCATGACCAACCTAAAAACCCGCGATGGCGTGGCTGAAATTATTCGCTTTATCGAGGAAAAGGGCTGCCTTACCGCCCAATAGCGGCTTTAGCAGTTCGCCCTTAGGCAGGCGCTGCGTTCTTGCGATCTTTGACGGGAGTCGAAAATTGATAGTCGATATCCCAGGGAAAGAAGATCCAC
>CAYFPT010000246.1:0-597 GCA_964345065.1 uncultured Bordetella sp.
AAAAATGGGCAGGCCACGGTACAGCCGGCCTGCGAAGAGACACACAAGGTGCCGCGATCGGTCTCGGGAATAAACACAGTCTCGATCGCATTGCCCTGGCCCATATCGAATAGCCATTTGCGGGTGCCGTCTGCAGAGACATGGTCTTGCAGCACGGGGGGCAGCTCGATGGCCGCGTCCTGCTCGAGCCCGGCGCGAAAGTCACGGGCCAGATCGGTCATTGCTGCGAACTCACGGGTCCCGCGCTGGTGGACCCATTTCAGTAGCTGACGCGCGCGAAACGGCTTTTCCCCCCGCGCCACGCACCAGTCGGTGAGACCTTGGGGGGAACAGCCCAGAAGGTTCACTTATCTGCTGTAAATCGACATTGCCGGGAAGAAGAAGGCGACTTCCTGGCGGGCGGTTTCGGGCGCATCTGAGCCATGAACCGCATTGGCATCAATGCTGTCGGCGAAGTCAGCGCGAATCGTGCCCGCAGCCGCCTTCTTCGGATCAGTCGCGCCCATCAGGTCGCGGTTCTTGGCAATCGCGCCTTCGCCCTCCAGCACCTGCACGAAGACCGGGCCCGAGATCATGAACTCCACCAGATCCTTAAAG
>CAYFPT010000246.1:607-1639 GCA_964345065.1 uncultured Bordetella sp.
GGGTGCGTTCGATGGCCATGTTGTGCATTCCGAGATTTGTCGAGTCGTGAAAAGGGTTTTTGGGGGCGGCTACAAGCCGCCCGGGGGAAGGAACTTATCCCTACTTGAATTGTCAAGTAAACCTGCGATTATACGTGCTGACGTCCGCCCGGGCGGCATTGTGCCCCCGGGATCTCGTCAGGTCTAGAAGGAGATTGACTACATGGTTCCGACCTTTGGTAACAGTACTTCATTGCCAGGTGCCGAGTCGTCTGCGGTACGCAATCGGGTGCTACGCAACACCTACTGGCTCTTGGCAGCGTCCTTGGTGCCCACCGTGTTGGGAGCCTGGGTGGGCATGCAGCTCGGATTTTCCTGGTTTGCCGGCAGCCCCCTGATTGGCGTTTTGCTCTTTTTGGGCATCGCCTTTGGCTTTTTCTACGCGATCGAGAAGACCAAGCACAGCGTGATGGGTGTGTACCTGCTGCTGGGCTTTACCTTTTTCATGGGCCTCATGCTCTCTCGGCTGATCGGCATTGCGGTTGGATTGTCCAACGGCGTGCAGCTCATCGGCGTGGCTGGGGCGGGCACTGCCGCAGTGTTTTTTGGCATGGCCAGCATTGCCAGCACGACCAAGCGTGATCTCTCTAACATGGGCAAGTTCCTCATGATTGGCGTGATCCTGCTCATCGTGGCCTCAATTGCCAACATCTGGCTGCAGATGCCGGCACTGATGCTGACCATCTCGGCCCTTGCGGTTGCGATCTTCTCGCTCTTTTTGCTGTACGACCTAAATCGCATCGTCACGGGCGGCGAGACCAACTACATCTCGGCAACCCTTGCGGTCTACCTGAGCGTGTACAACATTTTCAGTAACCTGCTGGTGCTGCTGATGTCGCTTTTTGGTGGCAATCGCGACTAAGCCGCGCTAGGAAAGCGGCCCTTCAGTTCTCGGGGCCGCTCAGCTCAAAAGCCCGCTGGTTTCCCGGCGGGCTTTTTTATTTTTAAGCTAGGCTGCCCGATCAAAACGGGCAATCGACTCGACATGGGCGG
>CAYFPT010000247.1:0-319 GCA_964345065.1 uncultured Bordetella sp.
TCCATCGATCGTTTGATCAGCCTGCAATTCCCTGCATATGGTGTGCGGCATCCCCACCATGTGGCCTGGGTCATGCATCAGCATCGGGCCGTCTATGAATTATTTGATGCCGCCAAGACCCCAAAGGCTGAGCAGGCCTTAAGGCCCGCAATTCATCGATTCGATGCCGAGGCGCTCGGGCCGCTTTCCACTCAAGGCAGGCTTTTTGCCAACTCAAAGCGCGTGGCAGAGCGGCTTTCGCAATTTAATCAACTAAACGCTAAGCCGATCTACCATCCGCCGCCCGATCATCAGCGTTTTTATGGCGATCAGTCCGAGG
>CAYFPT010000247.1:383-855 GCA_964345065.1 uncultured Bordetella sp.
ACTCGTGATTGAGGCTGCGCAATACATTACTTCACCGCTTCTAATTATTCTGGCAGGCGAAGGCGGCCAGTTTGATGCCGCCAAAGAGCAGGTGGCCCGGCTGGGCCTAAACGATCGCGTCAAACTCCTGGGCCGCATCTCGGCAGAAGAAAAAATAGTCTGGTACTCAAGGGCACTTGCGGCCTGCTTTCCGCCTTTTGATGAAGACCTTGGCTATGTCACGCTCGAGGCGATGCTATCGGCTAAGCCGGTGATTACCTGCTCCGATTCCGGCGGGCCCTGCGAATTTGTCATTCACAATGAAAATGGTCTGGTGGTAGGGCCCGATCCAAAAGAACTTGCCCACGCAATGGATGAGCTCTATCAGCACCGCAATCGCGCAATTGAGATGGGCCGGGCCGGCCTTACCCGCTGGCGCAAACTTGATGTCTCTTGGTCTTCAGTGGTCGATCAGTTGCTGAAGGCCTAAGGC
>CAYFPT010000247.1:865-1572 GCA_964345065.1 uncultured Bordetella sp.
GTGCCTGCGGTGGTGGGCGGCGCAGAAAATCTCTGGGCGGGCCTGATTGAGCATCTCAATCGCATTCCGGGTGTTTGTGCAGAACTCATCGGCCTGGCTTCTCACGAGAAAACATTGCCCGAGATTCTTCAGACTTATGCGGCCTTTGCGCAGCTGGATCTGAGTGGCTTTGATCAGGTCATCTCAACCAAGTATCCCGCCTGGGCAATTCATCATCCCAATCACACGGTCTATCTGCAGCACACCCTGCGTGGGCTGTATGACACCTATCCCGAGTCGTTGGGCTATGCATTCAATAAGACCCAAGACCAACTCCTTGCCCAATCCCTGCCCGCCGCGCTCACCAAATCTTTAAAGGCAGCCTCGGCAAAAACATGGGGCCCGGCCCAGCGCCAGCAGGTGGCAGACGACTGCTTTGCTGAATTTGGTGGCATCGCCGTAGTGGCAGAGTTGTTGCTTGCCGTTACCCAGTCGCATCCGAGCGAGCTTTCCGCTTTTCCGGGGGCTTTCTCTAGGGCCTGCGTGCGTTTGTTAGACGCTCTGGCATTTTCAGTTGGCCGTGTGAATCAGTTTGCGGCGATCTCGGCAACAGTTGTGGGCCGCATCGATTATTTCCCCCTGCATGCAAAAGTCCGGGTGCTGCATCATCCCACCCACACTTTAATTAACGCCTCGGATTCAAATACGCCCCGCGACTTAATTGTTAC
>CAYFPT010000248.1:0-1508 GCA_964345065.1 uncultured Bordetella sp.
GAGCAGCTGCCTGCCCATGCCCGGGCCGCAGAACTCAGGCTGACGGGTTTGCCGACAAAATAATCCTGGTCAGGCCATCCAAGAGTCGGCGAATTTCGTTTTCAGTTCCGACAGTAATTCGCAGATATTGATCGATTCTCGGCATTGCAAAGTGCCGCACCAGAATGTGTTGATCACGTAAGGCCTGGGCAAGCAGCGCACCCGCAAAGCGGGGATGACGGGTGAAGACAAAATTCGCATGCGATGGAATCACCTCAAAGCCTAAATCCGATAGGCCCTGGGCCAGGACCTGCCGCGATTGCATGATGCGTTCACGATTTTCTTCAAACCATGCCGTATCCAGGATGGCCGCTGCCGCGCCTGCTGCGGCGAGCCGATCCATGGGGTAGGAGTTAAAACTATTCTTAATTCGATTCAGCGCATCCAGCAGTGCAGGCTGGCCGATTGCAAAACCCACCCGGAGCCCAGCGAGCGCCCGGGATTTTGAAAAAGATTGTGTCACCAGCAGATTCGGATGCTGGTGCGTAAGCGGCACGCAGGATTCGGCACCAAAATCAACATAGGCCTCATCCACCACCACCAGCCGATCCGGCCGCTCGGCAGCAAACGCTTGAATATCGCGTCGTGCGAGGGCCCGCCCCGTCGGCGCATTGGGGTTGGGAAAAATAACCGCGTGGGCCTTGGCCGGAATTTTTCGAAGATCTAAGGAGAAATCATCTTCCAGGCGCAAGCCTTCGTAGCGAATTCCATAGAGCCGGCAGTAGGTGGGATAAAAGCTGTACGTGATGTCGGGAAACACCAAGGGCGGCGCTTCACCCGGACCCTTTCCTTTGCTATCCAGCAGCCCCTGAAACACAAACGCCAGCACCTCATCGGAGCCATTGCCGACAAATACATGGTCTGCGGGAACGCCGCAGGCCTCTCCAATCGCCTGCCGCAAGGCGCCCGACTCAGGGTCAGGATAAAGCCGCAGGTGCTCGCCGGCTGCCGCCCGAATTGCTGCCAAGGCCTTCGAAGAGGGCGGGTAGGGGTTCTCATTGGTGTTTAACTTGATCAGCCCGGGGACATTGGGCTGCTCGCCGGGGGTGTAGGGCGATAACTGCCGTACCAATGAACTCCAAAATTTACTCATGCGCAGAAATGTATCATTGCAACAAAGGAGCTGTTATGAGAGTTGCCGAAGTCCGTCGCGACACCGCTGAGACGCAGATTCAGGTGCGCCTGAATCTCGATGGCTCGGGCCAGCGCAGCCTGGATTCAGGCCTGCCGTTTCTCGACCATATGCTGGATCAAATCGCGCGGCATGGGCTCATTGACCTCGTGATCCATGCAAAGGGCGACCTTCAGATTGATGCCCACCATACCGTTGAAGACATTGGCATTACCCTGGGCCAAGCATTCGCAAAGGCCGTGGGCGATAAGCGCGGCATTTGCCGTTACGGCCATGCCTATGTGCCGCTCGATGAGGCCTTATCACGCGTGGTTGTAGATCTGTCGGGCCGCCCCGG
>CAYFPT010000249.1:0-1505 GCA_964345065.1 uncultured Bordetella sp.
TCAACAGCATCCAACACCCGGCGGAGTACTTAAAGGCGCCTTTGGAGAAGGGCAAGCTCGGACCTGATGCGTTGCGACGCGAGGAACGTGGGGAGTTCTATCAGGCGAGCCGGGGACGCGCGGGCGAGGCGCTCCGCAGGGTTCCCGAGCCAGTGGCGTCTGTCGACGCGCCCCCTGCCCGCCGGCAAGGCAACGCGCGTGTCACGATTGGTGAGGCAGTCGACGACAAAAATCCGAACGAGCGTTACGATCCAAAGGCTAAGGCGCTTGGGCCAATTCCGTCGCTCGAAGGGCTCGCAGAGAGTTAAGTTTATAAATGCCTCATCGCATCTACCCATAACCGCTAACACTATGGATACCGCTGCGATCGGAAACATCTCGTTTTTTAGAGGGCTTGGCACTGCAGACCTGATGACGATCATGCAGTACACCAAGACCGAGGACTTCGAGGCTGACACCACCATTTTTCATATTGGCGATAAGCCTACCGGCCTCTATGTTGTCTTGAAAGGCCGTCTGCGTGTCTATCTCCCGGCCGCCAATGGCGAGCCGCTCAAGATTCTTGCTACCTTAGAGCCAGGGGCTTCAGTGGGAGAATTCGGTTTGATCGATGGCCAGCCCCGATCGGCTTCGGTGGATTCCATCGAGATTTCTCAGCTATTGTTTCTTCCCGCGCCGGCCTTCGAAATTATTGTGAAGACTAATCCGACAGTGGCGAAAAATGTTGTCAAGAACCTCTGTGACATGATCAAGACCCAGCGGCACCAGGTCTATGCCAGCGTGAGTGATCAGCAAAAAATTGAGTCAGGTCAGGTACCCAGCACCTTGCAAGCCATGCACACCCTGAGCGCCCTGCTCCGCTTTCATAACAAGCGGGTGCAGGTGCTCGGGCTCAAGACCTAATTACAGCCGTTCAAATACCGCGGCAATTCCCTGGCCGCCGCCGATACACATGGTGACCAAGGCGTATTTGCCGTTAACGCGGTGCAGCTCGTGCAGCGCTTTGGTTGCGATTACCGCGCCTGATGCGCCCACCGGATGGCCCAGCGCGATTGCACCGCCATTGACATTGGTCTTAGCAGGATCCAAGCCCAGGCCCTTGGTCACGGCAAGTGCCTGAGCCGCGAAGGCCTCATTCGATTCAATGACATCCATCTTATCTAAGCCCAGGCCCGCGCGTTGCAGCGCGATTTTTGAAGCCGGGATGGGGCCTTCGCCCATGATTTCATTCGGCACGCCGGCAACGGCGTAACTCACCAATCGGGCGATTGGCTTATAGCCCGCGCTGGCAGCGGCCTTGGCCTCGGCCAGAACGAAAAATGATGCGCCATCATTAATGCCTGAGGCGTTGCCGGCAGTCACCGTGCCATCTTTTTTAAATGCGGGCTTCATCTTAGCGAGCGCCTCCAGGCTTGTCGCCTTGGGATGCTCATCGGTATCAAAGATCACATCGCCCTTGCGGGTCGAGATGGTAATGGGTGCGTTCTGGCTTTTAAAGCGCCCCC